>JAAYPP010000050.1 GCA_012519765.1 Lentisphaerota bacterium
TTACTACAAAATCCGGCTTACCTGAGCGATTTTACCGCCAGATAAAACTTTTTCGACATTTATGACGGAAAACCGGCTATGACTTGTTGCCGAATCTCTGATTATCTCCTATTTCGCATGAGTCATGGTTGTTCAGGCAGTTAAATCAAATTATAAACTATTTTATGAAATTTTCAAGTTTTCATTAGCATTGAAAAGTATTCTTTGCTGATTATATTAGTTTCAATAACCTTATCCCCGGAGTTGATTATGAATAAAATATTGCTTTTTATTAGTTGCGCCGCTGTTGCGGTTCTGCTTAACGGCTGCGCCACCGCTATGTCCAACAACCAATACACGGTCAATATCGCCAACGGCCAGAATCAGGAACGCACGTTCAGAATATACAACCGTAACGGAAAATATATTCACATGGGCAAAACTCCGATGATGGTTACCCTCCGCGCTCAATCTGATAAATTTTTCGCCAAAGAAATTTATAATATCAAATTTGACGGCGGCAAGGAACGTACCATAACAGCTACTTTGACACCATGGTACTGGGGCAACTGCATCAATATTTTCGGTTTCATTGTTGACGGCTTTACCGGTTCTATGTGGGCGCTTCCTGATCGGGTGAACATTGATATTCCCGAGTCCGCAGACCCCGATTCGCAAAAAATAAATTTGTAACAAAAAGCTACTTTAAAAATGAATTACAACGATTCTCTGACTGAACTTTCCGCGTTAATTACTAAACAAAAACAAAACCTTAAAGAACTTGCACGCTTTGTCTGGAAAAATCCTGAGCCGCCGCTACAGGAACACAAAGCTTGTGTGGCTCAGACTAAACTGCTTTCAGAATATGGCTTCAAGTTGCAATCGCCTTTCGCCGGATTAGATACCGCATACCTGGCAACCTGCGGAAGCGGAGAACACACTTTCTGTTTTGTCGCAGAATACGATGCTTTACCAAAACTAGGTCACGGTTGCGGTCATAATTTGATTTGTACTGCGGCAATCGCCGCAGGCATGGCGTTAAAAGAATTGCTTGAAAAACAAAATCTGCCGGGACGGATTGCCGTAATGGGAACACCCGGCGAAGAGTCTGCAGGCGGCAAGGTTCTGATGCTCCAGCAAAATTGCCTGAAAAACATTGATGCCGTCATGATGGTTCACCCTTCGTGGCGAACTACCATTGACACCGGTTCAACCGCGATTCGCCGTTTCAACGTTGCGTTTCACGGCAAATCGGCGCATGCCGCCGGTTCTCCCGAATTAGGGTTGAACGCTTTAGATGCGGCACTGATGCTTTTTAATGGCGTCAATGCCTGGCGCCAGCAATTACCGGAAAACGCCCGTGTACATGGTATCATCGCCGAAGGCGGCAAGGCCCCGAACATCATTCCTGACTATGCTCAATGCCGTTTTTTTCTGCGTTCAACTTCAGACGACACTTTAGATGCCATGGAAACACGTTTCCATGAAATGATCAAAGGTGCGGCGCTGATGGCTGGAGTTAAAGCTGAAACCTCCCCGCTTAATGTTCCATACCGCTCACGAAAACCAAATTCTGTCTTAAACAATGCATACTTTCAAAATGCCCAGATTTGTGGTCTTAATCCGGTTATTCCGGCACGCGGCGGTCGCGGCTCCAGTGATTTTGGAGATTTTTCGCATGTACTCCCCGGCATTCATCCTTATTTTGGTATTTCAGACCATGAAATCGCGGGACATTCTCTGGATTTCGCAGCTGCCTCAAATTCAGAATATGCCATTGAACAAATGCTCAAAGCCGCCGCAACCATGGCCAATATCGGGTTGCAATTTTTAACCGATACTGACTTCAGAAATCAAGTAATATCTTAAACCGTTTCACCCTATAGGTCACAGTCATGTTCACACCTACTTTCGGCAATTCCATTCAGGAATATTTTGTTGGAAAATTCCGTTCCGTAGCCAACGAACGTCGCAGTCGTTTGGCCGCACTCAAAACGCGTGATGACGCAGAACGTTATGTCGCGGATGTCCGCAACAAAATTTTATCAATATTTGAGCTTCCTACTCAAAAGTCTCCGCTCAATGCAGTATGCACGGGTACTGAACAGCTTCCAAACTATCGAATTGAAAAAATCATTTATCAGAGCCGACCCGATTTACCTGTAACTGCCAACCTGTATATTCCAGAACATATTAAGGAAAAATGTCCGGCAATTGTTTTTCTTTGCGGACACTCGATGGAAGGCAAGCATAGTACAGTTTATCAAACCGCATGCATCAATTTGACCAAACAGGGCTACGCAGTTCTGATTATCGATCCTATCAGCCAAGGCGAACGCTATCAGTTTCTCAACGTACCGAATTCCGATACGGTTAACGGTTCATGTACTCGAGAACACAATATGCTCGGCAAACAATTACTTCTGGTTGACGAATACTTTGGAGCATGGCGTGCCTGGGATGCCATTCGCGGCCTGGATTACCTGCTGGAACGTCCCGAAATTGACCGGTCACGCGTTTATATTACCGGTAATTCCGGTGGCGGCACCATGACAACCATCACTAATCTATTGGAGGAACGTTTTGCCGCTGCCGCGCCTAGTTGCTATATCACCAGCTGGCAGCACAACATCGAAAACGAGCTGGCCGCCGACAGCGAACAAATACCGCCTGGCATTTCTGCGCTAGGCTGTGAAATGGGTGATCTTCTGCTGGCCAGAGCACCGCGTCCATTGCTGATTCTTGGTCAGAAAAACGATTTTTTTGATGCGCGCGGAACCTCTGAAACTTATGAGGAAGTAAAACGGGTATATTCACTGCTAGGCGCAGAAAAAAATGTCGAACTTTTTATTGGTCCGACTGATCACGGTTATTCGCGCCACAACCGGGAAGCCATGTACAAATTTTTTGCCCGACACAGTGGCGTTTCAGGTGAGCTTACTGAACCTGCTGAAACTGCAACTTTGGCTCCTGAACAGTTGCGTTGTTTGCCTTCCGGACAGGTTGAATATCTATCCGGCCGCCGGCATGTCAGGGATTTTACAATCGAACTGGCCGACACATTGGCTGCGAAAAGAAAAAAACATAGCCCTGACCAATTGCGTGATTTTTTTTGCGACCTCTTTCAAGCAAACCAAATTGCAACTCCATACTACCGGGTTTTACGCCCCCAGTCAATCAATTCCGAGACCCCCAGAACTCGGGTCATTTCGCGTTTCGCACTGGAGGTTGAACCGGAAATACCAGCGGTACTGAAACTGATCGCAAAAACCGCATTCTTTCATCTGCCTTCTAATCGCAGCGCCATTCTTTATATCCCGCATCTCGATTCAACCACGGAACTGGATGAATTCGCGTGCCTCCCGCAAACTGTTTTCGGATTGGATGTGCGCGGAATCGGCGAAACCCGTCCGCTCGGCGGCGACCAACACAGCCGTGAGTTTTTCCTGCCATACAGTTATGATTATCATTTTGCCTGCTGCCACATGATGCTTGGCGAATCTTACCTCGCCGCAAAAGTTCGCGATATTCTAGGCGCAATCAAACTTTTAGAGGCGAACGGCTACAGCGAAATCCATCTTTCAGGACGCGGAATGGGAAGTATTCCGGCCGCACTGGCGGCTCTGATTCACGGCAATACCGCTTCAGTCACCCTATACAATGCCCCGGAATCCTGGGATTCAATGTTGCGCGAGCCGATCACATTATGGCCGCAGTCATGCATGCTGAAAGGCATTCTGAAACACACTGATTTGCCGGACGTTTTTAACTCTTTGAAAAACCTGAAAATGATCCGGCAATGGGACAATTTATTTAACGAAATATCTTTGTAAAAGTTGTAACTTAGTCCTTAAAGATCGCGCGCGCATTATGCGCGCGCGATCTTTAGATGTAAACTTATGAAAGGCATAATATGAACGAATTCCCAATCTTAGGTTATGACATCGGCGGCACTAAAATAGCAGTGGCACTGATGATGAACGATGGAAAAGTGATTACGTCAGAGCGTTTTGACAACATGGATACAGATCCTGAAAAAATGCTGCCGAAACTTGCCGAATGTGGACTTAGCATGCTGAAAACTGCTGGTATCAGCAGTTCCGCCGTGCCCGGAATCGGGATTTCCACACCAAGTCCAGCCGATATCCCCAACGGCATCATCACGGCACCTCCGAACAATCCCAAGTGGCGCAATGTTGAAATCGGTAAGTTCCTTTCTGAAAAACTCGGAATTGAAACCATCATGGAAAATGATGCCAACGCCGGAATGCTGGCCGAATGGTTTTTCGGCGCCGGACGCGGCTGCCGCAATGCAATTTACCTGACCATGAGTACCGGTATTGGCGGCGGCATTATCGCAGAAGGACATCTGATCGAAGGCAAAAGCTTTTTTGCCGGAGAAATCGGCCACATGGTCATTGATCGCGAAGGCCCACTATGCAACTGTGGTTTGCGCGGATGTTATGAAGCATTCTGCGGTGGTCGGGCTGTTGCTCAAAGATTGCAAAGTGAATTATCCGGACAACCGGAACATGCCATAGTCAAGGCTGCCGGAGGAAAAGTCGAAAATATCAACTTTGTTACATTGGAAAAAGCCGTTATCGCCGGAGATAAGTACGCCATGGAAATCTGGGAAGAAATCGCCTTGCGCAATGCACAGGGAATCGGCATTCTGATCAATATCTTTAATCCGGAAAAAATAATCCTAGGCACAATTGCCTGGGCTGCTGGAGATATTTTTCTTTCTCCGATAAAACGGTATTTACCGCAATTCTGCTGGAAGGAAACTCTGGCCGACTGCGAAATTACAGTCAGTGCCCTGCGCCGGGATATCGGCTCATACGCCGGACCGGCAATCGTTCTGAATCACCTTTACAATGAAGGACGTTATAATCCATTTGGCTGAAGGCATATTTGGATATGACCTTCGTCAGGCAATGAAGTGGTTTAAGGAATGACTGGACAAGCTTGAGTGAGGATATCTGGAATCCGGCAAGGACGCCCAGCTTTATTGACACATGCAAGAGTAACCACGCCGCGGACCAACAGTTTTTCACCGCAAAATACCTCAGTCGTTATCACCAAACGGGGACCGCGAATTTCTGAAACGATGCTTTTAAAAATCAGCAGATCGTCATAATGCGCAGAAGAAAAATAACGGCAGTTCACTTCTGAAACCGGCAAGAAAAAACCCTCTTTTTCAAGTTCCCGATAAGGAAGTCCCGCATCACGCAACATTTCAGTCCGGCTACGCTCAAAATATTCGAGGTAGTTAGCATAGTAAACTACCCCCATCTGGTCAGTATCAGCATATGGAACCCGGTATTGACTGAAATGTGAACGTATCTTATCAAGGATAAAATCGACCACCTGCTCAATGCTCAGACCACTGGAATCAACAAATATCGCATCGTCAGCCTGCTTTAGGGGCGCAACTTCACGGGTAGAATCCCGTTGGTCACGCTCGGCAATTTCTATGGCCACTGATTCAACCGTAGCGCCGTCAACCGTTTCTCCGCCCTGATTAAGCCGGCGATGCGCACGCTCTTCCGGTGAAGCAGTAAGGAAAAATTTATAACGTGCTTCGGGAAAAATAACCGTCCCAATATCACGGCCTTCCATTACAATCATTCCGGAATCAGCGAAATTGCGCTGCAAAGAAATCAGCCATTCACGCACTGATGGAATCGCAGAAATTGGACTAGCCAAAGCAGTAATTTCAGGATTGCGAAGAGCTTTACCGGGAAATTCGCCATTGACACAAATTTGATAACCGGAATCGCCGACGATATATGTCAACGACATCACATCTAAAATCGGCTTCAAACCAGCATCGTTCAAATCATCTTCAACAATACCCTTTTTTAAGGCAAACCAAGCAACCGCCCGGTATAAATTCCCGGTATTGATGTAAGGAATATTCAATCGCGCAGCAAGCGCTTTTGCTATAGTGCTTTTACCGGAAGCCGCCGGTCCGTCTATTGCGATTACCGGTTTTTTCATATCGCACCGTTTTAGTTGCCGCCGCGACGACCGCGCAGACGACCGTTTTTCAAGAAACCGTCATAATTGCGCATAGTAAGATGAGACTCCAGCTGGGTCAGTGTATCAAGCACTACTCCAACCATAATCAGCAGACTGGTACCGCCGAAAAATGAAGCTACCATCATCGGCACCTTGAAACTGTTAGTCAGAATCATCGGAAAAATCGCCAGAGCCATCAGAAACAATGAACCGGCAAAAGTGATCCGGGACATCGAATGATCAAGGAATTCAGCAGTCGGCTGCCCTGGTCGAATACCGGGAATATATGCTCCATCTTTCTTCAGATTCTCAGAAATCTGAATCGGATTAAATTGGTTTGCTACCCAGAAATAAGAAAATGCCAAAATCAAAATACCGTATGTTATCATGTATTCTGCTGATCCATAGACAAACATCTGGACGATAAACCCCGGAGCATTCTGCCAGAAACGCAATGCCATACCTGGAATCGACAGCAAAGCACCGGCAAAAATTATCGGCATAACCCCGGCAAAATTGACTTTTAAAGGCATATAAGTACTGCCGCCATGGACTTGACTTCCAACAGATTTGCGAACCATCTGAATTGGAATTCTGCGCATCCCCTGAGAAAGCATGATTGTCGCCGCAGTAACCGCCGCAAAGACCAGTAACAGAATCAGCAACTGGACTGGACGAAAGTTAGCCCCCGACGCAGTCTGTTCGTTTAATGACATCTCTATCAACGACCAGACCGCTTGCGGAAGGCGGGCAATAATATTGATGGTAATAATCAACGAAACACCGTTGCCGATGCCTCGCTCGGTAATCTGTTCGCCAAGCCATGTTAAAACCATAGTGGCACAAGTCAGCACGACAACTGTCATAATGATAAACATGCTCTCATTGCCGACAATCAGCGGCGAGTCAGGAACCGGCATACCGAGGCGCGCCGGATTAAGCATCGCCACGGCTGCCATTATGCCTTGAAAAAGGCATACCAGAATAGTCAGGTAACGGGTATACTGTGAGATTTTCTGACGTCCGGAGTCACCTTCGCGTTGAAGTTTTTCAAGCGCTGGAACCGTCGGGGTCAAAAGCTGCATGATAATAGATGCCGTAATATATGGCATAATACCCAAAGTTGCGACTGCAAAATTCTGCAAGGCACCACCGCTGAAAATGTCAAACATTTCCATCAATTGTCCGGCGCTGCCTCCGTCCGCAAGTCCAGTCACATAATCCTTGAGAGCTCTAGGATCAACACCCGGACATGGGATATTGGCAGCAAATCGGGTAATAACGATAATTCCGGCAGTAAACAGCAGTTTCGCACGCAGTTCTTTAATTTTCAGCATATTAACAAATGCAGCAAACATATGTACCCGTCATCCTTTAAGGTTTAGTAATTAAACGATTTCGCAAACTCCGCCGGCACTTTCAATTTTTGCCTTGGCAGCGGCCGAGAATTTGTTTGCTTTTACGGTCAGTTTTTTGCTCAGATCGCCATTGGCGAGGACTTTAAGCAAAACCTTTTTGACGGGAAGCAATGCTTTGGCACGAAGCGCCACTTCGTCAACAACATCTCCGTCATTGAAGTATGTTTCCAGCGTTGAGGTATTAACCAAATTGTATACAACCCGGTCAAAACTCTTAAATCCGCGTTTCGGCAGACGTCTGAAAAACGGAATCTGACCGCCTTCAAAATAGGGACGATATTTGGAACCGGAACGTGATCCGGCACCTTTTTCGCCGCGACCGGAAGTACGGCCCCAGCCTGAGCTGTCGCCGCGTCCGACGCGGTGTCGAGCCTTACGGCTGCCCGGCGTCGGTGAAAGATCGTGCAATTTCATAATTTTATATCCTATAATTTAGATTATTTGCTGATTCCGCGCTTAGCCATGATCAGGTCACGCGATGACAAGGCTTCAATAGCCTTAAAAGTAGCTTTAGCCACATTAACCGGATTGTTTGAACCCAGTGACTTCGCAAGTACGTCGTGAACTCCGGCCAATTCCAGAATCGAACGGACGGCGCCGCCGGCAATCAAACCGGTACCAGTAGAAGCAGGACGCAACAAAATCTTGGCCCCGCCAAATCTGGTTTCTACTTCATGCGGAATAGTTACTCCGTTTAACGGAATATCCACCAGTGCCTTTCTGGCAATTTCGCCGCCTTTGCGAATCGCGTCGGAAACTTCATTAGCCTTACCGTAACCGTAACCGACTTTGCCGTTACGATTACCAACTACGACCAGTGCTCCGAAGCTGAAATTACGACCGCCTTTGACTACTTTGCTGCAACGGTTAATACTAATTATGTTTTCTTCGTATTCGTTGCTTATCACATCATCATTTTTGAATTCATCTCTTCTCGCCATGATTCAGCTCCTAAAAATTGAGTCCGTTTTCTCTGGCGGCATCGGCTATCGCTTTTATCCGGCCATGAAATTTATAACCGGAACGGTCAAACACCACATTGCTGATGTTTGCCGCGACTGCTTTCTCCGCCGCCATCTTGCCGAGTACCTTGGCACCGTCCATATTCGTGGGAACATTTTGTTCTTTGAATTGCTTATCGAGCGAGGAGGTCATCGCCAAAGTCACCCCGTTCTCATCATCAATAAACTGTAAATAAATATTACTTGCAGTAATGCTGACACAGAAGCGCGGACGCGCTGCAGTACCCATGATTTTTGAGCGGATACGCAGATGACGCATATTGCGTTGTTCTTTTCTTGTTTTTATCGCCATGATTTATCTCCAGTTATCCGACAGATTTGCCTTCTTTCAGCGTGATCTTTTCATCAGCATAACGAATTCCCTTGCCTTTATAAGGCTCCGGTTTACGAAAACGCCTGATGATTGCTGCCACTTCACCGACGGCCTGCTTGTCGGCACCCTCAATAGTGATATTCGCATCTTTTACCGTAACTTTAACGTTTTTCGGTACTTCAAACTCGATCGGATGCGAATAACCGAGACTTAATGTTAGCTTTGATCCGGCCAGGGCGGCACGATAACCAACCCCGACAATTGTAAGCTCTTTTTTGAAGCCGGCAGTCAAACCAATCACCATATTGTTGATCAGGTTGCGTGCCAGCCCTTGCATAGCGCTGGATACCCGCGATTCATCATTGCGAACCACCAGTATCTGATTATCCTTAACTTCCACCGACACGTGCGGCGGTATCTTCAAGGAAAGCATTTCTTTGCCTTCAACAGTAACGGTTCCGTCACCGACAGCAACCTTGAGGCTCTGCGGTATCGCAACCGGTAATTTTCCTATACGGGACATATTTAAATCCTCATGATTAACAGGTTACCAAATATAGCAAAGAATTTCGCCACCGATATTCTGTTTGGCGGCATCAGAGCCAGACACAATACCTTTAGGAGTGGACAAAATTACAGTTCCAAGGCCATATCTGACGCGAGGAATTTCTTTGCTGCCGCAATAACTCCGGCAGGAAGGTTTACTGATTTTCTTCAGACCTTCAATGACCGGCTTTCCTTTGTAATATTTCAGCGTGACTACCAACTTCTTGGTTGCGCCTTCGCCATCCGCCATAAAGCCGGTAATGTAGCCTTCCTGTTTCATGACAGAGGCAACTTGCTCTTTCATGATGGAATGCGGAATCACGACTTCTTTGAGGGAAGCTGCGCCGGCATTTCTGATGCGTGTCAGCATGTCTGCGATGGGATCTTGAATATTCATTCTGCTTCTCTCCTTAATTACCAGCTGGACTTGGTTACGCCGGGAATTTTGCCGGCAGACGCAAGTTCACGGAAACATATACGGCACAGCTTAAAACGACGGATAACGGCACGAGCCCTTCCGCAGTTCTGGCAACGACTATAGTTACGGGCTTTGAATATGCTGCCGCGTTCACTCTTAACAATCAAACATTTTTTTGCCATTAGACAACTCCTGTTATTCCGCGAACGGAACTTCCATCAAGGTCAGCAATTCTTTAGCTTCAGCATCATTTTTGGCGTTGGTCACAATCGTGACGTTTAAACCAAGCGGATACTTGAGTTTATCCTGGTCGACTTCAGTAAAAACTGAAATATCCGGGACACCGACATTATAGTTACCGGAATGGTCGAAACCATTCTTCGGAATTCCGCGAAAGTCGCGGACTCGCGGTAAGGTAACATGAACAAAACGATCCAGAAATTCATACATGCGGGCACCGCGAAGAGTAACCATTACTCCACTCGGCATGCCGATACGCAATTTGAAATTAGAAACGTTTTTGCGTGCTTTGGTAGTTACCGGCTGCTGTCCGCTGATTGCCGTGATCTGTTTACGCGCTTCTGAAAACGCATCACGGTCTGCTGTGCTTGAGAGCCCGGAACTGAGTACAATTTTCTGCAATTTTGGAATTTGCATGACGTTGGTGAACCCGAACTTCTCTTTCAAAGCCGCTTTCACCACTTCATTATATTTTTTCTTCATATCTGGCATTGTTGTTTACTCCGCTTTTGCTTCGGTAGCGATTGGAGTCACATTGGAAACATGAACCGACACCGAACGATCAATCATTCCGCCCTGCGGATTAATCTTAGACTTCTTGACCGTTTTACGACCGATGTTACTGCGTTTTTCAGGCGTCAGATTGGAAAATTCCAAAACTACACGGTCTTTTTTCGGTAGAATTACCACCACGGTGGCTTCTTCGTTTTTCCAGTCGCCGCTGTTCACGACAACCTTATCGCCTTTCTTAACATGATATTTCTTTTTCATTACAAAACCTCCGGCGCAAGGGAAACAATCTTCATAAAATTCTTTTCCCGAAGTTCGCGAGCCACCGGCCCGAAAATACGGGTACCGATCGGATTGTTGTCTTTATCAATCAAAACCGCAGCATTGTTGTCAAAACGCAAAACCGAGCCATCCTCACGACGAATCGGTGATTTTGTGCGAACAACAACGCACTTCACGACTTGGCCTTTTTTAACCGTTCCATCAGGAATGGCTTCTCTAACAGAAGCCGAGATAATGTCGCCAACGCGCGCATATCTGCGTCTCTGACCGAGAACAGTAATAGTGAAAACCCTCTTAGCGCCTGAGTTGTCAGCAACTTCAAGCTGTGATTGCATTTGAATCATAGTAGCTGATCTCCTTAGTTAGCGCGGCTGATTACTTCAACCAAACGCCATCTTTTGGTTTTGCTCAGCGGGCGGGTTTCGCTAATGCGGACAGTATCGCCTTTTTTGGCGTCGTTCTGTTCGTCATGAGCCACGAATTTATTACGTTTCTTAATTACTTTTTTATACATCGGGTGAGCTGTACGGCGTGCCACCACCACAATAATCGTCTTATCTTGAGCGTCGCTGGCTACTACGCCGACGCGCTCTTTGCGATTACCGCGTTTTGCAATATTTTCAACTTGTTCCATGATTACATCCATTCAGTTTAGCCGTTGATTTGGGCGGCCGCACGGGCCGTCTTCTCGGTAAGGATCCGGGCGATATCCCGACGCACCATACGGACTCTGGCAAATTTTTCCAATTGCCCGGTTCTGGACTGAATTGTCAGATTAAGCCGCTCACGGCGCAATTCTTCGATCTGACTATCCAGTTCTGCATCCGTCATCTGTTTAATTTCTTTATTATTCATCGCTTTTCACCTTCTTATCGGGAGAGAAATTTACAACGCAGCGCCAACTTATTGGCGGCACGCGCAAATGCTTCACGAGCCAGTGTTTCTGAACAACCGCTCACTTCGAAGAGCACATGTCCGGGTTTCACCGGAGCAACCCAACCTTCTACCGCGCCTTTACCTTTACCCATACGAACTTCCAATGGTTTCTTGGTATAAGACTTCGCCGGAAAAATATTAATCCAGACTTTACCGGTTCTTTTCAGATGGCGATTGATCGCAATACGTGCCGCTTCAATCTGGTTGTTGGTGATATAAGCACGACCAAGAGATTGTAACCCGAAATCACCATGATTAACTTTATTTGATTGGGCCAGCCCGCTATTACTTCCGCGCTGTATTTTTCTGTACTTTACCCTTTTTGGCATTAGTGCCATAGTCCTGTTCCTCCGTAACTTCGTTGTGACAAATCCAGACCTTTATGCCGATTTTCCCGGCTGTAGTATTCGCTTCAATAAAGCCGTAATCAATATTGGCTTTCAGCGTATGCAGTGGGGTACGGCCTTCTTTATACTGCTCGGAACGCGCCAGTTCAGCACCGCCGAGACGGCCGCTGGCATGAATTTTTATGCCATCTACACCCATATCCATAGCAGTTTGAATGGCTTTCTTCATAGCACGACGAAAACCAATACGTCTTTCCAACTGCATGGCTATATTTTCGGCAACCAGTTGTGCATTGGTTTCAGCGCGTCTGATTTCGCCAATGTCGATAATTATCTCTTTATTGGCGGTCAACTTTGAGAGTTCGCCGCGCAAAATATCCAGTTCAGCGCCTTTTTTACCGATCAAAAGACCGGGACGGGCGGTGAAAATGGTAATCCGCACCCGGGTGGATGCGCGTGCAATTTGAATTCTGGCAATCGCCGCTCCAACAAATTTATCACGGATAAATTTGCGGATCTTCAGGTCTTCATGTAACCAGTCGCCAAAAACACTTTTTTTGGCGAACCAGCGGGATTCCCAATTCTTGGTCAGGGCTGTTCTCAGCCCAATAGGATTAACTTTTTGTCCCACGTTGACTTCCTCTTAATTAATTATCCGTCAAAATGATCGTAAAATGACTGGTTCTCTTACGGATTCTACCGGCTGAACCACGAGCTCTCGGACGGAAACGCTTGATGATTGGACCGGGTCCGACCAATGCGTATTTCACTTCAAGCGATTCACGCTTCAGTTCATGGTTGTTTTCCGCATTGGCAATCGCAGAGCGCAACGTTTTGCCAATCAAGCGAGCCGCTTTACGCGGGCTCAATTCGGTAATCGCCAGTGCCTCCGTTACCGGTTTCCCCTGAATCAGGCGTGACACCTGACGTGCTTTCTCTGGAGAAATCCGCACGTTTTTTGTAACTGCTTGTACTTCCATAGTGTTCTCTGATCATTATTTACTGTTTTCGATACTCGTGCTGACTTCCATTCCAGGAGCCAGCTCCTTGATACTGCCTTCACTGACCACTGCCGCGGCAATATTCGGTCTAACCGAAATCACCGTCAGCCTGATACTGGAACCGGCATAAAAATTAAGGCCGCAGAAAACTCCCTGCGCCAAGCCTGCAGGCAATACCACAATTTGTAAATCGTCATCCACTGCCAGCAACCTGCATCTGGTCACCAACTCGTTTGCGGATTTAGGATTTACCAAATACCAGGTGTTACGCGCACTGTCTCGAAGTTCGTCTATTTTCAAGGCAAACTCGGCGTTCTGCAACTGCCCTAATGGCAATTTTCGAACCAGCGTCTCTGCGTAGTCACAGAATTCAACGGTCTTCAGGGCAAGCTGACGACTGTTCTCGGATAATTTCGCCAAACCTTCCAATAGCTGCTCTTCCCGTTTGCTGACCTGATGTTTCTCCCTGCTTGCCAGGGTCGCAGCAATACTCAGCCGGAGTCGGCGGTAATCCTCATTCTGTTTCTGGTATCTTTCCAATGTTTCAATCAACTTACTGTGCAACAGATTACGTTCTGCGATCAGGGCTTCCCTTCCCTGCTCGCTCTGCTGCCCGTCTTCACGAACGCCCTCACTGCCGCGCTGCCTTCTCAAAGGTTCTGCATCTTTAAACCTGACAGAGCCGGATATTGCGACATCTTGACCGTCCCGATTTTCATTATTTGCTTCTCCGGAGGCGTAAACCCCGAAAAACAGCAAACTCGCCCACGCAACAGGCATGATTTTTTTACACCGTTTATAAATAATGTTTTTCAGCATCATAAAGCGGCTCCAAATATCACAACCTCAAGAACTTAACGCTAAAGCGCAAGCGACTGAACATCATGCTTCCGCATAAATATGCAGAATCACAAGACATTTAAATTAGCATAACTATTGAAAAATAACAGCCGGATAATAAAATTTTTCCAGTTTAATTTTCGACAGCCGGAAAAATCCAATCTGAACGGCCCAATTAACCAGCATTCTGACTCGCCGCAACGCACCCATCATACCAAAGAAACAGTCAATTTATTGAGTAGAGCTAATTCCAAAACTTCGCGTCAACTTCTTTGGAATCGCACCAGCGGAAAGCTTTGCACTGACTCTGTATTTTCCTGAAAAAACAGTCGGATTATTGAAAGACGTTCGCTTTATTTGACTGATGCCGGAACTGTAATTTAAGCTTTAAACTTTGCGCGCGCATAATGCGCGCGCAAAGTTTAGATTTCATTTTAGCTTTATTTGAAAGCTGTGCTGGATTAAATTTCTCAATAAAACAAAACCCGTCTGCTATATGACTTTCAATGTTTTGAAAGTATATTGCATAAACCGGTGTCGGAGTTGCTTGTTCATCATAATTACAACGTAAAAAAATCCGATTCACAAATTTTCAACCACATTGCATAAGGATAAAAAGCATCATCATGAAAAAATTTATAACAACCGTCATCACCACGTTAATCTCACTTTTTGTTCTTGCCGCAGCCGAGACTGATACTATTATGTTTCCCAACCAGCCAAGCATGGACACTTACAACTGGCTTATTAAAAATGGTTTTGTTCTCAAAAACGGCGCTGAAGACAAAAGCAAATTCGAACTTTCTTTTTCGTCCAAAGGATTAGTTTTAAAAGCATTACGTCCGGGACTGGGTTTGCTGGTCAAAGAAAACCTGCGAATCGAACATTACCGAAAATTGATTGTCAAGTGGGGGATAGAAAGTTATCCAACCGGCGCAAACTGGGATAAAAAAGTCCACAATGAACCGCTTATGGTATATGTGTTCTTCGGTACTGATCGTTATTCCAGCGACAGCTGGTTTATTCCCAACAGCCCCGCGTTCATCGGTTTCTATCTGGGCGAACATGACCAGATCGGAAAAATGCGCACCGGTCGACATTTCACCACCGGCGGACGTTATGTCTGCGTGGCAAATCCTCCGGCGGGCAAAATGATAACCTCAGAAATTGACCTGGTTGATGCTTTCAAAAAAGCTTTCGGCGACAAATTGCCGATGCCGTCGTTTATTTCCGGAATCAGCATTGAATGTGACACTTCTGATCTGGCGCGCAACATCACGTCAAGCGCCTTTGTCAGCAGTCTGGAATTTTCGCAACAACAACCGTGAAATAACGAATCAGGCTTTTCAAAAACATTCCGGATTGATCGAGTCAAGTGACCACCTGCCCGGCTCAGGCGCTTTGCGGTTGATCCATTTCCCGTTAGTGAAATCAGGAAAAGCAACCGGCATACTTCCCATTGCAATTGACTGTTCCGAAAGGCAAGTTACACTCATCCAGGCCGCGCAGTCATAGACATCAATAGGAGAGGCGGAACCCGTCCGCACGGAATCAAAAAACGCCTGAAGCGCAAGATAATCCATGCCGCCATGGCCACCAATCTGATTGTCGCGATATTCCCTCCAGATCGGGTGGTCATATTTGTCGTAAAACTCGTCAACTTTGTTCCATTTGTGTGTAGTATAAGGATTTCCGGCGGCATCGATCTCCTCGTAACTGGGGCTGATTCCTTCGATGTAGATGCCGTTCGCATCTTCAACCCAAATGCCACGTGCGCCTTGAACTCGGCAATCCCGTGAATACGGTCGCGGCAATGAAATACCATGGGTTATAGTGATGGTTTCGCCGTTGGCACACTTGATCACGGTTGTAACAATATCACCCTCGTTGAACAGGATATCTTTACCTTGATCTTTTGCGGCAATACTCAATCCACGCGATTTCGACGCGGTTGAAGTCAAACTTAAGAAACGGTTACCACGGTTAATACCCAGTATTTTTGCGATGGGCCCAAGCCCGTGTGTCGGATAAAGGTCGCCGTTGCGGCGTAAGTTATGCCACGCGCGTTCAATCCCGGTTTCAAGCTCTTGCGCAACGCGTTCCCCGATATAATGTTCGTACCCGCACTGACAATGAATAAGTTCGCCGAACATCCCCTGCTTCACCATATTCATGACCATAAGCTCATTGCGTCCATAGCAGCAATTTTCCAGCATCATGCAAGATACGCCGGTCGATTCGGCAGCGTGTACGAGTCGCCAAAGCTCTTCTGTCGAAGAAGACCCGCCTACTTCGATTCCCGCATATTTACCCATTTTCATCGCATCACATGCAATACCCAGGTGCGAATTCCACGATGTCGGAACCAATACGGCATCAACCTCCGGTGACTGAATAAGCTCTTTATATTCCCTGAATACGGCCGGCTGTTTTTTCCCCCTGCTTGTCAAAGATACCTTGGACAAGCGTAATTCGTGCTTCCCTGACATCGCAAATTGCCGTCACCTGTGCGTCATTCCACATCGGGAAAATTGATGCAAGAAGCGTTTCTGCTCTAGGGCCAAGTCCGATTATTCCGATCTTGACAACTTTTTTATTCGTCATAATTTTGCCTCGTTTAAGTGTTGAGAATGATATCTTAATTTTTTTCAGTTATCGACACAAAATAATAATCTACCATCAATTGCCACGTTGTCCATATCCAACATTGAAGCGCGTCAAGAATCCCGATGTGTTTTTTCAGAATCAAATCAAAACATTTTTACGGAATGGCTGAACAATCAATACGATTGTCTCGAACTCAATGAAAATTGACTTTTTGCCCTACCGGGATATACTAAATATCGCAACCGCGTTGCGGCAAGTTTCTTATGGATCTATTTTTTCGTTTATGAATAAGAGGAGTTTTTATGTCTATCAGGAGTTTGGGAATTATTGCGATTTTGCTGAGTATTTTCAATATCGGCTGTTCATTCGCCGGTCAACCATATTATGATGCGCAGATTTATGTTGATGTCATGAAAAACGGCAAAGTCATTGAAAGCAATGCAATGCCGCTACGGGAAATGATTGCCGGGAATGATAAAGCCAATTCCCTGAAACTCGGCGAAATTGAAATTTTTGCTGAATTTATCATACACCATAAAGGATACGATCATTACCGAATTCGCTACAGCTGCGAGGATGAAAACGATGTCCTGGAGGTTAAATTTGACGGCAGCGCCAAAACAGCCGTCTTGGACAACGAAAATTATTCGGTATTCATAGTCCCGATCCGGTAGCTCACATGGACGCATTGCTTCCAATAGGATCTAAATTCGGTCAAATACGATGTGAAAAATAATTAAATTAAAAATAAAAATGTCGCATTTGTAATTTGAATCCGAGAATATAATCAATTTATTAAGCACAAAATTATTCTTTAAAGTGGACGACCCCCGCAAAGAAAAGAACTGAAATCGCCAAAATCACCGACACCGTTGCAAGTGGCAAAGAAATCTGTATAAGGTGTCAAAATTTGATAAAATCATTATAGGTAGCGTGATTACCTTTGCCGGATTCTTTATTTTGGGTATTGGCGTAATCGTTTATAATTCTTACAAATGTGCCAGAATTCCAGTTTATCAAACTGTTATTACGGATTTTGAGATACAGCCGCTAAAAATAAAGGTTTCGAAAGACCTCCATGCCGAAATGCTTGTAGAAATTCAAAAAATCATTGAACAGTTTGAAATAAAGACGCTCCAATGTTTTATTTTTCAAGGTCATTCCCAAAGACCGAGTTATCTGGTCAATATGGTAGGCAAGATATCTGATAATAAAACATTAGCCAATATTTCCGAGCAAAAATTACCTTTGAATGATCATACGATTTTACAGGCTACATTAAAACTTTGCGGAGCCAATCCGAAGGAAGATGATAGTTTTTTTGAATTGAATGTGTTATGGATTCATAAAATCCTCATATATAAAAACTACATCATCATTTCCATGAGTGTAAGTAATCCAACTTATTTAAATAGTGATGCAGAAAAACAGGCTTTTTTAGAAAAATTTATTCGCAATAAGAAACGGTAAAATTTACAACAGTAAACTTGTCAAATGTCAGCAATGACACGACATAGGTAATATGAAAATTAATTCTAAAAATTGGATTCTCTTAGCGATTCTGCTGCTTGTTGCAGCAGGGGTCGGTGTTTCTCTTTACGATGTATGAGCTAAACAGCAAGTTTTTTCTGTCCACCATAGAAAAATACAACGTCTCAATGAAATGCTGGTCTTGGCTCGGGTGGTAAAATTTCTAGTGGGGGGGCAATCTGGGGGGTTTTGTATTCTTGGGTTCAGACGGTGGAAACATAGGCACCGTCATTTTTTTGATTCAGAGATGCTTTTTGGGGTTTAGTCCAATGGGCGATATGAATATGGTCTGAGGCATGAACGAAAAAATACATCGATAAGAAACTTGTCGCAAAACGGTTGCGACTTTTCGAGTTTTACAGAGCACAAGATATAACGGTTTTACAGATGTAGCGCCGTTTAAAATTCACGCGCGCATAATGCGCGCGCAAATTTCATAAAAAATTAAAACATTCAATCTCAATACAAAAAAGTGTTGTTTTTTTCGCGGATGGTGTAATATTACGAATTTCAGTCATGAATCACAAAACAAAATATGAGGCATATGATGTATATCGGAAGAATTGTTGCAGTCGGAATGACGCAGGAAGGTCAAAGCGCCGCAATGTACCGGGTTTCTTCGCGTTCGTTCCCGAACCGAGAAGCAGTATTGAACGGTGAAGCGGTATCGATACGGCCGCGAGCCGGATTTGAGTCGGATCTGATGAAAAGTCCGTATATCACCTACAACTGCATCCGTATGGCGGGACGCTATGCGGTGGTCAGCAACGGTTCGCATACTGATCCGATTGCAGAAAAAATCGCGATGGGCACGTCGCCGCGCGACGCGATTGCGTTGGGACTGCTAGCGATGGATTATGAAAAAGACAGTTACAATACGCCGCGTATTGTCGCGGTGGCGTGTCTGGATGGCAAAATAGGCTTTCTTGGAATTATTCGTCATGACGCTTTGCTGGTCAGCGAAATCAATCTGATTCCGGGTCAAGTCTGGTATCTTTCAACCTATGAAAAAAATAATATTTCCGACCAGAATACCGATCCCGGCTTTAAATCGTTAAACGCGGAGGAAGCTTGCGGTCATGTTATCCGCGGCGGCGTATTTGCCGGATTTGAACTGCCGGTCACTGCGGCGGCGGCGGTCAGCGCGGGAAACAAATTTCAGCTTGCAGTGGAAACGGTATGACCGATGTCGCAGGGCTTCTGAACGTTCTGAACAAAGAACAAAAGCAGGCGGTAACTACGGTCGAAGGACCGTTGCTGGTTTTGGCGGGAGCGGGAACTGGCAAGACCCGGGTTATTACTTTTCGCATAGCCTGGATGCTTGATAACGGGATTGACCCGGAAAAAATTCTCGCTCTGACTTTTACCAACAAAGCTGCGCGTGAAATGAAAGAGCGCATCGGCGAACTGGTGAGTGCAGAACATGCCAAACGGCTGACTGTCGGAACTTTTCACTCATTCTGTGTCCGTATTCTTCGTCAGGAAATCAAAAGTCTGAATTATCTGCCTTCGTTCACAATTGTCGATATCCAGGATCAGGAGTCGTTGATTAAGCAGGCTGCTGCGCAAACGGGATTCAGCGGCAAGGATGATTTTAAGGCTGCCAGCATAGCTGCATATATCAGCAGTCAAAAAAACCGGCTGGTCGATTACCGACAGGCAAAAAAGACTGCGGATACTACGCATGAAGCAAGTTGCGCTTATATTTATGAACATTATCAGACGTTGCTGGAAACGCAGAACATGCTTGATTTCGATGACATGCTGCTGCTTACTCATGAGCTGTTCTGCCGCTTTCCTGATATTTTGGAAAAGTATCGTGAAAGGTATCATTATTTGCTGGTTGATGAATATCAGGATACCAACCATGCACAATTTCAGATTGTCAAACTGTTGTGCGGCGAGCGTTGCAATCTTTGCGTGGTCGGCGACGATGACCAAAGCATTTACGGGTGGCGGGGTGCCGATGTCGGCAATATTCTGAAATTTGATTCGGTACATTTTCCCAATGCGAGAAAAATCATACTTGAACAGAATTACCGTTCAACCAATACCATTCTTCAGGCCGCCAACGCGGTAATTTCCGGCAATACGGAAAGACATTCCAAAAATTTGTGGTCGGCCAATGGCGAAGGCGAAAAACTGATTGTGGCAGCCTGTGAAGACGGTGAAGACGAGGCGGATTTCATCAGTAATTATCTGTTGCAGGAACATGACGGGAAAAGGATACCATTCAGTGATTTTGCGATTTTATACCGTTCCAACCATCTTTCAAGGCTGATAGAAATCGCATTGCGCAGATCCGGAATTCCGTTCCGGCTGGTCGGCGGGCAGGAATTTTTCCAACGCCGTGAAATCAAAGATGCGGTAGCCTACTTGAAATTACTGGTCAATCCCCGTGAAGATCAGAGTTTTCTTCGCATTCTGAGTGTGCCGCCGCGCGGTTTGGGCGAGAAAGCGGTTAACCGCCTCAAGGAGCTTAAAGCCGCGTCATTTCTGCCCTTCAGTGTTTTATTGGGTGAAGATGCCTTTCTGACATCTTTGACCGGCAAGGCGCGTGGTGAGGCTGAAGCGCTGGCCGGTTGTCTGGGGAAATACCGCGAGGTCTTTAATGAGCCCGGCGGCTTGAGCATGAAAGTGCGCAAGTTTTTGGAGGAGGCAGGATATCTGAAGTGTTTCCAGAAATTATATAAAAATTATGAAGAAGCAGAAAAGCGGATGGAAAACGTTGAAAGTTTCCTTAGTTCAATTGTTGAGTTTGAATTAAAAAGTGTAGAACCTCCGAGCCTGATGGATTATTTGGAAAGCTATGCACTTCTGGAAGAAAATGACCGTACTGAAGAAGATGATAACGGCGATGCGGTTACGCTTTCGACGATTCACGCCGCAAAAGGACTGGAATATCAATTCGTTTTTTTGCCGGCAATGGAACGGGGGATTTTCCCTAATGAACGTTCCATGATAGAAGGCGGCGGCAAGTGCGACGAGGAAATGCGTCTTTTTTATGTCGCGCTGACGAGAGCGCGCCGTCGGCTGTTGCTGACATTTTCGCGTGAACGTGTTTTACGCGGCTCGAAAGTACTTCAGAGACCTTCAGCGTTTCTGGAAAAACTGCCTGAACCAATCACTGAATTTTATGCCGAATCCGACGCATTGGTGCGAACCGTGACCGCCGCGGAATTTGACCAATTTATAGCTCAGATCAAGTGCTGATGCTGATCATTTTGGAATCTTGCCGGCGATAATATTGAGTTCGATTTCCTGATTTTTCCGTCGTACTTTCAATTTAATCTTATCGCCCGGACGACGTGACAGAACTCCAAGCCTGACCTCATTGACGTGTCCGGTTTTGATGCCATCTATTTCAAGAATGATATCACCGGGTTCCAGTCCGCCGCGCTGTGCCGGAGAATCATGATACAATTCAGTTACCACGATGCCGTGTGTGATATTGAGATCTTTTTTTACCTTGGCGCTAAGCGGCGCCATAGCGATGCCAATCCAGGAACGTTCGACTTTGCCATCTTTAATCAGATCGTCGTTAATCCGTTTAGCCAGATTACCGGTGATGGCAAAACTCAAGCCGATATTGCCGCCCTGTGGAGTCAAAATGAAGTCATTGACGCCAATGACTTCGCCGTCGATATTGAGCAACGGTCCGCCGCTGTTGCCGGGATTGATGGAGGCGTCGGTCTGAATGAAGTTTTCATGCGGGTTCATTCCGACGGTGCGCCGGCTGTGGCTGACAATGCCGATAGTTACCGTGTGCGACAGGCTGAATGGCGCGCCGATGGCGATAGCCCAGTAGCCCGAGCGGACTTTTTCTGAATCGGCAAATTTCAGATATGGGAATTTTTCTTCAGAATCGATTTTCAGAACGGCGAGGTCAGACAGGGCATCCTCACCGACCAGCTTGGCATCGAATTCGCGGCCGTCATGTAACGTGATGCGGAAATGATCCTGGTCTTTGACGATATGATAGTTGGTCAGAATATGTCCGCGGTCATCAGTAAAAAAACCGGAACCTTGTCCGGTCTGTACCAGCTCTTTTTGCGCGCTTTGACGTCCGTAAAAATAATTGTACAAATCATCGTATGAATTGATCGGACCACGTCGCCAGGTGTTGATAGTTCTTCCGGTGCGGATTACGACTACGGCAGGAATGCATTTTTCAGCGGTATCGGCAATTTCCTGCTGAAAAGCGCGTGCGGACTGAGCGTCTGCAAGCAGTGTAACTAAGAAAATAGCGACAGTACAGAATTTTACTTTTAACATAGCTTCCCTCCTTGTAAACTTTTTGGTTTTATGATATCGGTTTTGCCAAAAAGTACAAATAGCAAGGTTTTTCGAAATTTCAAAATCAGAAAGCAGAGTTCATGTTTATAATTTTTTTTCTTGAAATGAAATTTTGACAAGTTATTTTACCGGAATAATCCAAGGAGAATATTGTGAAAAAAATCGGTTTATGGTTGATTGGCTTGTATCTTTTACTTTATATTTTGCCGCTAGGTTCGCGGCCACTGTTCGAACCGGATGAAGTTCGCTACGGTGAGATCGCCCGTGAAATTGTCGTCAGCGGCGATTGGGTTGTTCCTCGGATTAATGGTTTGCGGTATTTTGAAAAACCGATAATGGGACACTGGCTTAATGCGATTGCGCAACTGATATTCGGACAAAACAATTTTGCGGTGCGTATATCGTCGGCCATCGCCAGCGGTTTTTCCGCGTTGCTGTTATTCATGTTGGTCAGGCGAGGTTCCGATGAGAAAAATTTCGCACTTGCGGTAACCGGTATATTTTTGAGTTGCGGCCTGATCTATTTTGTCGGTACATTTTCAGTTTTGGATGCGATATTTTCTGCATGGGTGACAGCCACGCTGGTATTCTTTTATTGCGCCGCAGTTGCTGTCGGTTCAAAAGCACGTTTTCTGTATCTGCTCTTGGCTGGCGTGGCATGCGGATGTGCATTTCTGACCAAGGGCTTTCTGGCGTTTGTTATACCTGCCGTAACCATCGTGCCGTGGCTGATTTGGGAAAAACGGTACCGTGATATTTATATTCTGCCGTGGGTTCCACTGATTATGGTAATCATTGTAATTGCGCCCTGGTCTTATCTGGTGCATTTGAGAGATGATGATTTTTGGCATTATTTTGTGCTGGTAGAGCATTTTCAGCGTTTTACTGCAAAAGTCAAATCACAGCATCCCCAGCCGTTCTGGTTTTTTATTCCGATACTGCTTGGCGGAACGTTGCCCTGGGTGTTTTTGCTACCGGGAATGGTGGCAGGATTTCGAGGCAAACTTAAAGTCTTATTCGAACAATCCCTGATGCGTTATTCCGCGTGCTGGCTGGTTTTCCCTTTTCTCTTGATGTCCTGCTCAAGCGGCAAGCTTGGTCCTTATATTCTACCCTGTTTTCCTGCGGTCGCGATTTTGATCGGGGCTGGTCTTCGCGAATATTTAAAAGTAGGTGGACCCGGGATGTTTTTTCGAAAAACTGTCTATGTTCTTGTCGGGGCATCCGCTATTATGTTGATTGGTCTGGCGGTTATGCAAACATTTTATTTTTTGGATATAACCAATTTTGCGTTATATGATCGAGGTGAAATTGGCAAGTTGATTATCGTCACGGTGGCAATATTGGCATTTGGCCTCGGGATGCTGAGCAGTTTACGTCGGGATATCGCTTCTGTCTATCGCCTGGTTAGGTTCGGGTTGAGTGTCTTGCCGGTATTTTTGGCATGGCACTTTATCGTGCCCAATCTGGTGATTGATGATAAGGTTCCGGCCCGGTTTATAAAAGAGATTGCCGACCGGATTAAACCTGATACGGTCATTGTGTCTTATAAAAATCATGTTACATCACTGGCATGGTATTTGAAGAGAAATGATATTTATGTGTACCGTCGCGGGGGAGAATTGACTTACGGACTTGAAAAACCCGATGCTGAAAACCGTTTGCTCAGTGAAGAAGGGTTTGTCGAATTTATAAAAAACAAACCTAAAGGTCAGCATGTGGCGATGTTTGTTGATTCTGATAAGCAATTCAAAGTGCTACCACCATTCTCAAGGTATTTTCTTCACGGCGAAAATTATCTGGTCGAATATGACTGAGATTAACGGGCGGTCTTGATTCTTTCGACAATATTGGATGAAGAAAAATTTTCGATAAATGGGATGAAATGAAATTCAACCTTGCATTCAAGTAGCACTGCCCGTTCTGTCGAATTAAGTTTTTCGATGTAATAGTCGCCGCCTTTAACGTAGATATCCGGTGAGATCGCTTTAAGTTCCGGCGCACAGATCTGATCGTCAAAAATCACAACCGCATCAACTGAAGAAAGTGCTCCCAGCATATAAGCGCGGTTGTATTCGTCAATTATCGGTCTGGTCGGCCCCTTGAGTTCTTTAATCGAACGGTCTGAATTGATTAAAACCAATTGCACATCGCCAACACAACGGCTTTCGTGAAGATATTGCGCGTGACCACGGTGGAGAATGTCAAAACAACCGTTGGTAACGACCAGCCGTTTACCTTGTTTTCGTATAGCAAGGCGCCATTCCAGCGCCTGTTCGATCGTCATTATTTTAGCTGCCGGATCAGTCGGACAGCGGTTGAGTTCAGTCAATTCCCAGTTCCTTTTTTTCTTCAGGTGTAATCAGCGCTCGAACGCAGACGCCGGCTTCGCGCAACAGAAGCAGCGCGCTGTCTGCAATTGAGTATTTGCGATGATAAACAACTTCAGCAATCCCGGCATTGATGATCATCTTGGCACATTGGAGACAAGGGCTGAAGGTCGTGTATAAAGTAGAATCTTTGACGGCGATACCGTGGTAAGCAGCTTGAACAATCGAATTTTCTTCGGCATGACTGCAAAAACATTCATGGAGTGCATCGCCAGATTTGATGGTTTGGTCTGAACAGCGCGGACAGCCTCCTTCGTCGCAGTTTTTTATACCGCGCGGTGTTCCGTTGTATCCGGTTGAAATGATTCTGGTGTCTTTGACGATTACAGCAGCGACCTGGCGACGGCTGCAATTGCTCCTTGTTGCAACCACATGGGCGATTGCCATAAAATAATTATCCCAGTCTGGACGGTCAAGCTTGGCCATAATAAAATCTCCGGTTCGGTTTCTGGTAACATCGTAATCTATCGTTGATGGCGGTTTTTTCAAATAGCAGCATGCTTTCAATCAGTCAAAATCGTGGTATTGTACATAATTCGTTTTTTATTAATTCACTTGTCTTGAGGATATACTATTATGGGCGGTTTTTTTGGTGTGGTGTCTAAATCCGACTGTGTATGCGATCTTTTTTACGGCACTGATTATCATTCTCATCTCGGCACACGTCGTGGAGGAAT
Source organism: Lentisphaerota bacterium (assembly GCA_012519765.1). Lineage (GTDB taxonomy): Bacteria > Verrucomicrobiota > Lentisphaeria > Victivallales > Victivallaceae > UBA7640. Next base: position 25,377 of record JAAYPP010000050.1, read on the forward strand.
GGCGGTAATGGAGGATTCTCTCCGAACATTCAGGGTAATTCACGACATAACCAATGCGCAATTTCGTTCCAAATTTGACTGTGACCTGGACAGTTTCAAGGGTCATATCGGAATCGGTATTATCAGCGACTACGAGGATCAGCCGTTAATAATAACTTCTCATCTCGGTACCTTTACGATTGTCACGGTGGGGCGAATTACAAATTCACAGGAACTGATTCAAGAGAGTTTCCGTCGCGGCATTGCGCAGTTTTCCGAAATGAATTACGGAGAAATCAATCCTACTGAATTGGTGGCATCGCTTATCAATCGCAAGAGTTCCATTGTTGAAGGAATTGCCTATGCCCAAGAGAAAATCGAGGGTTCCTGCTCGATGTTGGTGATGGCGGACCATGGTATTTATGCCGCTCGTGATCGATACGGAAGGACACCGCTGTACATCGGAAATAAAGACGGCGCACATGCCGTGACGATGGAGACTTCGGCTTTCCCGAACCTTGATTACGATGAGAAATACCGGTTAGGACCGGGAGAGATATGCTTTATTACCGCAGACCAGATTATTCAGAAAAAGGCACCGGGTTCGATTTGCCGCACTTGTGCTTTTTTCTGGGTGTATTTCGGGTATCCATCCTCCAATTTTGAGGGGAAAAATACTGAAACCGTACGTTATAAAAACGGTGAACTCTTGGCACGCGGTGAAACCAAAGAAGTTGATTCGGTATGCGGGATTCCTGACTCGGGAGTCGGGCATGCGCTGGGATTTGCCAACGCATCAGGCATATGCTATCGCCGTGCTTTTGTCAAATATACTCCAACCTGGGCGCGCAGTTTTATGCCGCAGAATCAATCGGCGCGCGATATTGTGTCACGCATGAAATTGATTCCAGTTATTGAACAGGTTAAAGGGAAAAAACTGCTGTTTTGTGACGATTCAGTAGTTCGTGGCACTCAAATGAGAGGCACTGCTGAACGGCTCCGCAAAGTCGGAGTGAAAGAAGTCCATGTCCGGTCGGCATGTCCGCCATTGTTGTTCAGTTGTAAGTATCTGAATTTCAGTCGTTCCAAATCTGAAATGGATTTGGCGGCACGGCGTGCGATCCGTAAACTGGAAGGTGATAACCCTGATATTAATATCGCTGAATATGTCGACGCCGGCACTTCAAAGCATCAAGCGATGGTGGAGGAAATCCGGCGTGAACTGAATCTTGATTCACTCCGTTATCAAACCTTGGAAAATATGATAGAAGCTATAGGCTTGCCTGAAGAACAGCTTTGTACTTATTGCTGGAGCGGTCGGGAATAATAGGTTTAAAGATATACTTTGACATCTGAACGGATTTGTAAAAAATATTAAACCTGAAAAAGCAGTCCAACGCTTCGGCTGCTTTTTTAGGATAATGTGGTAACTGTTTTTTGGGTGGTCTAATCCTCATGAATATGGATTTGAACGCCACCAGCCATATATCTGCTGAATCAGATATTTCATAACTGAAGTAGCCGGGAGCGAAAAAATCATTCCCGGAATTCCCCCAAACAGTGCGCCCAGCAAAACCACGATAATAGTTTCAAACGTGGTTAACCCGAGTCTGTCGCCGATTACTGACGGATAAAGAAAAAATTGTTCGATAATTCCGTTGTAAATCAGATAAACGCAGGCGACCGCAACAATTTGCAACATGGATGCGTCACCGGCAGCCAGACAAACCAGAATGGTCAGCGAGGCACTGGCAATTGGCCCGATATAAGGCAATAGTACGCCCATTCCGGCAATTATACCCAATACAACCGCGTATGGAACGCCGATTAGCACAAAAGATGTTGTATACACCGTAGAATCAATCATTACCAGCGTAATATAACCGCGAGCCCACGCCTTTAATTTATTGATTACTTCAGTGATGATACGCTGCGCATCCTGAATAGAGTCTTCATGCACTTCAGGCATCCATTCGCTGTAGATTATAGATTTAACGATATACCCGCTCTGCTGTTCTGCGGTATTGCCGGTATTATTTACCCCATCGGCCATTTTGCGCAAGAGAAGAGAGAAAAAGAAAAAAGTTAATAGCAGATTGAGCAGGAATACGACAATCCAGCTGATAATTCCGGTAGTGACGGAGATGACGCCGCCGGTTTTCTTGAAAATCATATTCAGCATATCACGGCGGATATTCTCGTTCTGCAGTGCTTGTGAAAGATAATCAATGGCACCTCTAATCAGCGGTAAATTTTCAAAATGCGGTTTTTGCGCTTCCAGTTTTTCCAGCCAATATTGTATATCATCGTGAAAAGGGACGTTTTCCGGAATGGAAATAGGGGCATTGATTTTGAGGTCTTTTTCTGTGGCTTCAGTAGTGCTGTTAACCGGTATATCTTTAACTTCACCGTTTGTCAATTCAGATTGTACTGTTACTTCATGATTCTGCACATAGTCTCGTGAACGGCTGTAAGCAGATTTTAATCCGCCGGAAACGTATTTCACCGAAACTGTAGTAAGTATAATCAGAATGACAAAGCCCAGAAATGCTACTGTCATCAGGGTGGCGGTAGTGGCGCGCGCGGTAAGTTTTCCGCGTTCTTTATTTTTTAGTTCGACCTCACTCAACTCTGGTTTGGTTGTGATTTTGTTGAATGAAGAACCGATATTTTCCATAAAACGCGAAATAAAATATAGCGCTCCGCCTTTGTCGAGGAGCTTCTCATACCATTTCTCCAGCGGCAGAAAAATATATGCCAGAACCAGACCGAACAATAATGACTGCAACCAGGTTGCCGCGAGAATAAACAACAACAGTACAAAAAGTGCCGCGATAATGCCGGCGCCGGACTTGATCAGCCGTTGTTTTTTGTGTGAACGTTCAAGGACATTTTTTTCAATCCCCGCGACATTTTCGGCAGGAATATCAAATTTCTCCGCGAGCTTTCTGAAATATTGCTGCTTAAGCTCGCTAAAGCCTTCGCTTTCCGAAGACAAATTAATAACCATGACTGCGGTCAGTAATTGGATATGGGTTTCTACGGAATTATTTTTCAGTTTGTCGGCAGTGGCCGCTATTTGAGCGGCAGAAAGGTTCCGGCTCATTTCAATCAGAGAGTTGATATCTGATGCGGGCAGACGCGAAGAAAGCATTTTTGCTAATTTTTCGACGGCTTCGCTGTTTTCATTACCATCTGCCCAAACCGCGTTGCCCAGAATAGTCAGGCCAGCCTGTTCAGATTCAGGCGTGAGGTTGTCCAAAAAAGAAACGGTATCAATTTTTTTGGTTCCAGTTACGGACTGCAAAAATGATTTAAAACGTCCGGTTTGGATTTTCAACATATCCCTCATAGTTTTTGCTTATTTTATTTCGACAGAACCGTCGCCAGGAGTGACTTCACCGCAAATTTCGGTGGTATAACCGTGGGCCCGGCAAATCTTCAGTGCGGCATCTACGTCCGCGGGCGGCAGGAACCAAACCATGCCGACCCCCATGTTGAATACGCGGTATGCTTCAACGAGATCAATATTGCCTTTTTCGATAATTACTTTGAAAATCGGCGGGATTGCGAGTGCGTTTTTATCAAATATTACATTAACTTCCGGCGGCAGGATTCGCGGCGTATTGTCGTAGAGTCCTCCCCCGGTAATGTGGGCGATTCCGTCCAAACGCAGTCCTTCGTCCATGGCTTGACGGATTGCCGGCCAATAACAAATGTGGGGCTTCAATAGTGCTTCCCCGACACTTTCACCGCCAAGTTCTTCCAGTACTGTGCGGGCGCTGTATCCGCATTGTTCAAATAACACTTTTCGGGCCAGGCTAAATCCGTTAGTGTGTGGTCCATTGGAGGCAAGTCCGATCGCGACATGTCCCGGGGCAATCTTTTCGCCGGTAATGATCCGGTCTTTTTCGACAATGCCGGTGATGACTCCCACCAGATCGAACTCATTGCCGTACATGCCGGGCATTTCCGCGGTCTCACCGCCGAGCACTGCACAGCCGACAGCGGCGCAGGCATCGGCAATTCCACCTAAAACCTGTTCATAAAGCGGGCTACGCAGTTTGCCAATTCCGATGTAGTCGAGAAAATAAACTGGTTCCGCACCCTGAACTGAAATGTCGTTGACACAGTGATTGACGATATCGTAACCGATGGTGTCGTATTTCTCAAGCATTGCGGCAACCATCAGTTTGGTGCCGACACCGTCGATGCTGGAGACCAGTACCGGGTTCTTATATTTCTGCAAATCTATTTGAAACAGACCGCCGAATCCTCCGATTGGCGCCAGCATCTCCGGTCGTCTGGATGCTGACAGTTTGGCTTTGACACTTTTCAGCAGACTAGTGGCGAGATCAATGTCAACACCGGCATTCTTATATAATTCACTTTTGGCTTTGTTGGTCATTTACTATTGCTCTTTTGTGGTTGGTTATTGTTTAAAATACGTTTTTGTTGTGCATTAAGACGGAAATTTGTTAATATTCCGCAGTGACGCCGGGCGGCAGCCCAACTGCCGTTGCCGAGTTTTTTCATTGCCGCGGCCAGCAGGTATTGATGTTTTTCGCGCATATTGGGGTAAGCGAGATCTTCACCTTTACGATAAAGTTCCAGTACTTCCTTTTTAATTTCCTCTTTGCTCATGCAGCGGCGCAGTCGAACCGATTCATAATTGATGCCGGCACGCTGAACAGCGGTTCCCCAGTTCCCGAAACGCTTGATAGAAGCCATATAAAGACTTTTAAACTTATCCTGCGCATTTTTTGAGGATACCGGTTCGCCCGCTTCATAAAGCCGCCGGATCTCGTCGACAACTTTCTGTTTGCTCCAGCGTTGGTATTTTTTTATATCGTTGTAGTTAAGTCCTGCCGCTTCAATGGCTTTGCCCCATGAGCCGAAAGTACGTTCTGCGGCGGCATAAACGTCCGGGTAAGCGTTGGCGTAGTAGTATGAATTCAACGGTTCTTTGCCATGTTTGGAAAGAATATGGTGTTGAATCATTTCCGGATACCAAATTTTTCTAAACATTAAAAAATTTCTCCTGATACATCCATGAATGATGAAAATTGTTGATTGATGTCCCAAATAAATGTTTTACAAATATAACATAGGCACTGTATAATTCAATTAGCTCATATGAAAAAATTCAAGATTTGGGAGCAGGAAGTTCAGTCAAAGATTAATGATTTCGCCAAACTGAATACGGATAAGGTTCCCGTTCAACTGGTTACGCTGCATGTTTGCCGCTTGGGATAGTGGTGTACACCGCGGTGCACGTTGCCGTGGTAATGGCGTTTTTGACGGCTTATTGCGTCAAATCCTTTTAAAATTAAGAAATTTAATTGTTGGTATTGACTTTTTTTAGGAATAGGGATATAATTATACATGGCTCCAGTGGTATACCTGGTGCACTTGGTGAATTTGGTGGAGAGCCACATAGATGAATGAATTAAAAAAA
>JAAYPP010000051.1 GCA_012519765.1 Lentisphaerota bacterium
ATTTGTTTATTACGTTGATATTCAATAAAGTATAATTATTTGAATCGAAATAATATTGATTTATATTCAATTTTCTTTCCACAAAATATTTATTTAAGATTACTTCGTTGTTTTTAATGCATTATCTCCTATATTTGCCGTCGTTGTATCGAATTTTACCGGAGAACGCAAAAAACAGAGTATGCTTTACAGGTTATAATTGACGCTTTCAGATGGTTACCAATGGGACTTACCTGTTTCGCGGTAAAACAGATCAGCTACGGCATTTTTTTCTGGCTAAAATGGACTGTCGCTTTGAAAATACGGTCTAAGAAGATTATAGTTGGAGCGGTATTTTCATTATTCAGGACTTCACAACCAGGAAATTATATGAGCAGAGTTTTTATTACCGGTCGAGGGCTGATTACACCTCTTGGAAACGGCTTACAGGCCAACGAAGAAGCTCTTCGGGCGGGGCGTTCCGGCACCGTTTTCATGAAAGAATGGCGTGCCCGCGGACTGGAAAGTCAGGTGGCGGGGATTGCTGATGAAGATCCGCCGTGTCCGTTGCTCGATAAAAAGCGCAAACGTTTTACGGCGGCCAATGCGCGTATGGCGGTGGGTGCTGTTTATGAGGCGCTTCAGGAAGCGAATTTGGGTCCGGAAGAGATAAAGAAGCAAAATATTGCAGTTATCGGTGGTGTTGCCGGAAGCACTTATGAAGAGATGTATGACAACTCCCACGCATTTAAGCAGACCGGGCGTTTGCGGAGCGTGTTGACTTTTATTGTTCCACGGGTAATGGCTTCTTCAGCGGTATCCAATTTGTCATTGATTTTCGGGTTCAGCGGGGAAAGCTATGATATAAGTTCCGCGTGTTCAAGCAGTGCGCACGCTATTCTCCAGGGTACCCGCCTGATCCGTTCCGGGGAATACGATATGGTAGTTTGCGGTGGTGCTGAAGAAGTAAACTGGGTTCATGCTTTGGGTTTCATGGCAATGCGTGCACTGTCCCGCAAATACAATGATAATCCGGCGATAGCCAGCCGTCCGTTTGACGTTGATCGTGACGGATTTGTAATTGCTGAAGGTGCCGGCTGGATGGTGCTGGAGTCGGAAGCCAGCGTGAAGCGGCGCAATGTCCGACCGATTTGTGAAATTACCGGGTACGGGGCCAACAGCAACTGCACTGACATGGTGCAACCGGATGCGGTGGCAACCGCGGCAGTAATGCGAACCGCACTTGATTTTGCCGGCTTGAGGGCGCAGGACATTCAATACATCAACACACATGGAACTGCCACCGGTATCGGAGATCCGGTCGAAATGGACGCGATGAAAGAAGTTTTCGGAGGCGGTCCGGCAATCAACAGCACAAAGTCAATGACCGGTCACATGATTGGGGCGACCGGAGCAGTTGAAGCGATTTATTCCTCGATGATGATAGAAAAGAATTTTATTTGTCCGTCCATCAATCTGGATAACCCGGAACCGGCTTTTGACTGGGCTGATCTGGTGCGCAGTTGCCGTAACGACGTAAAAATCACTCATGCATTAAGCAACAGCTTCGCCTTTGGCGGTACTAACGTCTGTCTGGTGTTTTCATCAATGGAGCGTTGAAAATCATGTCTTCAGGAAATTCATCACGCGGCAAATTGCCGCCATGGATACGCATAAGGGTGAATTGCGGCAGTGCCCGGGAAGAGGTGGCGGCAATTTTGTCCGGATTAAAACTCAATACCGTCTGCGCAAGCGCGCAATGCCCGAATCTCAATGAATGCTGGCACAAACGAACTGCCACGTTTATGATTCTGGGAAATGAATGTACCCGTAATTGCCGATTTTGCGCGGTCAACCATTCGCCCTGCCCGTTGCCGCCGGATCCTGACGAACCGGAACACGTCGCTGTGGCGGCCGCGCAGATGAAACTTAAATTCGTCGTGGTGACCAGCGTGACTCGCGATGACCTTCCGGACGGCGGCGCCGAACATTTTGCTGCCACTATCCGGGCATTGCACAAACATCTTCCCGAGGCCGGAGTAGAAGTTTTAACTCCTGATTTCAACGAGAACCGCGAACACCTGAATATTGTCCTGGACGCGCATCCGACGGTGTTCAATCACAACATTGAAACGGTTGAACGTCTTGCAGCGCAGATTCGCAACAAAGCAACTTACCGGCGTAGCCTGAAAGTGTTGGCTATGGCCTCGGAGTATGGCGGGATTCCGGTTAAGTCCGGCTTGATGGTAGGGCTTGGCGAAACGGATGAAGAGGTGGTCCAGGCTTTGCGTGATCTGCGCGATGCAGGGGTGACTGTTCTGACCATCGGTCAATATCTGCCGCCATCCGGACAGCACTGGAAACTGGATCGTTACGTGGAACCGGAAAAGTTCGCAGAATGGGGAAAGCTGGCCGCTGACCTTGGTTTTGAATCGATCGCCAGTGCGCCGCTGGTGCGCAGTTCTTATCATGCCGGTGAGCTGATAAAATTCGCGCGCGCATAATGCGCGCGTGAATTTTAAGATTTGAAAAAAATTATACGAGTGCTACTTTAGAAAGCTTTTTCGTTGAATTTTAAGGCAAATAATATAATTTCAGGGATATCAGATGACAGCAATATTTGTATTCTCCGGCCAGGGAGCTCAAGCAGTTGGGATGGGCAAAGATCTTTATGACAGCAGCCCGGCGGCGGCGGCTATTTTTAACAGTGCCGACCAGATTTTGGGCTGGAAAGTAAGCGATTTGTGCTTCAACGGTCCGGAAAACAAGTTGACGGAAAGTATTTTTTGTCAACCGGCGATTTATACTATGAGCTGCGCCGCTTTGGCCGCTTATCGCGAAAAACATCCGGAAGTCAAACCTTTGGCCTGTGCCGGGTTGAGTTTGGGAGAATACGGTGCGTTGTATGCGGCCGGAACTTTTTCGTTTGAGGATGGTTTGCGGCTGGTGGCTCGCCGTGCTGAATTAATGGACAAAGCGTGCAAAGAAAACAACGGCGGCATGGCCAGCGTTCTTGGCGGTGATGTTGAAGTTATCCGCGAAGTCTGCGCCGCATGCGGAATTGACATTGCCAACTACAACAGTCCCGGACAGATCGTTATCAGCGGCGCCTCCGAAAAAGTCGATGCGGCAGTGACGATGTTAAAAGAAAAAGGCTTGCGCAAGGTGATTCCACTGAAGGTAGCCGGCGCATATCATTCTAAAATGATGGCTGGCGCAGGCATTGCTCTCAGAACCGTTCTCGAAGAGGCGGCGTTAAATATGCCGACAATCCCGGTCTATCATAATTTTTCGGCAAAGCCCTCTGAAAATATGCAGGAATTGCTGAGAAATCTTGAAAGCCAGGTTGCGGGAAGCGTCCGCTGGGTAGAATGTGTTACCGCCATGGCAGCTCTCGGAGCAGATACCATGATTGAGTTTGGGCCGGGCAATGTGTTGACCGGTCTTTTAAAACGTACGATTCCGGAAATGAACGGAATTAATATCAACAGTGTTGATGGGTTAAATCAATAACAACCAAACAAAAGGAGAATCCTGCAGATGGGAACATTGCAAGGAAAAGTTGCTCTGGTAACCGGCGGCGCCCGCGGCATCGGTAAGGCAATCTGTGAGCGGCTGGCCGCAGAAGGCGCATCGCTGGCAATTTTGGACATCATGCTTGATGTTGCAGAATCATGCGCAAGCGAATTCAGGAGCAAGGGCACCGAAACCATGGCAATTGCCGCCAATGTCGCCAAAATGGATGACGCCGAGCGTGCGGTAAGCGAAGTAATCGCCAAATATGGTAAGGTCGATATTCTGGTCAATAACGCCGGAATCACCCGTGATAACCTGATTATGCGCATGACCGAGGAAGAATGGGATTCAGTAATTGCAGTCAACCTCAAAGGAACCTTCAACTGCGTCAAGGCAGTTGTGCGTCCGATGATGAAAGCGAGATGCGGCAAAATAGTCAATATCGCTTCAGTGGTAGGGCGTATGGGCAATGCCGGACAAGCCAATTATGTGTCCAGCAAGGCCGGAGTGATCGGTTTAACCAAGACGATCGCCAAAGAGTTCGGGTCCCGTAATATTACCGCGAACGCGGTCGCGCCAGGCTATATCATTACCGATATGACTAAAGATCTCTCCGATTCTGCCAAAGATGCTTTCACCAGCATTATACCGCTTAAACGTGGAGGAACGCCTGAAGATGTGGCTAATGTCGTTTATTTCCTGAGTTCGCCGGATTCCGACTATGTCAGCGGTCAAGTGATCGGCGTGGACGGCGGAATGTACATGTAATGCGTTTTTTTTTCGCTTATTTGTAAAAGTGGTTTGAAATATATTAAAAACGTGGCTAAAGTAAATAGTATAATTACATTGTCCAAAAAACAATATAACAAGAACAACGATAACCTAAAAGGGAGGCACAAATGTCTCAGATTGCAGAAAAAGTAAAGAAAATTGTTGTGGATCAGCTTGGCGTAAACGAAGATCAAGTAGTTCCGGAAGCCAAGTTCGTTGAAGACCTGGGCGCAGATTCTCTGGATCAGGTAGAACTGGTAATGGCTTTGGAAGAAGAATTCGGTTCAGATATTCCGGATGAAGATGCAGAAAAGCTGACTACAGTCGGCGAAGCCATTAAGTATGTTGAGAGCAAAAGCAAAGAATAAATTCCCCTTGACGGAATATTTTGACATCAATGGGTCACGGCTGTAAAAAGTAAGTGACCCTTTTTTTATTGTTATAACACCAACCCAAGGACAGCAAACAGATGAACCGCCGAGTAGTAATAACAGGAACTGGTATTTTATCTTGCGTGGGAAATAACGTAAAAGATTTTTGGCATTCAGTGGTAAATGGAATTTGCGGACTGGATCGTATTACTAAAATCGACGTTTCACAATACCGCACCCAAATTGGGGGTGAAATCCACGATTTTGACATTACCAAATATATGCCGATAAAAGAAGCAAAGCGGCTTGATCCTTTTTGCCAGTTTGCGATTGCGGCTGCCGATGAAGCATTGAAAGAAGCTGGACTGGAGACCCTTGATGGTATTGACCGGACTAAAGTAGGCTGTCTGGTTTCCAGCGGGATCGGTGGGTTGATTACGCTGTTTGATCAAACCAAGGTCGTTCTTGAACGCGGTCCGTCGCGCACTTCTCCTTTGTTGATTCCGATGATGATCGGAGATATGGCCAGCGGCGCATTGTCGATTAGATATGGAGCCACCGGGCCGAATATGGGTATCGTCACTGCCTGCGCAACCGGCGCCCATTCTATCGGTGAGTCTTTCTGGATGATTAAACGCGGGGATGCCAATGTTATGATCTCCGGCGGTGCAGAAGCGGCAGTAACGGAGCTTGGCTTTGCCGGGTTCTGTGCGATGAAAGCGATGAGTCAGCGCAACGATGATCCCAAACATGCAAGTCGCCCCTTTGATGCCAATCGTGACGGTTTTGTCATGTCTGAAGGCGCTGGCGTATTGATTTTGGAAGAGCTTGAGCACGCAAAACGGCGTGGAGCCAATATCCTCGCTGAAGTTACCGGTTACGGAGCCACCGGTGACGGTTATCACATTACTTCGCCCGATCCTAACGGGGCGGGGGCGGCACGTGCCATTACCGTGGCGCTCGGGCATTCCGGACTTAACCCGGATGAGGTTGACTATATCAATGCGCACGGCACCAGTACTGAACTCAACGACAAATATGAAACCAAGGCAATCAAGGCGGCATTGGGAGATTATGCGCACAAGGTTTCGGTCAGCAGCACCAAAGGCACCACTGGACATAGCCTGGGGGCTGCCGGCGGAATTGAGTGTATTGCCTGCGTAAAAGCGATTCAAAATGGAATTGTTCCGCCTACCATTAATTATGAAACTCCGGACCCGGAATGTGATTTAGATATAACGCCGAATGTTGCAAAAGAAAAAAACATTAGAGTTGCGATCAACACCAATCTCGGATTCGGTGGTCACAATGCGGCGATTGTCTTTAAAAAATTTGAAGCGTAACGAATAAGTCCCGGTCATGAGTCCGGGACATTTTTTAGCTGAATCGATGTTGTTTGAGGGGTAGATAATTTTTCAGATGGCGTTGCTTTAACCGCAAATTGAAATATATTAAAATATTCATGACTCATGCGAAATAGGAGATAATCAGAGATTCGGCAACAAGTCATAGCCGGTTTTCCGTCATAAATGTCGAAAAAGTTTTATCTGGCGGTAAAATCGCTCAGGTAAGCCGGATTTTGTAGTAA
>JAAYPP010000052.1 GCA_012519765.1 Lentisphaerota bacterium
AATCTTTTCTTTATCCTCAAAAAGCCGTAAAACAGTATAACGCGCACTTTTCTCAGCCAAGTTCAGAAGTTTCGACCAACGCATAAATTTTGTCTATTGGGAATTAATGTTATGACGAAGTCTCAAATACGGTTTCTGACGACATTATACCATCCGAACGCGATAAACCCCAAGGTAGGGAGCATGCCGGCGATGAAAGGATTCATAATTCCCTGTTTGCCAAGCATCAGGAACCCCATCGAAACAATATAATAGACCACGATAATTACTACTGAAGATATAACCGCCGCCATAATGCCGGATCGTTCATTTTTGGTGGCGAGCGGGATTCCGAGAAAAACGGCGAGGAAGCAAGACCATGGGTAAGCCAGACGATACCATAAAACCGACTCGAAAATTGCCCGGCAGCGCGGGGCCATGTGCTGTGTTTTCTGCAGTACATCCCAGATCACCCAGATCGGCAGTTCCTCTTCATCTTTCACCGCATTTAGAATGTCGACCGGGGTTTCGGTGATTTCCTGTCTGGAATAAACCAGTTCTTTTAATTTTACAGATGCTTTCGGCATCAGCCCGTCAGAGCTGTATGGAGTAAAAGTAACATTGTGAAAAATCCAGCCCCGCTTCGGGTCAAATTCTGAGCTGTCAGCGATAATATCGGATTCCAAAGAGCCGTCGTGCCTGAATGATTTTAGGGTAGCATGATTCTGTTTGCCTTTAATATCGAAATATTTAAAGAGCCAGGTACGTTTTTTGTCATGGCTGCGATAGGTCAGCATTTTTTGAAACGACATGGCTTCTTCTTTTGATTTGGTGGCAAATATCCTGAGAATTTCCGCTTCACGTTCGGTATAAGGAATCAATGCTTCATTGAACCAGAAGTTAATCCCGGTCACCAGCAATCCGACGGCGAAAATAGGACATCCGCAACGTAAAAGCGACAAGCCGGACGCGCGCATGGCGGTTACTTCCATATGTTTTCCGAACATGGCCATGGTCCACATACAACTCAGCAACATTGAAATAGGCAACACAAAGCGGATGTTTCCCGGCAATTTCAGCAGAAAATACTGTAAAGTTCGTGCCATAGGTGTTTTGTTGTCGAGAAAATCGCTAAGGTCGTTAAACACATCTCCGAGCAGAAATAGTATTACGAAAACCAACATTAGGACACAGGCATAAACCGTAAATTCGCGAAAAATGTACATATCAAGAGTGGGTAGAAAGCCCCATTTTCGCTTTACCGGATAATCTTCCGGTGTTAATTTCAACTCCACCATCTGCGCTCCTAAAAAATTTGAAATGATACAGAGAATATAGTGCGATTTTACGTAAAAGAAAGAGTGAGGCGATTGTTTTTGCTGAAGCTCCGGATAAATTGATTAAGAAGTTTCACGGTCATTTTTTTAACATAAAACTCCTGAAAGAACTCAAATATATGACAAAAATTGTAAAGTATGAATATAAATGCCTGTTTTGCGGCAAATATCTTTCTGTCGATGAAACTTTAAGTTTTAAGGAGATGCCTTGTCCGGAATGTTTCAAAACCATCACCCCGGTTCCACCCGGATTAAGTCGCGGACCGCTAATAAAAGTTGATCTGAATATCAGAAAACGTCGTATTCTTGCAGGATTGTGCGGTTTAATGTTTGGTGCGACAGGAGCTCATAAGTTTGTCTTGAATCACAATTTTACCGGTGTAATCATGTTGCTTGCCTCAATCGTGTTGAGTTCAGTCAATCCATGGTTGTGGCTGGTGGTTTGGAGTATCGGTGCGGTGGAGGGGGTAAT
>JAAYPP010000004.1 GCA_012519765.1 Lentisphaerota bacterium
GGTTCAAGCCGTCTGACTTCACAGTATTCGGCAATTATTTCAGCAGTACCGTCAGTCGAACTGTCGTCACAGGAAATTATCTCAAATTCGCCGCAATCTTTTTGCGACAACAACGCCTCCAACGTACGGCGAATTCGCGCCGCATCATTTTTTGAACGTACAATTACGCTGATCATTTCGGACTGCCCTTCCCCGAATGCCGCTCCGTTTCATGCTTCATGAGAGTAAAAAATCCGGCAATTTCATCGGGAATAAAATCAGGTTGAACATTACTCAAAATCGCGGCATTCGAGTCAATGTCGTCAGGCGAATACCCATGCATACCGGGAATTGCTTTTCCACTCATATCGCTCGGCACCAGCTGAATACCCGGATCCAGCAGAAATATCTCATCGCCATAAAGATTGCCTTCAAAATCGACGTTGAACCTCTTTTTCTCTTCCGCAGACAACCAATGTCCCGGCACACCGTTAAAACTGTTCAGCAGTTCGCTACGGCACCCTTCCTTCAGAATATAAAGACGGAGCATCGTCGAATCGTAACAGGCGATATAATCAACCCCGAAACGCAACGGTTTACTTTCAATTATTGATTTCAAATCAACGCTGCCGTTGCATGGTGTCATGCCATGGTCAGAAATGAGAAAAAAACGCAGTTCGCAATCGGCAGCGGCACCGGCGTCAAACAACTCATTTACCGATGATGCGTATTTTTTCAGCTCCTGCTCGACCTTGACCGGGTCCATAACATTGAAATGAAGCATCCCGTCAATGCCGGCCGTATAAATAAACAAAAAGTCGCATTTACCGCCGGCAATGATTTTTTTCGCTTCCTGTAGATTCTCAATATCGCCGTTGCGCCAGTTTGAAATATGAAAGCTGATCCCGCTTTTATCCAGCATGTCACGCAGATTTTCCACCGGCTTCAGACCGCCCGCCGCAAAAATATCGCCTTTTTCGCAGTAATCAAAAAATGGCAAACGGTCATAAGGTACCTGATATAAACTGAAATATCCGGTAAAACCATACCACCATTTAATAATTTTGCTGAGTTGATGACGTACCCGATGATGGTTGAAAATAATCCCGGGATGCATGAAATATTTCAAAATGTTAAAAAAACGGAACGGCGAATGTCCGTCAGGATTGCGAAAGAAAAAACTGAAATGCCGATGCACGGTCGGCGGTTTGCCGGTCAAGATGGTCGGCACCGCAGTTGAAGAATACCCCAGCTGAGTTCGCACCGAATAACGAAACGGGAACTCTTTTTCCATAAAATGGTATTTCGACACGATTTCAAAACCGAGTGCATCACAGAATAAAAATATCGTAACCTGTTTTTTCATAGTTTAACTAATCTACTTGTTGCAGTCATGCGTCTTTGCGACAATCTGAATATAGTCCTGAAATTTATCTACTTCAATGAAATTTTCAAACGAAGCTCAGGATAATAATCTTGACTTTCGCACTGATCGATATTTTCGGCAGATCTCGCCGATTATCAAACTAACGTTATTTATCTATAAATACTATTTCAAAATTTGCGCGCGCATTATGCGCGCGCAAATTTTAGAAAATAAGTTACAGTAATTATTGCGCGGCGGTTGAAAAAGCTGTAATTTACTTTATATTGCATCAACACAATACCTAAGAAACGGAGTTCAAAATGACCATTCAAATCAGCACTTTGTTAAAGCAACACCGCCAGGAACACGTACTCAAATTTTATAATGAATTAAACGAAAACTCAAAAGCCAAATTAGCGGAACAACTTAAGGCATTACCATGGAATAATCTGGACGAGTTAATTTCGCAATATGTGATAAACTACCCGAAAATCAGTATACCGGAAGACTTGCAACCGGCACCTTTTTTCCCCACAGAACCGGATAGTGATGCCACTGCCGAACTGTATCAACAAGCACGCGCCGAAGGGGTCAGGCTGCTGCAAAACGGCCGGGTATCGTTTCTGATGGTTGCCGGCGGTCAAGGCACCCGACTCGGCTTTGACGGACCGAAAGGAACTTATCCGATTACCCCGGTAAAAGGAAAATCATTGTTCCAGTATTTCTCGGAAAAAATCCGGCATTTCGGCGAAAAATACGGAGTAGAATTTACCTGGTACATCATGACCAGCGAACTCAACCATGAAGCGACCACCCAATTTTTCGCTGACCATGAATTTTTCGGACTGGATCAGGATCAGATAGTTTTCTTCACCCAAGGTACCATGCCCGCATTCGATAACAGCGGAAAACTGTTGCTTTCCGCCAAAGATTCGCTGGCACTATCGCCGGACGGTCATGGCGGAACTTTGCTGGCGTTGCACCGTTGCGGATGCCTGGAGCGCATGCGTAGCGAAGGAGTCGAGTATTTGTCCTATTTCCAGGTGGATAATCCGCTGGTTTCGATTGCCGATCCGCTGTTCCTCGGTCTGCATGCACTCGAACAATCCGAAATGAGTGCGATCATGCTGGCCAAAACCGGTCCATTTGAAAAACTCGGTAATTTCTGCATATCCGGCGGGCGCCTTCAGATTATTGAATACAGCGATTTACCGGACGCGCTGGCGGAATCGCGCAACCCCGACGGCAGCCTGCGTTTTATCGCCGGTAGCCCGGCTATCCACATTTTGAATCGCAGTTTTGTCGAAAAACTCACTGCCAGCGGACAGCTCAACCTGCCCTGGCACCGTGCCGATAAAAAAGTCCCGTTCATCAACGACTGCGGCGAACTGGTTAATCCGGAAACGCCCAACGCGGTTAAACTTGAATCATTTATTTTCGATGCCCTGCCGCTGGCCTCAAAAACCATGATTCTGGAAGCAGTGCGCGAAGAAGAATTTGCGCCAACTAAAAATAAAACCGGGGTTGATTCAGTTGAAAGCTGCCGCATGATGCTGATCGAACGCGACGCGCTCCGTCTGGAGCGAGCCGGGGTAAAAATCGCCCGCGACACCGACGGCAAAGCCAAATATCCTATCGAACTTTCTCCCGCCGTTATTATTGATGATAATGACGCAATTGAATATTGCAAGGAGAAACAAATTTCTGATTTGAGTAAAACGGAAACCGCAATTTATCTGGGCTGAACATGATACAGAAAATTATTCCAATCCCGATAAATGATATTATCGCCGATGAAAAAGAATGCTCGGAAATGCTCAATCGGGCATGCCGCCGCAGCCCTTCATGGCATATCACAGGCGGTGGTGCGATTGGAAAAATTTTCTGGACGTTATTGGAACCATGTCAAAATAATTCTGACGGAACATTTGCCTCCTACCGCTTTGCCAAACTCTGCCCCTGCAATACGGACGAAGTCCCCGTTGCTTCGTCTGCACGCTGGTGTGCCGGATTCACCACCCTTGCCTTATTTGAGAATGCTAATGACGTATGGGCGCTTTTCGCCTGCGGTGCCGGAGGCTCATAAGTCATGCAGAATATTATAATCACTGAAAAAAACGGCGTAATGTTCGAAAACGGCAACGAAGACCGTTCAGGCTGGTACGCTTTCTGGATGGTACTGGTAACTTTATTGCTGATTTTTTTCGGCTGTACCATGCTTTATTCAACTTCATACGGAATCGCCGGCGCGAAATATTTCAGTAATCAGCTGATCTGGTGCGGAGCCGGTTTCGTTTCGGCATCGCTGATGGTCTTTTTGGGCTATAAACGGGTTTCTAACTATGCGGTGGCGATGATTATTGCTTCAATAATTTTGCTGGCTATTGCCGACTTCTGCTTTCCCGCCATCAAAGGAGCGCATCGCTGGATTAAAATTCCGATACCCGGGTTCCCGATAAATATTCAGCCTTCCGAACTGGCAAAACTTGCGGTAGCGATATTTTTTTCCAAATATTGTGCCGAACGGCTGCGTTTTATGGATAGCCTTTTTCATAAAAACGGTCCCCTCCCCGGCGTTGGGGTGTGCGCACTGGTCTGCTTGTTTATTGTTCTCGGCAAAGACCTCGGCACCACCATCCTGGTCGCCGGCGTGATGACCGCAGTGCTGTTTTGCGCGGGAATAAAATTGCGCTGGTTACTCATGGTCATTGGTCTCGGCGGTCCTTTGCTTTTTTTGCAGATTAAATACTTTTCACCGATGCGCTGGGCGCGACTGACTTCATTTCTGGATCCGTTCAAAGATGCACAAGGCGACGGCTATCAACTGGCCAATTCATTTCTCGCATTCGGTTCCGGCAACTGGTTCGGCATCGGATTTTCACAAAGCAGACTGAAAGCGCGCTACCTTCCCGAAGCGCATACTGACTTTATTCTGTCGATCACCGGTGAAGAACTTGGATTCATCACGATGATCGCGATAATTATTGTTTATATGACATTTATCATTCTCGGCGTCAAAATCAGTGCGGCAGCGCGTTCACGACATGCTATGTTGCTGGGACTTGCGCTGACTTCGATTATCGGTATGCAAGCCGTAATCAATATCGGCGTGGTATGCGGAGCCTTCCCCACCAAAGGAATGCCTGCACCGTTCATCAGCTACGGTGGCAGTAATATGCTGATGTGCCTGACTGCGGTCGGACTGCTGGTCAGTATCGCGATGGAAACCGCCATTCCCGATTATAATAATGATTTGAGCCGCTGGCTGAAGTCAAAAATCCCTTTCCTCAAAAAAACGGTGGAAAATGAGTGAACAAAAACTACACAGCCTGGCCATAACTTGCGGTGGTACCGGAGGACATTTTTATCCGGGATTGAGTATCGCGCGGCATTTCAGCAACAACTGCGGCAAAGTCGTTCTGCTACTCAGCGGCATCAATATTGAAACCCAGAGCGCCGAGGCAGAATGTCACGGCATTGCCACCGTCAAACTGCATCGAATGCCGAGTCCCCGCGGAATTTCCGGTTTTTTCTTTTTTATCATAGGTTTTATCGCCGGTTTTTTTCAGTCCCGACGCGAATTGAAAAAGGTCAAAGCTCAAGCGTTGCTCGGTATGGGCAGCTTCACTTCGTTTCCGGCCGCACTTGCCGCTTTAAGCCTGCGTATACCGCTGATTCTTCATGACGGCAATGCCCGAATCGGCAAGGCTAACCGTATTTTGAGCCGCTGGTCCAGGTATCTGGGAACCGCCTTTCCGGCAGTCAACAGCGCAACCGTGAAATGTCCTTGCGAATGCACCGGCATGCCGTTACGACCCGAACTTGCCGAACAATCGGCAATCGACAAAAGTACTGCGGTTGCTGAAATCAACCGACTCTGCGGTTCAGCACTGAATCCGGATTTGACAACGCTCCTGATTTTCGGAGGCAGTCAGGGCGCGGCAGTTTTTAATCAAACCTTTCCGGACGCATTAAAAAATTATCCGGAAACTTTTTTCCAGGTCATTCATCTGACCGGCAACGGTAAATTTGATGAGGTCAAAAAAGCTTATGAAGGCGCAAATTTTCCGCTGTTGCTGTTGCCGTCAAGCGATAAGATGGCACTATTTTATCAGGCTGCAGACGCGGTTATTTGCCGTTCCGGTGGAAGTACCGTTGCCGAGCTGGCATTATTCGGTAAATACGCATTTCTCATCCCTTATCCGTATGCTGCAGAAATGCACCAGAATGACAATGCCGCTTTCTACTCATCGGCCGGAGCTGGTGAAGTAATTGATAATTCCAGTTGCAATCCGGCGAAGGCAATTGAAATCATTGGCCGGATTAAGCATGAACTTCCGGTTCTCTCCGCTCGCGCCGCTAAGGCCGGTTTGGGTATTCCTGAAGCCTCAGCCAATGCTATTGCCATGATAAATAAGTGTTTGTAAACGCCGGGTTTCAGCGTGTCAGCGTTTTAGCCCAGCTTGACAGAGAATTGTCACGCGCACCCATAATCAATACCAGATCATTGCCGCCGGCTTCTTCAGCCAGCATTGCTCTAACCAGATCGCGTTCAGAGTAACAAAAATATTCGCGACTGCCCAGACGCGAATACTCCGCGGCTACTTCCTGTGAAGTGGGCTTGAACGATGAAGTGCCGCCGGCATAAAATGGCGGCAAGAAAATAAAACGGTCTTCCTGGCGCAGTATCCGTTCAAGAGCCGGTAACAGTTCCTGACGCATAAACCCCAGCGGACCGAATCCGTGAGGCTGAAAAATCGCAAAAACCCGCCCGCCGGGAGTCAGTTCCTGTGCAGAATTTATGCATGAACAGATTTTTTCAACATTATGCGCATAATCGTCATAAACCCGTGCTCCGGAAGTCATACGCCCGGCATAATCAAAACGCCGCCAAACCCCCTGAAACTGCGTCAGTCCGGCTGCGGTTTCTTCAAACGGCAACCCGAGCATATCCAACATAGCGACAATTGCCAGGGCATTTACTGCATTATGTCGTCCGCTCATGGGAATTTGAAATTCGGGTAGATGATTGATGCTGATCATGATTTTGCCGTTAGTTTGATGATAGCCGGTCAATTCCCAATCACCACCGTCAAAAACCGTAACTTTCAGATGCGGTGGAATCAACCGCTTAAGACGTTCATAAGCACTCGCTTCAATCACCAGTCCGCGTTTCACATTGGCAATAAAGCGTCCGAAAACTGCGGTCAGTTCTTCCTTGGAATAGTGATCAGTGCCGATATTCATAAGCAACGCAAAATCCGGCGAATAAGCGGTAAGGCTTTTGTCGCTTTCATCAGCCTCGAAAATCATATATTGACCTGAGCCGTGAATGTAGTTTCCCGGATTACTGTCCGAAGCAAAACGATTCAGCAACCCGCCGTTCAAACAGGAAGGCGCCATCCCGCACAAAAACATCGTTTCCGCCAACCACGCCGTTACGGTGGTTTTGCCGGCGCTGCCGCTGACTGCCACTGAAACGCAATTCTGCATTTGGCGAATCGCCTCTGCCAAAGCCTGAGACCTGTGTATGCGCGGAATCTCAGCCGCCGTAAAGTCCGGATTCCCTTCCTCCACGGCTGATGAATAAACCATAAAATCCGGTTTAACACTGCGGATAAATGACCCATCCTGCGGAAAAATACGGATCCCGCTATTTTCCAACGCTTTGATGATACGCTGATTTTCCGGCCGGGCGGCATCCCGGTCGCTGCCGCTGACCATAAAGCCGTTTTCGGCAAACATTTTGGCCAGTCCGCTCATTCCGATACCGCCGATTCCGGCGAAATGAATGACTGAACCCGAAGTTAATTTCAGATTATCCATGATTTACCTGTTTCCGGGATTCTGCCGATAATGCCGACGATAATAACTATCATCAATCGGAATAAATTTTTTGGCGTTTTTTTCAGGAACGGGTTTGGTTGGCGAAGCCTTGGGAACATGAGGTTTAGCCGCGACTTTCCGCGGGTGCGGCTGCGGTTTTACCTCAGTGGTTCTCGATACCGCCGGTTCCGGTGCAACTGGTTCATGCTTCGGCTTGATATCAAGATATTTCAAAGTTCTGGACGCTATTTCACGAAATGCCGGTGCCGCCACCGTGCCACCGTAAATGCTGCCAACGGCTTCGTCAACTACGACAACCAGTGCAAAAGCCGGATCATGCGCCGGAACAAACCCGGCAAAAGTCGCGAAAGATTTGTTGTATGAATATTGTTTTTCCGCCGCTTGCCATTTTCGGCTGGTACCGGTTTTCCCAGCGACGTCATAACCTTCAATCGCCGCCTTGGTGGCGGTTCCGCCCGGTTCGGTAACAGTTACCATCAAACTGACAATCTGATTGGCAAGCTGCGGATTGCGATATATCCGCACCGGCGGTTCAATCGGCGACACGATGATTTTGCCGGTTTCAGGATCTTCAACGTGATCAATCAACCGTAATTTGCGTAAATTACCGCCGTCCGCCAAAGCACAATAAGCCCGTAAAATCTGCACTGGTGAAACTCCGACTCCGTAACCGATGGGGAAACGGGTTATTGAAAGGCCGTCCCATTTATTCAATGGTAAATATTGTCCGCGCGTTTCGGGTTTTACCGGGATTCCGGTATTTTGACCGAACCCGAAACTCCGTAAAATGTGGTCAAGCCGTTTTTCCCCGAGCTGCAGTCCGATTTTTGCGGTTCCGATGTTGCTGGAATGTTTAATAATATTGGCTACAGAAAGCATTTTTTCAGGGTGGGTATCGCGCATAGAGCGATTTTTATAAATCCAGACGCCATTTTCGCAGTCAAACTTTGTCTGCGGAGTCACCAGCCCGAAATCCAAAGCACCGGCCACTACCATTGGTTTCATTACGGAGCCTGGCTCAAAAGTATCTTCGATTGCCTTCAATCGCCATGAATTGCTGTCCATTTTTTGCCGGTTGTTAGGATTAAAAGTCGGACGCTGCGCAATCGCCATAATGTTGCCGGTACGCGGATCCGCCATTATCGCATATGCCGTTTTCGGCTTCCACTTCTCCATGACCTTATCCAGTTCTTCTTCTAAAATCGACTGAATGGGTTCGCTTACCGTCAGATAAATATGTTCCCCGTCACGAACCTCTTCCTGTCGCCCATCACCATAATGCAACCTTAACCCGGCACGGTCAACTTCATAAATTTCCTTCACCGTTTCCGGCATAGTTGTTTCCGCACTCGTCGGCTCAATACCGCGCCAACCGATAAAGCCGAGAACATTAGCCAGCAGATGATTTTTGGGATAATAACGTTTGTAGTAATGATTGAAATAAACTCCCGGAATATCGTTTATCTCTAATTTTTTCCGAAACATTTCCGCTTCTTTGAATTCTACCTCGCGTACCAGCAAGGTATAGCGGCGTTCAACTTCGATTTCACGGCCGTCGGAGAGTTTTTTCAATCTGGTTTTTTTGGTTAAATCTTTATAACATTCGGCATAATTCAACCCGAAATCCCAGTTCAAAAGCATGGCAAGACGCCTTGCCTGCAGCTCCGTTTCAATATTGCACGGATCCGCGATAATCCTGGTCACCGGAACATTGCCAATCAGTAAATTGCCGTCAATATCACGTATCTCGCCGCGTTTGCCGGTTTTTGTGCGCTGGGCAGTATATTGTTTTTTTGCTTCTTTATAAAGTTCTTCATGCCGAACCACCTGAACATTGTATAGCCTCAATGCGACATAAATGAACAATCCGCCCAGAACAAAGGCAACCAGATAAATACGGGTTTTTACGGCGTCATTACTGGTTAACATACCTCGTTTTGCTCCCGAATTGGCTGCCATTTGAACTATTGTCGGCAGTCTGATAAGCAAACATCTCAATACGGTTCAGACCATTATTTTCATAATGAACCGTCATCCGGTAAGTTTGAGCAGGACTTGGTAAACGCAAAGGCAAGTTAAATTGTGCGATTTTTTTCCGGATATGAGGCCAGGATTTCAATGATTCACGTTGCGTCGAAAAATATATGATTTCGCGTTCCAATACATTAATTTCCCGTTGAATGGACTGCGCCTCGCGGGATAATGCCGATGTTTTGGAGTCAAAAGTCAGACGAAAGTTTATTGCCGCAAAAATAATTCCACCAAGAACTACCAGGACAAATAGAATATCGAATTTGCCAAGAATGGCTTTTTTGGCGGCAGGATTGCGCTTACGCGTCGCCGCCGTACTTTTTTTCCCTTTCATCATATTCATATGGCTTCCTCCTCCATGTTTATATTCTTTCTGCCACCCGGAGTTTTGCACATCCGGATCGTGAATTTTCAGCCCGTTCATCACTGCTGGCAGTTACTGGTTTTTTGGTCAATATTTTCAATTTTGCCCGTCCGCCGCCGCAAATACAGACCGGACATTTCGGCGGACAGATACAGTCTCTTTCCAAATCACGAAAAAAATTCTTCACGATGCGGTCTTCCAGCGAATGAAAACTGATTACCGCAAGCCGTCCTCCCGGCGCAAGTATCTCAAGCGCAGCTTCCAGACCATCTTCCAGTTCCGACAATTCATTATTTACCGCAATGCGCAATGCCTGAAAAACAAGCGTCGGTGTCGGAAGCCTGCCAGGACGTGCTTTACCCAGAATTTTTTCACAAAATTCCGCAAAATCCGAGGTCGTGTCAAAAGCTTTTAGCTGACGCCTTCTCACTACTTCGCGCGCTAGCCGCCGCCATTGCCTGACTTCACCATAGTCACGAAAAATCTGCCCCAACTCTTCCTCTGATTCCAAGTTAAGAATCCGGGCGGCGGTAACCGGGTTCCGCTGATCCATCCGCATATCGAGGGGGCCGTTAAATCTCAGTGAAAATCCCCTCCCCGCATCATCGATCTGCGGGGAGGAAACTCCCAAATCCAAAAGAACCGCATCAACAGAATTCCATTCCAATTCTGTCGCGTATTCTTTTAAATCGCTGAAATTTCCCCGAAAGAGATGGATTCTCTCTTCGGCGAAGCGCAATACTTCAGTTGCCCTCCGTAAAGCATCGCCGTCACGGTCAATCCCCAGTAATTCCGCCTGCCGGTTTTCTTTTAATATCAAAGAACTGTGACCTCCGCACCCAAGGGTGCCGTCAACAATTTTCACACAACCTTTGCGCCAGGTCAGATATTCCACCACTTCCCAATGAAGTACCGGGAAATGGATGTAGTCGTCACTGTCGCAATTCATATAACAATTCCTCAGCCGTTGAGATGGTTCATAAGCTGTTTGATTAATTCATTGTCTGATTCATTGATTTTTTGGATTTCCGCATCGCCATCACCTGCGTCCAGATCAGGATTCCAGTTTTTAGGTGAACAAAGTTTTATATGCGTCACCCCGCCGACCATCATTACCTGACCGGTGATTCCCACTGCATCCAGGTGCGCCTTCTCAAGCCTGATTCGTCCCTGTTTGTCGCAACGACAATCACGAGCCCGCGCGCCGAAACGCTGCAATGCACGTTGAGCAGCCGGATCGGCAAACGAAATTTTTTGCGCCTTTATCAAAAAATCGCGGAATGATTCAAACGGAAATAACAACAGGTCAGAATTACTGCCCTGAAATAAAATCAGACGAGTTTCTCCCTCACGCCGCCGCCATTCGCTGGGAATAGCCACCCTGCCCTGTCCGTCCAGCGCATGTTCATAAGCTCCAAAAAAGAAAATCTCATCCACTGTTATCACCTTTTTACGGAATTCGTCATCCTAAATTCCCCTATCTAATCCTTAACAACCCTATAATATCCTATTTCTGCATTTATTGCAAGTTTTTTTCATATTTTTTTTGAAAGATTAAGAAAAACCCATGTTTGCAATTGTTATTTTCCGGATTAAGCTACTTTTAACCACAACCCAACATGGAGGATATATTATGAGTGCGGTAAAACATCTCACCAATTCTGATTTTGATGCTGAAACTTCGAAAGGAGTTGTATTAGTTGATTTCTGGGCGCCGTGGTGCGGTCCCTGCAAAATGCTTGGTCCGATATTAGAACAAGTTGCCGCCGAAGTCGGCGATACCGCTATTGTCGCGAAAGTTGATATTGAAGAAAATCAAGATCTTGCGGTGCGTTTCAAAATCTCCAATATTCCAGCCATATTTATTCTGAAAGATGGCGCCATTGTCAATCAAATGGTGGGGATGAAAGACAAAACCACTTTGGTCAATGCCATCAAGAACGCCTGATTTTTGAAGCTTAAAAATGGTTTCTGAAATTAGCGCGCGCATAATGCGCGCGCTAATTTTAACTGCACAATACGATATTGAGCCCGAATCCATGTTTTAGATTTACTGACCCGGATAATTGGATTTTCACTGACGATTCGGTTATATTTAGAAAAACTGCGAGGTCAAATTATGTTATGCGACAACTGCCATAAAAACGAAGCAACTATCCATATCCAGGAAGTTGCCCAGGGAAAAAAGAATTCGCTGCACTTATGCGCGTCATGTGCCGCGGAAAAATCTATTGACTCTGGGCTGGGAACCGTTGGCGGATTCAATATTTCACAACTGCTTTATGACATCTCAAATAATTTCGGGCTACCCGGATTATCCGAAGCACTTAACAAATCTCAGGCTGCCCAAAAAAAAGGTGGCAATATAAAATCAGCCGAACCGTTGCTGGTCTGCCCGGAATGCAAGTGGGACTCCAACCAACTGCGTCAGACCGGACGTCTTGGCTGCGCTAAATGCTACGAAACATTTAAAACTATTCTGGACAAAGCACTTCCTAATATGCATCGCGGCAAAATTCATATCGGCAAATGTCCGTCGGGAAGCGCCGCCAATGCCGCGCCGCGCCGGATGCAGGAATTGCTCGAACTGCAAAAACAACTTGATCATGCGGTACGCGATGAAGAATATGAAAAAGCCGCCGAATTCCGCGACCGGATCAATGAAATAAAAAAAGAGCTTAACTCTGCCCGAAAAAAGAGCGGTAAAAAATGAATACAAACGAAGCCATAAATCGATTACTGTCCAGTAAAGTGAGCTGGCTTGAACCGGACAGCAGTAATGACGATATCGCGATTTGCTCCCGCATCAGACTGGCCAGAAATATTGCGGGAATCCCATTCCCGATCGCCGCAGATTCAACCCGGCGCGCTGAAGTGCGTTCCGCAATTGAAGAGGCTAGCGGCAATTCCGACTGTTTGGGGAAGCCGGAAATGTTTTTTAAAATGAACGACATTTCGCCGCTGCATCGCAAATTGCTTTTGGAAAGACGCTTAATCAGCAGTGAGTTGAGCGGCGCACCTGACGGTTCAGCGCTGGTGGTCGCAAATGATGAAAGTTCCAGCATTATGATCAACGAAGAAGACCATCTGCGCATCCAGGTACTGCATCCCGGGCTTGACCTTGAACAATCCTGGCTACAAATAAACCGGATTGACGACTGCCTTTCCGAACATCTGCCGTTCGCCTGGGATCCGCAACTCGGCTATCTTACTTCCTGTCCGACCAATGTCGGCACCGGTATCCGGGCATCGGTAATGCTTCACCTGCCCGGACTGATTATAAGCGGACAAATCGAAGCAGCTATGCATGGCATCCGTACTCTCGGTCTGGCAGTCAGAGGCATTTACGGCGAAGGCACTGAAAACCACGGCGGTCTGTTTCAAATCTCCAACCAAAGTACACTTGGTGAATCTGAACTGATGATCATCGAAAGGCTTGATACCGTTATCCGTCAGTTAATCACGCATGAAAAAAATGCCCGGGCGATGATGCTCGAAAATAATAAATTTGTTTTGCTCAATCTTGTCGGACGTGCCTACGGTAAGCTCCGTCACTCTTTTATCCTCAGCATTGCGGAAGCGCTTTCTTCGCTTTCGGCGCTCCGGCTGGGAGTTGATTTAAAAATGTTCAGCTCATTGAACATCCGGGCAATCAATGATCTTTTTATTGAAGTTAACCCGGCACATCTCTTGATGACGGCAGGGAAACCACTGAATGAAACCGAACAGGATATCAAGCGCGCTGAAGTGGTACGCGAAACTTTGCGCAAACTGGAAACCGAAGCAAAACCTTGACGGAGTACTGAAACACCTTGGATAATATTCTGGCAATTTTACTTGCCTTGCTTGAAATGACATTCGTTTTTGTGACGCTGGCATTGCTTCACAGTCAACGAAAAATTATCGGGCGTGCGGCTTTTTATGTCTGCGCGGGATTACTGTTTGTATTCGCTCAGTTAGTAGCGGCGTCAAGCCTGCAAATTACGACCAATATCACCGGTTTTGATTTCTATATTAGCTCGACTGCGTTGACGCTCCCATTTCTAGCCGCGCTGTTGCTCATTTACATAACCGAAGGAACTTTGGCGGCACAACAACTGATTATCGGCTGCCTGGCCTCGTATGGTTTCTTTCTCTATCTGACTTATCTCACTATGATCCAATGCAACTGGGCAGGTTTCAGTATTTCTCAGGGCAGTTCTGCCGATATGCTGAACAGCCTGTTGAGCCAAACCCGGGTTTCAATGAGCGGTTCTGTGCTGGCGCTGGTCGCAGACCTGTTTCTGCTGCCGATCTTTTTCCAACGTCTGCGCAATGTCAAATGCCGGATGTTTTTATGCGTGCTCGGCTCCATGATTTTGGCTCAAATCATTGATTCATTTATTTATCTTTCGGTCACTTCTGAATTCCAACCTTTCTGGTGGCTGGAAATTAACAATTCTCTGGTCATAAAATCGATCGCAACGGCATGGCTTTCAATTTTGATTACCATGTATTTATCGAAAGTTGAAAAGGAAAGTATTTCCACCAGCCGCAGTGCGCTCGATATCTTCTTCGCTTTTTTCGGAAGTTATGGCAAAGCCCAGGCATTGGAGCGCAATTTGCGGGAATGGGAAGGACGCTATAAATTGCTGGTTGAAAACGCCAGCGAGATGATTATGCTGGTATCCAGCGAAGGTAAAGTCCTTGAGGCAAACCGTGCCGCCAGCCGTATCGTCTCAAAATCGCCGACCCTGATCGGTGTCGATCTCACGCTTATGCTTACAGATGAAAAAGGCAAGCCGCTGGGCTTTGAAATGTTGGAACTTCCCGAGTCAGCCGTTGAAAGCCGGCATCAGGTAAAACACTTCCGGTGTTTCGCTCCCGGTCAAAACGAGTCGCAAGTCTATTTAGATATGGCAATGTCCCGAACCGAAGTCAGCAATGTCGCGATGTACATTCTTCAGGGACGTGATATCACCGAAGAAAGTCGCCTGGCACGCGAAAAAGAGATTCTGAGTGAACAACTCAATCACTCGCAACGCCTTGATTCCATCGGCAAACTTGCAGGAGGTGTCGCTCATGACTTCAACAACCACATACACGCTATTCTGGGTCATCTTGATCTGATAAGACTTTATGACAAAAGCAAAGATCCCAAAATTATCCGCCATCTTGAAAAAATCACCCAAATTTCAGAACAAGCCGGCAGACTTACTCAGCAATTACTGGGTTTTGCCCGGAAAGGCAAATATAACGAAGAAAAAATTGACCTTTCCGAACTTATCAGACACAGTACCGAACTTTTTTTGCCAAATAGCCAGATGAACATGAATCTGACGCTGTCATTGCCCGAGAATCCAACGTATATCATCGGTGATATGGTCCAGCTTCAGCAGGTATTTATCAATTTCATGATTAACGCGCGGGACGCCATGGATGACAATCCTCCGGAACAAGGCATGCTGCTGAATATCTCAGTCGGCGAAGCTGCGGAATTTGTTCCCGATACCGAGCTCAATGGAACTGCACCGCCGGATAAAGAACGCAACAACTATTTTCTGGTGACCATTTCGGACAACGGTTGCGGAATGGACAAAGAAACTATCCGCCATATCTTCGAACCGTTTTTCACCACCAAGCTATACGGTAAAGGAACCGGCATGGGATTGGCCATGATTTACGGTACCATCACCAATCATCGCGGCTGGATTCAGCTGTTCAGCAAACAGAATGCCGGAACTATTTTTTACATTTATCTGCCAAAATTGGATTCACATCTGCAATGATTCGACATCCCTTAAAATTCGCGCGCGCATAATGCGCGCGCGAATTTTTAACTCTATTCCAATGCTGAAAATTATCATCTGCCCCGAAATATTTTCTGCCGCGAATTTGAAATCTTGATTTAGCCCATCATCTTTGTTATAATCCCAAACAACTCAACTGTATAAATTATGAAAGATTTTCATCCATCTGAAATACCCGACAAACCGGGCGTTTATATTTTCCGGGACCGCTTCGGAAAAGTGATTTATGTCGGCAAAGCCATCAATCTGCGGCGCCGGCTCAGCCACTATTTCCAGCCTGCTCAAGTCTACCGCGCCGATCCTAAGTTGCGTTCACTGATTAACTCCATTGATTCATGGGATTTTATGGAAGTTCGGAATGAAGATGAATCGCTAATTCTGGAATCAAGATTGATCAAGCAATATTCGCCGCGCTACAATATCCTGATGCGTGATGACAAACGCTATCTGATGGCCAAAATTAATCTCAATGAAAAATGGCCAAAATTTGAAACGGCAAGAATTCGCAAAGATGACGGCGCGCTTTATTTCGGACCGTTTCCTCAAGGGGCGGTAAGGGAAACCATTGATTTTTTATCTGCCTTTTTCGGTTTGCGTTCCTGCCCTGAACCCACCATCGAAGCTCGTAAACACTGCATGAAAAGAATCGTCAAAGATTGTTCGCGACCATGCGACGGCTCCATCAGCGAAGCCGGTTACCGCGAATTGACGGAAAAGATGCTGAATGTAATCAACGGCGATATCTCGGAAGTGGTTGCCGCACTGGAGTCCAGGATGAAAGAACAAGCTGCCGCCGGACGTTTTGAGCAGGCAGCCAAAAGCCGTGACGTCATTATCAACATCAGAAAAATTTTCGGCTCCAAAAACCGCAAATTCACCAACGCTTTTATTCCGGCGACTTCCGGTATCGAAGCACTGAACGATCTCCAGACCTTGCTCGGTCTGGAAAAACTGCCCGTGCGCATTGAGTGCTTTGACAATTCACATTTGGCCGGAACCATGACGGTGTCCAGTTCCGTATGCTTTATCGACGGGACTCCGGCGCGACATCAATACCGCCGTTTCAAAATCCGAAAACCGCAAAATGACGATACGGCATCCATGCGCGAGGTTTTTACCCGCCATTTTTCACGCAAATTGAAAGAAGGCCGTGAACTGCCGGCGTTGGTCATTGTTGACGGCGGCAAAGGACAACTCAATGCGGCAATTACCGCGCTGATCAAGATCGGCTGTCCGCCGTTACCGGTGGTCGGCCTGGCAGAACGCAATGAAGAAATTTTCATCCCCGGACATGCTGAACCGTTGATTTTGGATCGACACCGCCCGGCATTACGTCTGCTCCAGGCAATTCGCGATGAAGCGCATCGGTTCGCGATAAACTATAACCGGGAGCTGCGCCTGCGCATTATCAGAGATTCTTTACTCGATGATCTGCCCGGTATTGGGAAAAAACGCAAACACGCACTGCTCAGCGAATTCGGCTCCGTCAAAGCTTTGCGCCAAGTCAATGCCAAAGAAATTGCCGACAGAGTTCCCGGAATCGGCATCGCTTTCGCAGAAAAAATAAAAGCTTTTCTTTCAAATTGAAAAAAAAGTCGGATCATTGGGGAGCAGTAGTATTTCTATATCCCATAGAAAAACCTTTGAGTTTCTGGTTGCATTTTGATAAATTCCATGTATTATTTGACAAAATACATGCTATTCAGTGTTAAATAATAAAATCGAGTGATAATTATGAATAAACGTCAGGAAGAATTACTGAAGCGTTTACACCTGAAAGGGATGGTCGAAATTTCCGAAGAAGCCAATTTTTTCGGTGTCAGCGGGATGACCATCCGAAGGGACATCCGTTTGCTCGCCAAAGCAGGCAAAGTACTGATTACCTTGAAAGGTGCAGTTCCGCGCTCGGATGTTCATGAACAAGCAGCTGCTTCCCCTCCAACTCCGGAAAAAATGGCAATTGCGGAAAGAGCATTGCAGCTGTTGAAGGAAGAATTCCCTGAAACAAAAAGTATAATGCTTAGTACCGGCAGTACCGTACTGGAGTTTTCCAAGCTTCTGGCGCGTGAAGATCTCCCGATAGCAGTTCTGACCAATTCGCTGACCGTGGCTACTACTTTATTTGGCGGTAAAACCAAAGTGATGCTCACCGGCGGTGAATTACGCAATAATTCGCTTGACCTGATCGGACCGGCAGCAGAACAAAGTCTAGCTAATTATCATGTTGACATACTGTTCACCGGCTGTGATGGAGCAGATGCCATGCAGGGTTTCTTCTATACTGCAGACCTAAATCTGGCCAATCTGGAAAATCAATCGGTTAAAATTGCGCAAACAACCGTTGTTCTGACTACTTGCGATAAATTCGACCGCCGTTCTCTTGCCAGATTCGCCAATAGTTCTGATATCGATTATGTAATAACTGATCGTGAACTGACCGCAGAAAAGAAAAAAATGCTTGCAACCAATGGAATCAAACCTCTATTCAGCGACCCGAATGAACTGCTTAAACTAAAATAAAGCGCAAAAACTCTTCTCGCCGGCCTTGAATGTATGTGCTGATCTCACTGCCAAAGAGCGGATTTTGTTCCAGACCGTTACTTACGAACGTAACGGCTGGCGGCGGCTCAATGGTACCATTATTGAAAAAGCGTTGGCAAACCTACCGCCTCCGCAAAGATTAAAATTTTTTTGACATTAAAGGATTATCATAGGAATATAATTTTATGGAAATATTTTTTGCGGGAGTTATTTTTTTCTTCTGCGCATTTATACAGACAGTTGCCGGTTTCGCTTTCGCGCTTTTTGCAATACCTTTGTTGCTTTTGTGCGGTTTTGACTTACCGGATTCGGTGGTGCTCAGTATGACCTGCTCGTTGTTCCAGCGATTGCTGGTGGTTCATAAATATCGGAATTGCATTGACTGGAAACCGCTGTTTTCAATGTATCCAATGGCGATTGTGGGTCTAATCATCGGAATCGTCGCCTTGAAAAAAGCCGCATTGCTGGATCAGGATACGATCAAAATGATCTTCGGCGTTATTATATTGCTGACGGTAGGAATGCGGCTTTTTGTGCGGGTTGAGCCGCGCGATTCAGTTCCTTTTCGCGTCAGTGCTCTGGCGGCGTTCTTATCCGGGCTGTTGAGCGGTTTTGCCAATATCGGGGGACCGCCAATGGTATTTTGGATTCTCGCGCATAAATGGTCCAATAACCGGTTGCGGGCGACCATTCCGGCTTTTACCCTGTTGATGATCCCGGTCCAGGTAATTTTGTTATGGAATGGATAAGTTTCGGATTGCCGGTTTTAATTAAAATAGCCGAAGGTTTTTTATTTTTCCCTATAATACTTGCGGCGGTATTTGCCGGAAATTTATGCAGTCACAAGTTGTCTACCAACAAAGTTCGCATCATTATAATAATTCTGTTGACCATCACCGGACTTTCATACATTATTTACCCGCTTATCAAAAAATACTGCTTATATGCCCATAACTGACCTTTTCCTGAAAAAAGAAATTTAAAATCATGTTACCCTGTTGAAAAAAAACAGTTAAAACTGCATTATTCTTGTTTATTCCTGATTAACAAAATACGTCCGTCTTTCAGTGAAATCAGTGAATGTTATTTTGCATTTTTCATCCCCTCTTTGAATCAGCAATCGGCTACATAAACTTTCTTTCCTTGAGCTCACCGTGGATATCATAGCTTCGCTCAAAATAAAAATTCAGCCACAGCCCAATCAAGCACTGCTTTTCTCTGTTTTAAGCATGGTAAAATAGCACCCGGCCCCATACAAATCGACAAATGTTAATATTTAACATGTTTTTGCGTTTTTTATATGATTATTAACAAATAAGCGTTGCTAATATTTTTATTTAAGCTAAAATAAGAAAAAGAAAACAACAACTTAAAAAAGGAGTTAGCAATTATGAAACGCTACAACCCGATACCTTATCAACTTGACTTGAATCGTTATCCTGAACTTGTAACCGATGAAATTCCGGGACCGAAAAGCCAGGAACTCCATGCACGCGCCAGCAAACACTACCGCGGCTTATCCGGTCAGGTAAAACTTTTTCCGGTGGCCTTTGAGCGCGGCAGCGGATGTTTGCTTGAGGACGCTGACGGCAACAAATTCATTGATTTTTCCAGCGGTATTTATGTTACCACGCTGGGACATTGTCACCCGAAAATATCTGAAGCCGTGGCAAAATATGCAAAGCAGCTGATGAACGCGCACGATTTCACCTCAGAAATCAAGGTTCGCCTACTGGAAAAAATGGCGCAATGTCTGCCCGGCGATCTGAAGTCGTTTCAACTTTACGACAGCGGCACAACTGCAGTTGAAGCAGGATTGCGGACCTGCCGCGCCGCGACCGGCAAACATGAGTTTATCAGTTGTTTCATGGATTTTCACGGCAAAAGCGGTCATGCGGTAAGCCTGGCGCGCATGACCAAATTCAGCGGGCCGACCCGTTCTCCCGGTTTTTATATGGTACCGCGTCCCGATACTTACCGGCCATGGTGGACGCGTCAGGACGGCTCCATCGACACCGAGCGTTATCTTGAGTTTTACGACACATTCATCAGGGAAAGCACCACCGGCCAGATTGCCGCGTTTGTCCTCGAACCGATCCAGGGCTGGGGCGGCAGCATTATGCCGCCGGATGATTTCTTCCCGAAATTACGTAAATTTCTGGATGAACGCAATATTCTGCTGTTTGCCGATGAAGTGCTCACCAGCATGGGACGCACCGGCAAATACCTGTGCATGGAACACTGGAATGTCTTGCCGGACGTGGTAACGCTGGGCAAAGGTTTCGGCAACGGCTTCCCGGTTACCGCAATGGCGGTTAGAACACCTTATGCTGACGCGGTGGATAAAATCAGTGCCTCAACCAGTTACGGCGGAAACCCGATGGCCTGCGCCGCCGCATTGGCCTGTTTTGAAGTTATCGAAGAAGAAGGACTGCTTGAACACGCGCAGGAACTCGAAGTTCTGTTCAGAAAACGCATGGCAGACTGGACTGAAAAATACAAAATCGTCGGCGACTGCCGTGTCAAAGGCTGCCTGATGGGGGTGGAATTGGTTAAAGACAAAGTTACCAAAGAACCCTTTGACGCAGCCGGTAAAATGGTTTATCAAAAGGCGTTTCGTAAAGGCCTCGCCTGGATCCCGGCAGGACATATTCTCCGCATGAGTCCGCCCATCATCATGCCGGAAGATGTCGCATTAAAAGGAATGGATCTGATTGAAGAGGCGATTGCGGAAACGGAAAAGGAACTACTTAAATAATTCCGGTTGCGGTTTCCGGCAAGAGATTGATCCAAAAACTTTTGCAAACAAGGGAAGAAGAGGATAAATTCACTTGAGTTAATTGCCGGAGCCGCAGCAGAGTCAACAACAGCCAAACCTGTACGGACGATTTGTTTATGAAAACTTACAAAGTCGGAATCATCGGATTCGGTTTCATCGGAAAAGTTCATGCTTACGGGCATTTGAATATCCCGCTGTTCTATGAACAACAGGAATTCCAAAGCCGCATCACCCATATCTGTACCTCCAAGCTTGAAACCGCGCGCAAAGGCGCGGATCAAATCGGGGCAGAACACGCGGTTACCGATTTCCGGGAAATCACTGAAAATCCGGATATTGATATTGTCGATATCTGTACCCCGAACCATCTTCATTTTGACGCGGTCATTTCAGCTATGCAACATGGCAAGCATATCTATTGCGATAAACCATTGACTTCAACTCTTGACGACGCACTAAAAATCCAAGAAAAACTGCAAGATTACCGCGGCATCTCACAAATGACACTCCAAAACCGTTTCTTTCCCGCCGTGATGCGTGCTAAACAACTGATTGATGCCGGTGCTATTGGCGAAGTTCTCGAATTCCGCGGACAATATCTCCACAGCGGCAATGCCGACCCGAAAGCGCCGTTGAAATGGAAACTGGAAGCCGGTACCATCGCCGACCTGGGAAGCCATATTATTGACCTGATGAACTATCTGCTCGGCGATTTCAGCGAATTAATGGCATCGACTCATATCGCCTATCCTGAACGCCCCTGCCCGGTTAACCCGGGAAAAAAACTCAAGGTAACGGCTGAAGACAATATGATTGCCTTGGTCAGACTCCCGAACGGCGCCTGCGGCACGATTGCAGCTTCAAAAATTGCCACCGGAGTTGAAGACGGTTTCAGCTTTGAGATTCATGGTTCACGCGGCGCGCTCAGATGGGAACCGATGAATCTGGACAAACTGTTCTTTTATGACTGCTCGGCGGCTTCTGCTCCGCTCGGTGGCATCCGCGGTTGGACCGCCATTGATTGCGGTCAGCGTTACGACAAACCTGCCGGATTCCCCACCCCGAAAGCTCCAATCGGCTGGCTGCGCGGGCACATGCACTGCCTTTATACGTTCCTGGATTCGGTACATAAGCGCAAAGCAGCAGGACCTACCCTTGAACAGGGAATAAAAATACAGAAAATCATGGAGACGGTTAAGGAATCGGCTGCCAAACATTGCTGGATAGAGCTTTGAAAACACCGATGACTTGCATGTCATCATCAGGAGAATGAATATGTGCAAAAATTTTCTAATCGGCTGGGGCGAAGCGGATATTACGCCGGAAAACGCTAAAGTAGAACTCTCCGGACAGTATTATCAACGTTCCGCTCAGGGAATTCATTCCCGCATCAAAACCGTCGCATTGTATCTGGAAAAAGGCGATGAACAGGCCTTGATGATTTCACTGGATGTGGTCAATTTCCCGGAAGAGCTGCAGGAGCGCATCCGCGCGGCAATTCATGCGGACATCCCGCAGATCGCGCCCAAGAGCATTTTCCTCAACGCCATTCATACCCACAGCGCTCCGTACACCCGTCCCGCCGGATTGTTCCGCGACTGGCTACCGTTGGATGATGACGCGCTCAAACCGACGGATTATCTCGATTTTCTGGAACAGCAAATTCTGGAAGCAGTCCGGACTTCCTGGGACAACCGCACAACCGGAGGTATCGCTCCCGCGTTCGGCATAGCCCGTATCGGTCACTGCCGCCGGGCGGTTTACGCAGATGGCACTGCTGAAATGTACGGCGACACCACCCGCGAGGATTTCGTCGGAATGGAAGCAGGTGAAGATTCCGGAGTAGAATTGCTATTCACTTTTGATGCCAACCGTAAGCCGACGGGGACAATACTCAACATCGCCTGCCCATCGCAGGTTATGGAATCGACCTATCTGATTTCGTCCGATTACATGGGCGCGGCGCGCGAAAACCTCAAGGAAGAATTCGGTGCAGATTTCCACACCTTATGCCAGATTGGCGCCGCCGGATGTCAGTCGCCGCGCGATCTGACGCGCCACTATCGTACCGAACCGGATTTCTGGCATGCCGACGGTGTCGTCGTGCATGCCGAACGCGTCCGTAAGGCAGTGCTTGAAGCTTTTCCGCAGACGACCGGCAAAATTGATTTTTCGCCTGCGTTCAGACATATCCGCAAGCGGGTGTCCCTGCCGATGCGCCGGGCTTCGTACGCCGATTATGTCCTTGCTGGAAAAAATCTGGAAAAACTGCTGGCGGTAATGCCCGAAAAAGCCGCGTTCGAAGATTTCTGCCGTGAAACCCACGCCAATGAAATCATTCCGAACCTTCCCGGTCCATATGACAGCAAATTGCATCATTTCGTGCAGATCCAAAATAACAAAGCAGTTATCAGCCGCTACGAATCACAGAACGACCAACCAGAGTGTTCCTTTGATATGCAGATACTGCGCCTCGGCGACTGTGCCATAGCCAATAATCCTTTCGAGCTCTATCTGGTATTCGGACAAATGATCAAGGCGCGCGCCAAAGCCGGACAAACATTCATCGTCCAGCTTTCCGGCGGCAGCTGCGGTTATCTCCCAAGCCGTGAAGCTGAACAGTTCGGCGGCTACGGCGGACTGATTATTAATGGCAAAGTCGGCTCTGACGGTGGTTGCAAACTGGTTGACGAAACCGTCAATGCAATCAATCAAATTTTTAAAAAAGAATAGTAACTACAACTACTGGAACAGCAATCATGACCAGAAAAACCAGAGCCGGATTTGTCGGTTTCGGGGAAATCAATACCCCGAAAGAATTCATCGTAAAACGTTGCGAAGCCGCTGCGGAACTGCTCGAACAGCAGGGACTGGAATTAATAAAAACGGCTCCAGTCAGCGATGACCCCGCAGGAGAACATGCCGCACATGCCGTTCGCGAACTTCAAGCCGCCGGAACTTTTGACTTGCTGATTATCTGCGTCGCCGGTTGGATTCCGTCCTGGGCGGTTTTTTCTGTAATTGAGCCCTTTAAACATAAACCGATGATTCTTTGGGGGCTTTCCGGCTGGCAGGATGGCGACAAGTTTGTAACCACTGCCGATCAGGCCGGCACCACTGCTTTGCGCAAACCGATGGCCGACATGGGGTTTATTTTCAAGTATGTCGTAACCTTTCGCGGCCAGCCACCGCAAGTTGATGAAATCATCAAATTTGCAACTGCGGCGCGTACCGCCGCGTTGCTTAAAACCGCGAAAATCGGCATGGCAGGATACCGGGATATGCGGCTTTATGGCACTCTTTACGACGGCGTTTCTCTGAAAAGTAAGATCGGACCGGAGATCGAACACTTCGAATTGCTGGAAATTTATCAGTTGATGCAGGACGCGGATGAAAAAGAGATTGACGGGCTGGCTTCATCATTGAAGGAACGCTGGAAATTCGTCAAGACTCCGCAACC
The DNA here is from genome assembly GCA_012519765.1 of Lentisphaerota bacterium. Classification (GTDB taxonomy): domain Bacteria; phylum Verrucomicrobiota; class Lentisphaeria; order Victivallales; family Victivallaceae; genus UBA7640. Next base: position 24,157 of record JAAYPP010000004.1, read on the forward strand.
CGGAACAGTTGAAAATTCCGTACGCCTTTTCCTGGCACTTAAAAAGAAAATTCAGGAAAGAAATTATCAGGGATTTTCTTTCAATGATGTTGACGGGGTCAAGAAACTGCTCAAATTTGCCCCTGCCGGCAGCCTGACTTTGCTCCACGATGAACTCGATACCTGCTCCGTACCGGAGAACGACAGCCTGGGCGCGGTTACTCAACTCATGGTGAAATATCTGACCGGACAGGTTGCCGCTTATCTGGAATTTTATGAATTTATGGAAAACGGCGCCTTGATGGGGGTACCAGATTATGTCCCCGCTGAAATTGTCGACGGACCAGTAACCGTTATGCCCAATGCCTTCGGCGATTTCGGCGAAGGATTGCTTAACGTCTCCAAACTGAAAACAGGCCGAATTACATTGTGCCGTCTCGGATTTACGGACGGCGAATATGTCATGCACATGGCAACCGGTTCCGCCCGAACTCCGATAAAATGGGAGGAAGCAGGATGGGCACCGCCAGCGTCTAGACTGGGCAACAAAACTGTTGAACTAAAAAACATCTCGCTGGCATTTGGCGACAATGTCCTATTTTCAGATTTCAATCATGAATTTATTCCCGGCAGCCGCACTGGTATCGTCGGCCCTAATGGCTGCGGCAAAACTAGCCTACTAAAACTAATTACTGGTCAACTTCAACCCTCTTCAGGAACAATAGAAACTGCCGCCACTATTCAATTTAATTATATCGATCAAAATCGTATCACTCTTAATTTACAAAATACCGTTTTTGAAGAGATTGGCGAAGGCAATCAAACAACTCAGGTTGGCGATCAAAGGATTAGTGTCTGGACCTATTTAAACCGTTTTCTATTTTCAAATGAAACCATAAATACCCGGATTGACCGTTTATCTGGCGGCGAACGCGCACGCTTGATGTTAGCAAAAATACTAAAAAAAGGTGGAAATTTTTTAATTCTAGACGAACCCACCAATGACCTTGACCTACCAACGTTGCGTTTGCTTGAAGAGGCGCTGACCTGTTATCAAGGGTGCGTCGTAGTGGTCAGCCACGATCGCTATTTCTTGAACCGCGTCTGTAACTCCATCATTGCGATGGATGGCAACGGAGGAATTGTCGCAGGGATCGGGGATTATGACTATTACCTCAATCGCCGCGTTGACGAAACGCCAGCGCCAGAAATCACAAAAGAGAGTAAACCTACCGAACCGGAACTTCCAACCCAGGAAGTAACACGCAAACTGACGTGGAAAGAGCAGCGCGAACTCGACGGTATGGAGAAAAAAATTGGAAAAGTCGAGAAAAACATCACTCGCTTAGAAAATATTTTTATTGCAACTGATTTCTTCGAAAAACATGGCGACCAAACCGCCGAATTAACCGCAGAGCTGGATGCCTCAAAATCCGAACTCGACCAACTATTTGAACGCTGGCAAGAACTAGAAGATATTGAAAGTAAAGACTGAAAAATATCCAGAAAATCGGGAATTGGGAAGTTGGAACGCGCGAGATGGGAACTTAACCACTAAGGGCACAAAGAAGACACAAAGGGGAAGAATCTAGAACCTAGGAGGCAGGAGTTAGAATACGGAAAAAGGGAGTAACCACAAAGGAAACAAAGAAAACACAAAGGGAAGAATCTAGAATGGGGGAAAACGAGGAGGGATTTTTGTCCACGAATTACTCGAATGGTCACGAAGAGGGAAATTTATCCACGGAAGGCATGGAAATAACTGACATAACTTTAGCTTCTAATTCGCGCGCGAATTAGCAATGCAAATAAGCCAACTTTTATACGCATCATCTCGAATGGCGCAGAGTGGTTAAATCCCCTGTCCCATTTCCCTTCTTCACATCTCCTCCAAATCTCAGTGGCTCTGTGTTGAATTTCAACCCTGAAACGAAGAGGGATTTTTTGTCCACGAATTGCTCGAATGATCACGAAGAGAGAATTTTATCCACAGAAGGCGTGGAAAGGCACAGAAATAAATGGCGTAACTTTAGCTTCTAATTCGCGCGCGCATTATGCGCGCGCGAATTAAAAACTCAATTTACATTAATTTTGCTTTCATACTTTTCATCTGCCTGCTGCCTGCCAAAGACTTGGCGCAGGCGGGTGCTTAACTCTCCAACTCTCCAACTCTCCAACTCCCTTATGCTTCACTATTTTCAATCATTCAAACTCCTTTTTACTATGATTCGTGCCGCTATGCACAATTCCTTTGCTGTCCACTGTCCGAGACGGTTCAAAGCAAAGACCCATCTGCTTCTATCTAACAGTCATACAAATAAAACTTAACTTCCGAGGTATTAAACTCCGGAATGTGAGTAATATTTGACAACACGTGGTTTCTTATTTAAAGAGATTCAGTACTCAGACTTCGTCCCAAATCACCACTTGTTGAAAGTTGTAGGATAGCCGTGCTTTAAATTGGACAATGTAGCAAACAGGAGATAGATTAGTTTGTGTTTGGAGATTAATTTTTCAATCTTATTCAAGAGACAAGACAACCCAGGAAAAAACATAATGCGCATCTTATACGACCACCAAATATTTAGCTACCAAGGATATGGTGGAATATCAAGATACTTTTCCGAATTGTACAGAGAGTTCTCGACGATGGATGGTATTGAGATACAGTTAGGGTTTGAAAAAAGTGTCAATCACTATCTGAATGAGCTTTTGAGCGGTAGAAACTCAAATATTGAACAGGTCGATACCAGTAACCTTTTACATAAATATTTTATTTATAAAAGTAATCGCAAGTTCTGTATTAAGCTCCTTAAGGAAAACAAGTTTGATGTCCTACACTCGACATTTTATGATCCCTATACCATTACTCATAATAAAAGGCCACATATTGTAACGATTCATGATATGACTCCAGAACTTTATCCTGAATATTATAGTGGCACACTGTATTCATATTTAATTAGTAAAAAATGGATACAAGGAAAAAAAGAATTGGTGGCTAAAGCGGATAAGATTATTGCGATTTCAAACAATACTAAAAAAGACATTATGGAAATTTATAATACCCCAGCTAGAAAAATAGATGTGATTTATCATGGTTATAATGAGCTCCCAACTCCCAGTGGAAAATTAATTCCCGAGCCATATATTCTCTATGTAGGCTTAAGAAACAAATACAAGAATTTCAAAACATTCGTAGACGGTATAACGCCAATCTTAAAAAAAGAGAAAATAAAAGCATTGTGTATAGGGGGTGGAGCTTTTACTAAAAAAGAAGTGACGCTTCTTAAGGAAAATAACTTAGAAGACTATTTTATCCAAATGTCAGTGAACGAATCGGGACTTGCTTCTGCCTACACACATGCACTCTGTTTTATATTTCCTTCAGAGTATGAAGGTTTTGGAATGCCTATCCTTGAAGCTTTTTCGTGTGGATGCCCTGTAGTTCTAAACAATGCAAGTTGCTTTCCTGAAATAGCAAAGGATGCGGCACTTTATTTTAACAACAAGAATCTAGATGAAATGCGAAGCGCGATTAAAATAGTTTTGGACTCTGCTTTTGAAAAAAAGATTTTATTAGAGAAAGCCCAAAAACAATTAGAGCGTTTTTCGTGGACATCAACCGCCCGTCAGGTCTACGATTTGTATA
>JAAYPP010000053.1 GCA_012519765.1 Lentisphaerota bacterium
ACACGAATTAGGTGAAGAAGACCTTGAATCAGCTGCGGCTGATACGGCAATTGCTATTCATGGCATATTGGAAAAACACAAGAAGGTTCACTTCTGGGATGATGAAGACGCTCAGAAACAGGCAGTTAATGAGATTGACGATTACCTCTATGATGAGCTCAAGACGGAAAGAGGGATCGAACTGTCGCTTGATCAGATGGATGACATCATCGAGAAGGTCCTGCAGGTTGCAAAGCACAGGAGCTATAACTGATGGAGGCAATAATCCATAACAACAAACACTCGGTTGTTTACGGCCGGAAGACCATCGATTTCAGTCTGTTGTACTGTGACAGAAACACGATGGAAATTGCTGTGCATCCTGACAGCACGGTTATCGTCAAGGCATCCGCGCAGTCCGACATCACATTGATCGAAAAGAAAATAATAAAACGGGCTCGTTGGATTCTCAGGCAAATGAATTATTTCAAGCAGTTTAATCCAAAGACGCCTGATCGTTGCTACGTGAACGGCGAGACCCACTTGTATCTTGGCAAGCAATATCGCTTAAAGATAGCCGAAGGTTCTGAAAATTCGGTTAAATTATCCCGCGGCTTTTTTCATGTCACTTGCCGGAGTGAACCGACTCCAACTGTTGCCAGGAAACTTTTAAATCAATGGTATTCAGAAAAGGCACAGGTTCAATTTGCGGAGAGCATGGATCGTTGCTGGCAGAAATTCAAATGTCTGGGTTTGAGTGTTGGCCAGCCTGAACTATCCATTAAACGAATGCAAAAAAGATGGGGCAGCCTTTCAGGCAAGGGTACAGTAACTCTCAATACAGATCTGATCAGAACACCTAAAGAATGCATTGACTATGTTGTTATGCATGAGTTGTGTCATCTGAAATATCATGATCATAGCCAGGGATTTTATAAGCTCCTCGACTCTGTCAGCCCGGACTGGGAGAAAGTAAAGCACAGACTCGAACTCAGCCTGAATAATTCATCAAGATAAAAAGACAGTCGGATCATTGGGCTATGGCAGTATTTTTTATCTTGAGCGAGGCTTGGAACTACATCCCGGACAAAGAAAGCCATAATAATTTTATGGATTCTTGAGTCAAAATTATTCTGCGGAGAGTACCGCCCCGATCAAATTGATCGGCTAATTGAATCGGTAATTCGGAATTTTTCTTAATTTGTTGACTGGTTTAATGATGAAAAACGAATAGAGTATAAAATAACCGGAAGAGTTAAGAGTTTTTTATTCGTCAACCGGGGATCCTCAAAAAAGTTTGAGGACAATCAGAAATCAAGGAATAATTTACATGAGTATAATTTTACAAGGCAGTGATTCCTGGCTTGAAAAAGGCGACACTTTGATCTGCTTCGGAGACAGCATTACCGCCAGTACAAATGGTTACGTCGGCATGCTTCAGGAACATCTTGCCGCAAAAGGAATCAAAGTCATCAATGCCGGACGCGGCGGCGACAAAACGCCGTGGGCGCTGACCCGGCTTCATAAAGACGTAATTGAGTCCGGCGGAAGCGCGGTCAGCTTTTTTTTCGGCGCCAATGACTCAATTATCGGGCGCGGCGAATGGGTGAACGAACCAACAGTCTCGCCAAACACCTTTAAAGAAAATCTGAAATGGATGGTACATCTCTGCCGGCTCTTCTCTTCAATCAGAAAATTCAGCATTGCGACTCCGGCTGGAGAAATGGAAGGAAAACTCTACCAGAACTACGGCGAAATCCGGCGTAATTATTGTCTTGCGGCACGAGAAGCCGCTGATGAAGCAGGAACTTGTCTGGTGCCGCTGGACAGTGTATTCCGCCGTGAATGGGAACAAAACGCCTTGCAATCAGACGAACATGGTTTGCTGCATACTAAAGATGGAATTCATATGCGGGAGTCAGGAAACCGGTTGATCGCAAACGCCATGCTGAAAACATGGAACTTACTCTAAACAAGGATATTTCTAAACAAAATTAAAATTTTATCAAATGAATACAAAACAAAATCTCAAAATTCTGACCATCGGTAACAGCTTTACAAATAGCCTTACTCAATATTTTCCAGAAGTCGTCAAGTCAACAGGATGCGACCTCCTTTTGGAACTGGCCAACCATTCTGGATGCGAATTGTCCCGGCATTGGCGTTACATTGACTGGGAAGAACAGGACGCTGCGGTTAGAATGTATCAGGAACCTCGAATCAAGATGCGTGATATCCTTGCGCGTGAAACATGGGATATCGTAACCATTCAACAGGCAAGCCGCGAAAGCTGGAGAGCGGAAACGTACCAGCCGTATGCCACCAATATTTATGAGTATGTCAAGCAATATGCGCCGCAAGCTGAAGTTGTAATTCAACAGACCTGGTCATACCGCGAAGATGATCCGCGGATAATGCCGGATGGCGAGTGGGGAATAAACCAGAACAGCATGTATGAACTTCTTACCAAGGCTTATCGGAAACTGGCTGCGGAACTGAATCTCCGCATAATACCCACCGGATATGCCGTACAACTGGCAAGGCAGCAACAACCGTTTCGTTTTCAGAACTATGATCCCGCGATGCTTGAAACCATCCGCTGGCCGGATATGCCGTCGCAAGCCGGTTCGTTAGTCGGAGTAATGTCATGGCGCAAAGGCGAAGACGGAGAATTGAAGCTGATGCGGGATAGCATTCATCTGAATTTGCGTGGACAGTACCTTCAGGCATGTGTCTGGTTTGCTTTCCTTTATGGGCGCAACGTCAAAGAAATTACGTTCGTTCCTCAAATCATCGGCGATTCAGATGCGCAATTTCTGCGCGAGATTGCCCGGCAAGCCGTTAATACATTCGAACAACTCAAATAATGATATTTCGGTAGAATTACTGAATTTTATTTGATGTTTCCAACCGCGCTCAGTGCCAACGATTTTTGACTGATTTTTTTCAGCTTTAAACTTTGCGCGCGCATAATGCGCGCGCGAAGTTTAAGCACGTCCCCCAATCGGGTAATTTTACAATCCGATTTATTTATTTCGCGTATTCGACGGAACGGGTTTCGCGAATTACCGTAACCTTGATTTGACCTGGATAATTCATCTCTTTTTCGATGCGTTGACAAATATCTCTGGCCAGCATCTGGGCTTCGCCTTCGCCAATATTGTCCGGAGTAACTGCGACTCGAACTTCACGACCGGCCTGGAGTGCAAAACAATTCTCGACACCGTCAAAACTGGATGCGATGCTTTCAAGCTGCTCTAGACGTTTCAAATAGAGTTCGGTTGTTTCGCTACGGGCTCCCGGACGCGACGCGCTCAAAGTATCGCAAGCCATGATCAGAACATCATAAAGGCTCTGGGGTTCGACTTCACCGTGATGTGCCGCCACCGCGTGAATGACGTCTTTTGCTTCGTTGTGTTTACGCAGAATATCGGCACCGATAGCGGCGTGTGAACCTTCCACCTCATGATCGATGGCCTTGCCGAGGTCATGAAACAGTCCGATACGTTTTGCCTTCTGTTCATCCAATCCCAGTTCCGAAGCGATCATGCCCATAAAATATGCAGTTTCCAGAGAGTGTTGCAACACGTTTTGGGAGAAGCTGTAACGATATTTGAGGCGGCCGAGCAGTTTGATGACCTGCGGTGCCACACCTTGAATACCGGCTTCCAATACCGCCGCTTCGCCGACGGAAAAAACTTCTTCATCAAGTTCTGTAGCAATCTTTTTAGCCATTTCCTCAATTCTGGTCGGATGAATCCGCCCGTCGCCGATCAGACGTTCGAGCACCTGCCGGGCAATCTCTTTGCGGATCGGGTCAAAACAGGAAATCACCACCGCTTCAGGAGTGTCATCAATCATGATACTGACGCCGGTTGCGGCTTCGAGGGCTCTGATGTTGCGTCCTTCACGTCCGATTATCCGGCCTTTCATTTCGTCGTTAGGCAACGGTATCGTGGCGGTAGTGCGTTCGTAAGTGCAATCCGATGCGTAGCGCTGAATCGCGTAGGTCAAAATGCGTCTGGACTCTTTTTCCGCGCGTTGTTTGGCTTCTTCGAGAAGATCGCGAACCATCAGACCGGATTCGTTCTGGACTTCGTTCTTCAACTTTTCGAGCAGAATATTTTTTGCGTCATCGCGACTCATTCCGGCAATGCGTTCCAGTTCATCGATCTGACGGCCGATTTTCTGTTGCAACTCGAGTTCGCGCTGAGTTAGACGTTCTTTAATTACATCTAGATCTTGCTCTTTCTTTTCAAACGCGGTAATTTTATTGTCGAGAATATTGGTTTTCTTTTCCAGTGATTCTTCGCGGGTTGCCAACCTTTTTTCAACTGCGGCCTGTTCACGGCGGCGTTCACGCAGCTCTTCTTCACCTTCCTCTTTCATCTTCAACAATTCGCTTTTAGCAGTAACCTTGGCTTCACGCAAAACGTGTTCGGCCTCTTTTTCTGCCTCCTGCCGTATGCGGCTGGCAATATGAATTGCTGATGATTTACGCATCATCATCAGCGCAGTCATAATTAAAGATACGATAATACCGCCGGCAATAACTCCCATAGAGACGGCGAAAACAGTTTCATAGTTCATGTTCTATTTCTCCTATATGTTAAATTGAATAACCCCGTTTTCAGTGACGGCAATATCCAGACATTCGTCATGATGACAGACTGGAACCGCAGAAACTTCCTGAAAACCATAAAAAATCCCGATTTTGCACCCGGTTTCTCCGTTGAGTAACCGGTCATATATCCCCTTTCCACGGCCCAGTCGATGTCCGCAGCCGTCAAATGCGACTCCGGGAATCAGCCAAACCATGCTTTTTCTTTGCGCCGCAGGCGCCATCGGCAGGTTATTTTTCGGTTCCATCAAACCGTATCTGCCTTTGACCATATCCTGCGCCGGATCGCGAATCTCTACCATTTCATATTCCGCGCCGTTGTCGCGGCAACCGCGCGGGGCATATACTTTCTGGCCGTTATTCAGACAAAAAGTCAGAGTCGCATCGAGCGACGGTTCGGTACCGTCACTCCAATACACCCCAACTTGGGCAGCCGATTTTAACTGCGGTATTTCCCGCAATGCGGCATTAATCGCCGCATCGGCATGCGTTCTGAATTCCGAGCTCAATCCGGAACGGAGTTTCAGCATTTTCCGGCGCATTTCTGCTTTTTCCGTCATTTTACTGTTCCTCCTCCGCAATCGGCGGCAGATTGCTGGCATTTCGCCAATAAGCAAGCCGCTGCCTGATTTTTTCTTCATAACCGAGAGTGCCCGGACGGTAATAAACCTTGGGTACTCTCATGTATTCCTGATCTACAAAATGCCCGTCATAAGAATGCGGGTATTTGTAGCTTTCGGCTTTTTTCTGCAATTCCCTGGTGCCGTCCGAATTGGGATCGCGCAAATGCAGAGGAACCGGCTGTACCCGATCATTCTCCACATCTTCAAGCGCTTCACCGATCGCCAGATATGACGCATTGCTTTTCGGTGCAGTGGCACAATACGTGACCGCATGTGACAGAATTATTCTGGCTTCGGGCATGCCGATCATTTCAATAGCCTGCATTGCCGATACCGCCAGTTGAAGCGCTCTGGGATCGGCATTGCCGATATCTTCAGAGGCAAAAATCACAATTCGCCGGGCAATGAAACGAATATCTTCGCCGGCGTGAAGCATTTTAGCCAGCCAGTAAACTGCGGCATCCGGATCACTTCCGCGCATGCTTTTGATAAATGCGCTGGCGCTGTCATAATGACCATCCTGTCCGTAATTGATAAATTTACGCTGAACTGATTCCTCGGCGATTTGCCGGTCAACAGTGATAGTTCCGTCCTTGGCTGGCTCCGTAGTCATAACCGCAAGTTCCAATGCATTCAAGGCTCGTCGGGCATCGCCCTCACATATTGTGCAGAGAAAATCAAAAGTATCCTCGGTCAATACGATTTTTTTATCCGGAAACCCTCTGGCGTCGGACAACGCCATGGATAGCAACATTCGGATATCTTCCGGCTTGAGCGCTTCCAGCTGGAAGGCCAGCGAACGCGATAATAACGCGCCAACAATGTAAAATTGAGGGTTATGCGTAGTTGCTCCGATCAACCGTATCTTGCCATTCTCAACATCGGGCAACAGGGAATCCTGCTGACTTTTGGAAAAGCGGTGTAACTCATCGACAAAAACAATCGTGCGCCGGCCGTTAAGACTTTTACGGAGAACCGCACGTTCAATCACTTTACGCAGATCGCCCACGGTCGAACTTACTCCGGACATCCTGACAAATTCACTGTCAGTACGCAACGCAATAAGTTCCGCCAAACTGGTCTTACCAGTCCCGGGAGGTCCGGAAAGAATTATCGAGGAAAAGCGATCAGCGTCAATCGCCCGCCGCAGCAGTTTGCCGGGTGCGAGAAGATGCTGCTGTCCGACATATTCGTCAAAATTACGCGGTCGCATCCTTGCCGCCAAGGGCAAATCGCTATCGTTTGATAAGATTTTTTCATCGTCTTCCGGAGTTTGATTCTCCGTCAAAGCGATGCCGAATTTCAATTGTTCCATTGTACATTCCAAAAAGTGGAATGCCAATATTTGATTATTAACTAAGGCTAGTGATCGGAATAAAAGACACGAATCCATATCGTCCGGGAACAGGCTTTCCTGTAATTATCCGGCGCCAAACTCATGAATCTCCTCCGTTTTTGCGGGTTCGAATATATTTCTCATATTTGAGTATAGAATCTTTCCAGCGCAAATCAACACCCAGCAACATTCTCTGATAATCATTTCTGGCATTCCGCAACACCATAAATTCAATATATATAATGCGTACTTCAAACTCCGTCATAACTGAATTTGAAACGTCTAATAGTTTAAATATAACTTGATATTGAATTTTTCTCCAGCCCGGTTAGTGTTTTTCGTCAAAAATAATATTTAATCGAATAAAAAGGCCCTATTTATGATCAAAATCTTTTTTGCATAAACCTTTGTGCAGTCCAGTTTGAACGCTACTCATTTTCGGGGTATATTCCATGACGTGTTTTAACCTGGACTTACTGAAGTCCATATAATGGCTTTTTTAACTTTTATGTCAGACTGGATAGAAATCAATAAAGATGACAAGCATGTTGCGCGCGAAAGACAAAAAGCGCGCGAAATGCGTTCAAGTCAATGGTGGATTGAACAACTCAGAAAAGGACGTTGTCATTACTGTGATGGGATTTTTCCACCGGATGAATTGACGATGGATCATATTGTTCCGCTTTCACGAGGCGGGCGCAGCACTAAAGGCAACATTGTTCCATGCTGCAAAAAATGCAATGATGAAAAAAAGTATCTGACTCCGGCGGAGCTGATTATGCGCCGGATCGAAAATGATGAACATAAACAGAGGTAATAAATTATGGCAAAAATTATTTTTGGAATCCCCAAAGGCAGTTTGGAGCAGTCAACCGTTGACATGTTCAGCAGGGCCGGCTATTCCATTTCCATCAGCTCGCGTTCGTATTTTCCATCAATTGACGACGACGAAATCGAATGCATGCTGATCCGCGCACAGGAAATGTCGCGCTATGTCGAAAAAGGAATTCTGGATTGCGGTCTGACCGGGCACGATTGGATCGAAGAAAACGGTTCCGATGTCCAGGAAATTTGTGAACTGGTTTACGGCAAAAGCGGTCGGCGCCCTTTGCGCTGGGTTTTGGCGGTTCCTAATGATTCCGATATCAAATGTGCTGCTGACCTTGAAGGAAAATTGATTGCCACTGAAGCAGTCGGTATGACCAAGCGTTATCTGGCCAAACATGGGGTTAATGCCTGCGTCGAATTCAGCTGGGGCGCGACTGAAGTAAAACCACCGCGGCTGGCTGACGCAATCGTCGAAATTACTGAAACCGGTTCATCACTGAAAGCAAACAACCTGAAGATTATTGACAATATATGCGAATCAACCACCCGCTTTATTGCCAACCGCAATTCGATGAAAGACGAATTTAAAAAAGCGAAGATTGAAAATATCGCCATGCTCCTGCAAGCAGTGCTGATTGCCGAACACAAAGTCGGCTTGATGCTCAATGTCCGGGAAGATCATCTGGACGAGGTTTTGGAACAACTTCCGGCATTGGAACGACCGACGATTTCCAAACTGGCGGAACCTGAATGGAGCGCGGTCAATACTATCGTAGACAGCAGTGTGGTCCGTGATCTGATCCCCCAGCTTCGCGCTGCCGGCGCTCACGATATTGTTGAATATCCGCTTAACAAAATTGTGTATTAGTAACTCTTTTACCGCTCACAAAACAGCAACGCCCGCAAGATAATTGAAATCAATTCTTGCGGGCGTTATTTATAAT
>JAAYPP010000005.1 GCA_012519765.1 Lentisphaerota bacterium
CTGAGTACAGCACTGATTATACCATTATTGCCGAAGAAGAACTTAAGAAATCCGGATATTTGGAATTGCTTACCGGTTATACCAGAAATGCAATGGAATATTTGAAGTTAAAAGAAGAAAAAAAAGGTAAACTGAAAATTTATATTTCGTTGCAGATTACCAGAACTAATAAAATGCGCTTGGAATATGTGGTACGCGCTTTCGAAGGCGAAAAAGAAAAGTGGCGGGTTTCCTCAAGCTGCTTTGCCCGTCATAGCGTTGATGTCAGGGAAATACTGCCCGCACTGGTAGCTGGTGCTCTTGCCCATATCGGACAGGACAAGCAGGTCAAGGCTTACCGGCTCGATAAATTCCCGCAATACGTCAATGCGGTGGTGAAATAACCAGGGCGGTTTCCGCTTACCCCTGGTGTAGTTTCAAACGTATTTCTTCAGTAAACATCCCGGATAATATAAAAATTACAGGAGTTTTCATCATGTCTAATTTAAGTAAATCTTTATCAGTATCTTTGGCTGGATTTATTCTTTTGGCAGGTTTTTCTGCATTTACTCAGGACAAAACGAAAAAAGTTCCAAATAAATTGCGTTCAGCAACTATAACCGCGATTCTAACAGATGCGGAGTACAGCAAAGATTTTGTTGTCGTGCCAAGCGAAGAATTGGCAAAATCCGAATATGCCGGCATTCTTAAGTTCTATACTGAAAATGCCTTGAAATCATTGAATATGACTCCCCGCGCCGAAGGCAAGCTGAAAGTTACTATTGATCTTCAGGTGACCCAGATGAAAAGAAAGCAGGTCATATATTCGATGGTGGCTACTGAAGGCGGCAAGGAAAAATGGCGGGTTTCCTCCAATTGCACTGCCGCGCTCAAATTGGAAACTGATAGTTTGTTACCGGGCTTAGTTGCCTGCGCACTTTCTCATGTCGGACAGACTAAAACCAGTCCCTTGATGAATCTTGGCAAATATCCTCAGTATCTGACCGCGGTTTACGGCGAAAAATAAATTTTCACGCAGAAGTTCAGCGGAGTTTTCCGGCGATGAGGCGGCGGTAACATTTTTCGCCGATGTTTTGTCTGAAAAGCAGAAATGACGCCATCATGGTTCCGAGTACTCCGGGAACCAGTGCGCTATGTCCCAGCGCATAACAGTTCGGTACTGGTAATTTTCCGAAAAGCCGCGATAATCCGATTTTTCTGCGGACCCCATAAGCGCATCCGGTCGGCGGATCGTAATCTTTGCAGGTCAACGGCGAAGATGTCGCACTGAGTTTGAATTTACCCTTGAACTCCGGATAAGCGCGGTAAACTTCAGCAATTACTGATTCTGTCGTTCGCTCTTTAAATTCCTGATATTCGCGGTTATTTTTGCGACTGGAAAGTTTTTTCCATTTTAAGGTATCATCCGCGTACATGGTGCGGAATGCGGTAAGCGTCTTGCGCATATTGCCGTTGACATCTGGTTCGTCGGCGAGTACAATGCCGGTTCCTGTTCCCGGTCGTCCCGGCAAAAGAATATCGTCAAGATTATTGACGGAAAGATACGAAGTCAGCTCTGCGCCGAAAGGGAGATCGTTGTCCAGGACTCCGAAAATGGAAAAAAAACTGCAACTGTCTTCCATCCGGTGAACGCGGCGGAGAAATGATGTCGTCAGGGTTTCTTCCGGCATCAGTTCAAGGATGGAATAAGGATGAAATGAGAAATAGACTTCATCAGTTTCAATATGTTCGCCGTTACTCAAAAGCACCCGGGAACAATTCCCTGATGAATCAAGTTTATCCAGCTTCGCGATTCGGGTGTCGGTCAGTATTCTAATGCCGTACTTTTGCGCTTCCCTATGAAAAGCGTCGATAAAGGAATCGCCGCCACGCTCGGTTCTGGAGATATGATTGCCTAATCCGTAGCTTACCCGGCAATGATGAGTTACAGAAGATTCACACGGCGGTGTACCGTGACAAAGTGCCGCGCTTCCCAGCGCAGTAGCGGTTTCCCGAGAAACTTTTAGTTCGGAAAAAAGTTCAGCAAGCGTGGTGGTGTCATAATTGCTAAGTTGCAGTTTTTCCTGGAAATTGTCATCTCGCAGGTCGAACATCGGGGTATTGGCAATGACCGCTTTTTCGCACTCGTAATAACGCATGATGCCGTCGCGGTCGGAGGGATATTCCTGTGCCAGATATTCGGCAAGATCATCAACGCCGGTCTCGGGCAGAAAAAGATGCCTGGACGATTCGGCAAGATAAAGTTTGCTCCGGAACGGCGCTTCTCTGACTACATCATCAATATTCATTACCTGAAGCATTTGCGTAAGAATGTTTTCAAATCCACCGGTGAAGTGGAAGCCGGTATCAAAATAAATTCCATCGCGGGAAAAACGCCGCATATAGCCGCCGATTTGAGGTTGAATGTCGATCATTACGACGCTTCTTCCGGTCATTGCCAGCAAGAGCGCCATGGTCATGCCGCCGCTCCCGGCTCCGGCTACTACGGTGTGCTTGGGTGGATTGGTCATTGCTTTCACTGGTGTTAAATTACCAGTCCGCCATTCACAGGAATCACTTGTCCGTGGATGTAAGAGCTGTCCGGACCGCAAAGGAAGCTGACCGCGCCCGCCACTTCTTCCGGAGCTCCGGCGCGGTTGAGCGGAATCAGTGGTAAAACTTTGTCGGTCGGGATATGTTCGGTCATTTCAGTAGCGATAAAGCCCGGCGCCACCACGTTGACCAGAATACCCTTTTTGCCGATTTCGCGTGCGAGTGCTTTGGCTGCTCCGATTAACGCGGCTTTTGAGGCGGAATAATTTACTTGTCCGGCCTGACCGGTTTGACCTGATGCTGAGCTGATAATGATGATTCGTCCGCTTTTTCTGGCCATCATTCCGAAAATCAACGGCTGGACAGTATGATAGAAACCGTCAATATTGGTGTCCATGACGTCGTCCCATTCTTCGGGTGTCATGAATACGAAAAGATTGTCTTTAGCGATTCCCGAATTGTAAACGACGACATCCGGCGGATTTTCGGTCAATGGCGCAAATGCCGCAGCGGTGGCGTCGCGGTCGCGAACGTCGAAAGTCAACAGGGTGAATTTTCGACCGCAGGCACAGATTTCATTGTTTAAATTTTCGCTATGAGTTCCGCTGTTTCTGGCGGTCGCGATAATATCAAACCCATCTTTGGCGAGCCTGATTGCGATGGCGCGGCCAATTCCGCGGCAGCCGCCGATAATCAAAGCTGTCCGGCATGCATAGTTATTGTCCTTTGTCATTTTTACCCTGTAGTTACGAACTTTAATCTGAATCGCTAAATGTTAAACTTTTCGAGGAAGTCGGCGTTCTGGCTTTGAACTCGCAGTGAATGCCACCACGTCGCTCAAGATAAAACACTGTCGCTATCCGACCAACCGGATGTTAAAATTACATCATGTTGAAGGCATTGTCCAGTTTGCGGCAAAGGAATTTTGGACTTTTGACCAATATTGGCGGGGTGTTCTTCTGGTCATATCGGGCGCATGTGTTCGCTTGTGAAAATTATGATTTCGCGGTGACTGTGATTTTTCGTGAGTTAACATCAGTTGCGGTAAGCTCAACCATAATCGCATTAGCGGGTATAATTTCTGAAATACGTTCCGGCCATTCAATGACGCACCACGCTTCCGGGTCGTTCAGATATTCGTCAATACCGAAATTCAAAGCGGAACGTGCATCTGAAATACGATACAAATCCATATGAAAGAAATAACCGCCGTCAGGACAGCAATATTCTTGAATGATGGTGTAGGTCGGACTTGATACCGGTTCCAGTATCCCAAGTCCGCGTGCAAAACCGCGGGAGAAAACGGTTTTACCTGCGCCGAGGTTTCCGTTCAGGGTTACGACAGAACCGCGAGGCAACGATTGAGCCAGTTCGCTGGCGAAGTTTTCAGTCGCGGCTTCAGAATTACTGATGAATGCTTTAGGTGTTACGATGTTCATAGCCTGTCTTAAATTCCTTTAATAAATTGTGACCGTCTGTGGAGGTTACGCCGTAACCCGATTCAAAATGTCCGATACAGGTCAGTTTAGTTTCGAAATCCCAGAGACGTTCAAGTTGTTGCGCGGCATCCGGAGAAATCGCAAATAATAGTTCATAATCTTCGCCGTCGCACATCGCAGACGCCGTGTCGGTGTCATTGCGCAATGGAATTGTTGGCATATCAATAATCAAAGCCAGTTTCGATGCTTCGGCGATGCGTGAAGCATCAAGCAACAGGCCGTCGCTGACATCAATCATCGCGGAAGTAAATCCCTGAGCCAGAAATGCTCCTTCAGCCAGGCGCGGCGCAAAATCAAGATGATGTCCCGATTTCAGAGAATCTCCAAAACATCCGGTGGCATAAAGCAGGTCGCCGGCTTTGGCATTGGAGCGTAAACAGGCGTTTCCGGGTTGACACCAACCTAAAATCGTCAGTGACATTACATCTTCAAGTCCATCCGCGGGCAGGGCGCAGAGATCGCCGCCGCATATTGAAACATTCCAGCGGCGCGCCTCTTGTTCCAAACCATAATAAAATGCGTTGAACCAGTCATCATCAGCGCGTTTGGAGGCTAAGCTCAGCAACGCATACGCAGGCGTTCCACCCATTGCCGCGATATCGCTGAGATTACGTTTCAATAATTTGGCGGCAATGCGTTCCGGCTTGGTATCAGGATAGTAATGAATTCCGGCCGCCATCTGATCAACGGCAGCCAGCAGGCAGGTGTTCCCAAAATTGATGACGGCACAATCATCACCGGGTCCGGTGGTGATTTCTGGGCGCTGTTGAAATATCGGTAGTATTCGTTGTAAGGTTGCTAATTCATTCATGATGGTCCACCGTAGTTTTGGCAATGATTGATTTCGGGATCGGATTTTGCAGTGCCGGCAACTTGCGGAGTTGAATTTTTTTCAGACTGCGTATTTTTGTCAATGGTTCCAGGTCGCTGATCGGGCATTCTGAAAGCCAGATTTCCTCCAAAGCGGTTCGGGTCAGCGGCTCCAGAGAATATATCAGCGTTTTTTCGATTTTCATATTTTTCAACAGTGGCAGTGCGGATAACGGTTCCAACGATGAAACCGGACATTGTGAAATAAAAAGTTGCCGAAGTAGCCGGCATTGCGTCAACGCTTCCAGATTTCTAATCGGGTTGCCTCCGAGAAAGAGATTTTTAATTTGAGTACCGGACAACGGAGTGATATCAGAAATTTGGTTAAGGGTGAGGTTCAGAGTTTTTAGATTTTCACATTGTGCGAGCGGTTCAACAGTGAGTAGCGGGCAATTGATTAGTTCCAGTTCCGCGATGTCAGAGTTAATCAAAGGTTTCAGACAAAGCGGCTTGGCGGAATTGATTACCGTCAATGACGTGAGCTTTAAATCACGGATGAAGTCGAGATTGCCCGGTTCTGAAACAGTCAGCATTCGTAAATTGTGCAGTTTATTCAACGCACTTAAATTTTTAACCGACGAATAGCGCAGTGAAAGCTGCTTGATAGGCAGTGGCGGCATGGTATTCAGATTTAATTCTGAACAGGCATTTAATTCAAGAGTATTTAGTTTTTTTGAATTCAGCAGAAAAGTGAAATCATCGATTCCTGCGCAGTAATCCAATGAGCAGTTTTCCAGTTCCGGCAGGGACGGAATTGGGGTGTCGATAGCGGCATTGGTCAAGGTAAATCGGGTCAGCGGCAAATTCGATAACGGCGTTAAGGAAACGGAGCATGGATTTTCGGATAAAAAACGTATTGATAAGTGCCGAAGATTGCGCTGGTGTTCAATGCCGTTCAAATTGATCGCCGTATTGCTGAATATCTGCAGCGATTCCAGATTCAGTTCAGCAATGATATTCAGGTCGTCAAGCTCAACACGATCAAAAATCAGTTCGACAATAGGAAGCTCGCTCAGCATTTCGAGATTGTCCAAGCGATTTCCGCGGAAGAGTAATCGCAAAGTTCCGGGAGCAGACGGCAGCATTTCCAGGGTGCCGTCGTTCCATTGCGGATTGACTTTGCGGAATTCCGGCATCATTGAACCGAGTTTCAGTCGCATGGATTCGTTAATTTCCGGAGGTTGCGTTGAACATGCTGACAGTAAAATAACCGGCAGCAAAAATCCGTAAAAAGTAATAACTAAAATTCGCGCGCGCATAATGCGCGCGCGAATTTTATGGCTGAATGTGATTATAGATTTTGCCGGCATTGCGCTGAGAGTGCGTAACCCATCAAAGTTTAGCACAGAATGAGGCAAGGCGTTCAACTGCTTTTTTGATGGTATTTTCATCGCAGGCGTATGAGAAACGTATTGTTCCTTCCGCGCCGAAACCGGTACCCGGCACTGCGGCGACTTGCGCTTCTTCAATCAGGCGGTCGCAGAATTCAATGCTTGGAATGCCGAACGACGAAATATCGATCATGACATAAAATGCTCCTGACGGACGCGGCGTTTTGGTACCGGGCACTTTGGCCAGTAAATCACAGATCAGATCACGGCGGCTGGCAAAGACCTGGCGCATTTTTTCACATTCTGCGGCACCTTCTTCCAGTGCCTTAAGCGCACCGTATTGTGCGAAAGTTGTCGGATTTGAAGTCAGGTGACTTTGCAAGGCGCTGATTCTAACGGCCAGCCATTTCGGGGCAGTCAGATAACCGAGACGCCAGCCGGTCATAGCATAAGCTTTGCTGAAACCGTTTACTGTGACAGTCAATTCTGCGATATCGTCATTAAGCGAGCCGATGCTGATATGCGGTTTGTCAGCATCAAAAACCAGTTTTTCATAAATCTCATCAGCCAGAATCATGAAATTATGTTTTACCGCGATTGCGGCAATTTTTTCAAGTGCTTCACGGCGATAAACTGAACCGGTCGGATTTGACGGTGTACAGAGAATCATCAACTTTGTTTTGTCGGTAACTACGGCTTCGAGTTCATCAGGCATGACTTCGTAATTATTCTCCGGCAGAGTGTTGACAAATACGCAGGTGGCTCCGGCGGCTTTGACCATTTGAGGATAGCTTACCCAATACGGGGCAGGGATGATGACTTCATCGCCGGGTCCGCAGAGTGCCGCGACAGCAATAAAATCAGAGAACTTGGCGCCCGGAGAAACAATGACCTGCGACGCAGTAGTTTTAATCCCGTTATCTTTATTGAATTTATCGACAATGGCGTTGCGCAATTCAATTATTCCGTCGGACGGAGTATAGGTGGTTTTTCCTGCTTGCAACGCATCGATACAGGCTTGTTTGATGATCTGCGGAGTTTGAAAATCCGGTTCTCCTGCGGACATGATACAGACATCAATTCCCTGAGCTTTGAGCGCTTTGGCTTTGGCTGAAATGGCCAGCGTTTCAGACGGACTCATTTCGCTCATCGTGCCGAGTGTAGTTTTTAGGTTATTCATGAAGCATTTTCTTTGGGTTTTGTGGTTTATGTTTGTGTTATACGCCCAAGAAACACGTAAGATAGCATTAATTCATGAATTTACTAAATTTCAAAGACAAAAAAAGGCAAAATATTACCAGTTTTTATATTTCAACCATTTGTCACGCAGTTCCTTGCCATGTGCAAACTCTTTTTCAAACTCATCGAATTTACCGTTTTCAATGATTTCGCGGAGATGTTTCCAGCGTTTTTCAAACTCTTTGATGGTAACCAGCGCAGCCTGCTGATTGCTTTCAATGATTTCTCGCCACATCCGCGGTGATGACGAGGCAATGCGGGAAGTGTCGCGAAAACCGGTTGCGCAACCGGCAAAGCGTTGCTGTTGCTGTTCCGGAGGACAATCCAAAACCGCTTGTGTCAAAGCCAGCGCCAGAACATGCAGGACATGGCTGGTGTGGGCAACCAGAACGTCATGTTCTTCCACGCCGATTTCAACGGGTTTTACGCCGATTTCATGCCAGAAATCAAGCACCGTTTTAAGTGCGTCGGGATCGGTATTGCGCGTTTTAGTGACGAATGCTTCAGCATTCTTATAAAGAGTCGGAAAGGCTGCTGCCGCGCCGCTTTTTTCGGTTCCGGCCATGGGGTGGCTGCCGACAAAGTAAACGCCGAACGGCCGCAGAAATTTTTCACCGCATTCGACAATTGATTGTTTGACGCTTCCGATGTCAGTTACGATACTGCCGGAACGCCATTCGGACGCATGTTGTTCTATAAAATTCATGATTATCGGTATCGGCAGACAAAGAATCGTCAAATCAGCTTTTGCGAGTATTTTTTTGACATCGTCAGAGGTTTCGTCAATTACGTCGTTTTTAACTGCCCAATCCCTTGTTTCCGGATTTCTGGTCCAGCCTATGCGATGCCATTTTTGTCCGCGCAATGCCATTCCCAATGAACTGCCAAGCAGTCCAAGCCCGATGATGGCGACGCATTTGTCGTCAGATTTGATGTCGGTCATTTTGTCTTTCCGAATTATGCTGTTTTTTGAATTAAAATCAGTTTTAATATAGCAGTTCGTAATAAAAAGCTCAATTTATTATTTTTGATACATTGAAAAAAACACCTTTCCTGACTATAATAGTCTGATTCTATTATCTCAAAAATCTCAAAATTTATAAAATACTAAAACATGAAGAGGCAAAATGACATCGTTTAAAATGAGAAAGCTGTCACTGACGTTATTATC
>JAAYPP010000054.1 GCA_012519765.1 Lentisphaerota bacterium
AAAATCAAATACAACTTCAGCGTTTTAGCTGACGTTCTTCGGGCATGCTTTGCCAATAACGTTCCGATGGTCCTTTTCTGACTTCCGACACGATTTCAGACAAATCATGCATGCTGTTTAAAAATGAGACCTTTGCCCGCAGTTCGCCGGAAAAACCACGTCCCCGCAGATAATCCAGAACAATTTTTCGAGCCAGCTTGAAAGCCATGGTGTCGCCGTAAAAACAGACCATTTCTTCGACATGGTTGACAATTTCATCTGCCAGTTCATGCACGGTTGTGGCAATGAAATCCGTGCTTTGAAGTTCCTGAAAGAGCCACGGATTGCCCATTGCCCCGCGCGCTACCATCGCGACGGAGCAGCCACTTTCGGAGAGTGCTGACTGATATGAGCGCCGTCCATTGATTCCACCGTTGACAACAACCGGTATGCTGACTGCGTTTCGGGTTGCCGCAATGATTTGATGAAAAACTTCGCCGGAATAAAATTTTTCTTTGACACGTCCGTGAATGGTCAGAGTTTGTGCTCCGGCACTTTCCAGTTTCTTGGCCAGCTTTATAGTTGCTTCAGTTTCGGTTTCGCTGAATATTCTGGTTTTGGCAGTTACTGGAAAACGTGACAGCTTGACAATGAGTTCGAGCATTTTTGCTGCCAGATCGATATTGCGCCCCAAAACGGCGCCTGCTCCTTTTTTGGCGACTTTGGTGACCGGGCAACCCAGATTGAAATCAAGTAAATCGAAATTATAACTGTTGAGTTTGAGCACTGCTTTTTTGAGCATTTCCGGGTCAGAACCAAGCAATTGAACAGCCAGCCACGGTTCGTCATTGCCGCGAAAAAGCATTTTTGTAGCGTTGGGGTTTTCGTAAGCCAGCGAGCCGGCATCAATCATTTCAGTAAAGGCGTAATAACATCCATGTCTGCGCATTGAGTGCCGATATGGCCAATCGGTGTAACCTGAAAGCGGAGCCATAACAATGGCTTTAGGCGGATAGAAAATCATGAGATAAATGCTATTCTTTTTTTGATGGTAGTGAAGATGACTTTCCGAGATCATGTGCGGTTATTTCTTCCTGAAGCCTGACTATGGCTTTGTGCTGAATTTGCCTGACACGTTCGCGAGTACATCCGATAGCACTGCCGACTTCTTCGAGAGTCATCGGCTGATGACCGTAAAGTCCGTAACGCAGAGTCAGTACTTCTTTTTCACGCGAAGATAGTGAGTCAATCATCTTGTGAAGTGCGGCCATGAAGTCGGTTTCATCAAGGATGCTGTCCGGAGATTTGATAATGGTATCGGCAATCAGATCGATAAGTTCATCAGATTCGCCGTCCCTGATCAGATCATTGAGTGACGCGGTGCTGATTCCGACATGACGCAATTTGTTTATCGTCTGAATGGACAAATCGGTAAGCTCTGCAATCTCGTCGTCGTTCGGCATCCGGTCGTTTTCCTGCATGAACATCTTTTCCGCGCGATTGATTTTGGCGATTTTTTCAATTGACTGAACAGGAATACGGATAGTGCGACTTTGGGTAGCGATGGCGCGCCGCATATGTTGTTTAATCCACCAGGTACTGTAAGTTGAAAATTTTGCTCCTTTTGCCGGATCAAATTTTTCCGCTGCAATCATCAAACCTATGTTACCTTCTGCGATAAGATCATGCTTGCTGACCCCGCGGTTGAGAAATTCACCGGCAATTTTTACTACCAGGCGCAGATTGGATTTAATTAATTTAGCTCTGGCTTCTTCATGGATATGAGGATCTGAAGACTTAATCTCTTCCGCCAACTTAATTTCTTCGTCTTGAGTAAGAAGTGAGTAGTCGACAATATTCCTCATATATGCTTGAGATATGGTCATCGGATTATCATTGGCGGTATTTTTTTTACGAATACTGCGAATATCAATTTTATCCGTTTTGGTCATCTTAGTTCCTGCATCAACAGTTTAAAATCAAGATATCAAACTTTTAAATTATACTGTAATGCGAATATGTCAAGGTATTTAGTTCAAGCATGAATCTATTTTTCAGTAATATTGGTCTTAAGAGCATAGCAGTAAAGCGTCATGCGTTGGCAAGCACATGTTTCAGAATTTCCCAACACTTTCCGACGGATTCAATTTCCACTGATTCACCGGGTGCGTGAATATTATGCTGATTGGGGCCGAAAGAAACTATTTCAAGATTTTTGTTCAAAGCGCCGATTACACCGCATTCGAGTCCGGCATGAATCGCGGTTATACTTAACTTGTGACCAAGGATGGATTCCGCAGCATTCTGAAATAAATGAATTAGTCGCGAATCAGGATTGGGCTCCCAGCCCGGATATTCGTTGCTGACTTGGGCGATAGCGCCGATCTGGTTGAAGTGTTTGATCAACTTTGCGGTCAGCTCACGACGACTGGCATCATTTTCGCTACGCTGTGAAGAGTAAATATTAATGATATCCGGTGCGGTACTGATAATGGCCAAATTGCTGGATGTTGCAGTCAGCCCAGGAATATGGCGACTGACCTCTAGAGCACCGTTTGGGCAACTGATGATGGCATTCAATATTTTATTCTGAAAATCAGCAGTAAATACCTTTTTTACCGTGGATTCGGTTTTTATAGTGATTGATGCATTGGGTTCTGAGTCCCGTAATTTTTTTTCAATAGATTGCGCGTGACGGGTTAAAGATTCACGACTGTCGGCAGATAGAGTAAATATTGCGGTGGCATCGCGTGGAATCGCATTATCGACTGAACCGCCATTAAGCCCTGAAAGTCTGATATTGATGTTCGGAACACTGTTAATAAAATTGGCCAGAAGTATTAGAGCGTTGCCGCGATTGCGATGGATGTCCGCTCCGGAATGCCCACCGGAGAGTCCTGAAAGCGTTGCCGACATGGTGAAATGACCGGCTGGTGTATCAGCCCATTCAGGAATTATCGAAAACGCAGTACGGGCACCGCCGGCACATCCGATATGCAGTTTATTCAAGGACTTTGAGTCCATGTTGATCATCATGTGAGGATAAGTAAACCATTCACCAGGCAACGCCATCGCGCCGCGAAGACCAATTTCTTCTTCAACTGTAAAAACCGCTTTAAGCGGGCAATGGTTGAAGTCCTGTGAAAGCATGGCCGCCATGGCCAGCGCAACTCCGACGCCGTTATCGCTGCCGAGAGTGGTGTTTTCAGCGACGACCTGACCGTTGCGTATTATTGCCGGGATCGGATCAGTGAGAAAATCAAATTCAAAATCAGGTTTTTTTTGAGCAACAATATCCAGATGTGCCTGGAGTACGACAGTTCTGCAACCAGCCCAGCCCAGAGAAGCCGGTTTTTCAATCATCAGATTACCGTAATTATCGGTTTGGGTATGCAGACCCGCATTTTCGGCAAGATTACGCAGATATTCCCGGACTTTAGCTTCATGACCGGAAATGCGCGGAATGGCAATCAGGTTGGCGAAAATTTTCCATACGCATTCTGGTGTAAGTGAGCCGATTTCTTCGTTCATGGTGTTTTGTTCCTGTTGTGAGTACTTGTTACGAATTTAATTATAACATTTCAAGATGTTTTTACAAACCGGCGTTAAATACTTTTTTTTGAATTTAAACTCTGGTAAAAAATATTTTTTGTAGTATGGTGAAAAATATATATTGCATTGCATTAAACCGGAAAAGAATTTGAGAAAAATATAAAACAAGTGGAGGACAATGATGGAACAGCATGATATTCAGGAACTTCAGAATAAAGTAAGGGAGGCTTCGACTTTTATAAGTACTTTGCGTACCGAAGCCGGACGCATTGTAGTTGGACAGCAATACTTGATTGACCGGTTGATTCTGGCCTTATTGACTGACGGGCATGTCTTGATTGAAGGACTTCCCGGATTAGCTAAAACTCTCAGCGTGAAAACTCTGGCGTTAGCGATTGGAGGAACATTTTCTCGTATTCAGTTTACTCCTGATTTACTGCCTGCGGACGTGACTGGAACTCGAATTTACAATGCGGATACACATCTTTTCAATATCAAGCAGGGCCCGGTTTTTGCCAATGTGGTTCTCGCGGATGAGATAAACCGGGCACCGGCAAAAGTCCAAAGCGCACTGTTGGAAGCGATGCAGGAACGACAGGTTACCATTGGCGGTGAAACATTGCAATTGCCGCACCCTTTTTTGGTGATGGCTACGCAAAATCCGATAGAGCAGGAAGGAACCTATCCTTTACCGGAAGCTCAGACCGACCGTTTTATGTTTAAATTGAAAATCGGTTATCCCAGTCGAGATGAAGAACGCCAAATTATCGGACGAATGGCCCATCCGGAAGTCGATCTTAAATCTATTGCGGTGACAAAATTAGCTGATATTATCAATGCCCGTCAGTGGGCGGATAAAATTTACTGTGATGAGAAAATTATCGAATATATTCTGGATATTGTGATTGCGACCCGTCCAGCCTGCCATAATGAATTATCGCCGCGACAAAACCAGGCGAAGCTTGATGATTTGCCGGAACTTATCGAATTTGGAGCTTCACCGCGTGCCGCGATTGCTTTGACGTTGGCGGCTAAAGGATATGCATTTATGCAAGGACGTGGTTATGTCGTACCGCAAGATGTTAAGGAAATCGCTCCTGACATATTGCGTCATCGCATAATGATATCTTATGAAGCTGAAGCTGAAGGATTGAATTCGGACAACATTATCCAGAAAATCCTTGACGAACTTCATACTCCTTAAACGGAGATTATGATGCAGACATCAGAACTGATTGAACAAGTGCGGCGAATTGAGATTCGCACTAATCGAATCGTTGACGAACTGACCGGCGGCGCATACCACAGCATGTTCAAAGGCCGTGGCATTGAGTTTGACGAAGTTCGCGAATATACGCAGGAAGACGATGCCCGGGACATCGATTGGAATGTTACCGCCAGAATGGGATCGCCTTTCATTAAAAAATTTATTGAAGAACGCGAATTGACCGTTATGCTGGTGGTAGATGTTTCTGCTTCCGGAGCTTTCGGCAGTGGCGACAAGACCAAACGTCAACATGCAGTCGAGGTAGCTGCGCTTCTGGCATTCAGTGCAATAAAAAATCATGACCGGGTCGGTTTGCTGATGTTTTCTGATCAGGTCGAGTTGCATTTGCCACCGCGTTCGGGGAGGGCGCATGTGTTGCGCCTGATTCGCGAGTTGGTTGCATTCGAACCGCAACGAATAGGTACCGATATTAATATGGTACTCAAGCATACCATGCAGGTTCTGGATAAGCGCAGTGTGGTATTTTTAATCAGTGACCTGATAGCTGGTCAGAATATTGAAAAATCACTGAAGATAACAAATCGTCGCCATGACCTCATTGCAATACGGATTTTGGATCCTCTTGAACTGGCTTGGCCGAAGACACCCGATATTACACTGGAGGGTTCCGAAGAAAAAACTACTTTGTCATTCCGGCGTAAGTTTCAGCGTAACTATGCGGTTTCAGCGGAATCTTTATTCAGGTCAGTGCGAAAATCATGTGAACGTGCCAGGATAGATTTGATTGACATCCGTTGTGGTGATGATCACGTAAAATCATTGATGAAATTTTTCAAACATCGCAGACGGAGAAGATAACAATGCGTGAATGGAAAAAAATCGCAATAATTTGTGCATTGGTTTTAGTTGTTGCCGCTGTTGCCACTGCGGTTGCCGGATATTTTGTATACCAACGCACTGTTGGAGAACCGGTTTCGCAGATAGACAGTATCCGCTTCGAGCCGGATAGTCCGATTAATATTGGCAGTCAAACTGAGGCAGTCGCGGTTTTCAAAATGCCATGGAGTCGCCGTCCGCTTGAAGCGGCAGTCGAAGTAAACAACGGTTTGCGCCAATTTGATAAACCTGGATTTCATATCGGAAAAATTGGCTGGGGATGGTGCGAATGGACCGTGCGTGTAAAGTTGCGCGCAGTCCGTACTGGAATTCAGACCGGCGGTAAGATGATTGTGACGTTTAATCCCGGTACTGAGCAAACGGGTTCAGAGGTGATTTTTGAACAATCGTTGCCTTCCTGCCGGGTCAAAGAACTGCCTGTATCTGAGAATGATAATCTTGTCATTGCCGACGCCATCGAATTGCCGCCAACGAAATTGCATAATCGCTGGCTGATTACAGGCATTGCGCTGGTCGTGTGCGCGGTTGTTTTGTTGCTGATTTTTATAAAAAAACGTCGTCGCCGAGTTTTGATTGTTCCGCCGTGGATAGAAGCACTCCGGGAAATCGAAATGTTGCGTGATGGTTTGATGGCTGGCGGATATAATCTCGAAACCGGTTTGGGGCGTCTGTGTGACATCGTCCGGATTTACCTTGAGAAAAGGTTTAAACTTCATACGGCCCGACAGACTACTGCTGAATTTATGAATGAATTATCGCGTTCAGGCGGTGTGCTGCCGGAACGACATCGTCCGTTTTTGACAGATTTTCTCAATTCTGCCGATCTGGTTAAATTTGCCAAAGTTCCGCCTGACGAAGAAATGCTTCGTAATGCCATCAGCAGTGCCAGTGCGCTGGTAAATGAAACCAAGCTTCCGGACATTGAATCAAAAGAGGTTAAATCATGATTTTTCTTTATCCATGGGTTATGGTTTTAATTATTCCCTGGCTCTTTCTGCTTTGGTATCTGCTTAAACGTCAAAGACAGCCGGCGGTGCGGGTGCCGTCGCTGGAGGCATTCGTTAAATCCGGTGCAACCGGATATGGCGGCGCTCTGAACTTTCCAATGTTGCTTTCTGCACTTGCTGTTTTGTTACTGATTTTGGCGGCTGCCCGTCCCTGTCGCGGTACTGAGCGTACAGTAATAAAGGGACAGGGGATTGATATTATGCTGGCTATTGATTTGTCCGGCAGTATGCAGGCGATTGATATTCCGTCGCATATATCAACATACCATCAACTCGAAAAGGGGTTGAAAACCGGTGAATTGCTTAACCGGCTTGAGGTTGCAAAACGCGAATTGTCCAAATTTGTCGAAAGGCGTCCTTATGACCGTATCGGGATGACCGGTTTTGCGGACTTACCATATAACATCAGTCCGCCGACTCTTGATCATGCCTGGCTGTTGCGTCATCTTGATGAGTTGAAACCAGGTATGATCGGTAATGCCACCGGAATTGCCGGACCGATTGCATCTTGTTCCAGCAGGCTCCAAAACAGCGATTCCAAGCGTCGCGTTATTGTTTTATTTACTGACGGTGCGAATAATGTCAATGCACGGATATCGCCGCGTCAGGCGGCTGAAGTTGCCAAGTCAATGAAGATTACTATTTATACCGTCGGTATCGGCAGTCAAAGGGCTTATGCGATTGTAGATTCTATGATGGGAAAAAGACTTCAGGAAGTTCCTGCAGATTTTGATGAAAAACTGTTGCAGGACATTGCGCAAATCAGTGGCGGAAAATATTATCATGCCCGCGATGCAAAAGGTATGAGCGAAGTTATGGATGAAATTAATCGCATGGAAAAAACGGTTATTGAACAACCGAAATTTATTGATTATAAGGAACTTGCGCCGATGTTGGCAGTTTATGCGCTGATTTTGTTGTTGCTTGGTTTTTTATGCGCGCATACGACGCACTTTAAGCTGCCATAAACTTGAAAGAACAGTTGAATTGTGATTCTGCCGCAGGAATATAAGTTTGGCTCGCACCAAGGCAATAACTGTTCCTTTATGCTACCGGTTTGCCGAGGAATTGCATTACCGTCTTCAAATCAGACCAAACCAGAGATTTTATATTGCGCTCATTCACGGTATTTTGAAATCGTAATACATAAGAAGGATGAAAAGTCGGCATGACCGGAATTTTGTTATATTCTCCCCACTGACCGCGTCTGCGCGTAATGCCGGTAAGGTTCAAAATATGCAGTAACGGAGTACCGCCCAGCAGCACTATCACTTTGGGGTTGATCAATTCGATCTGGCGGCGCAGGTAGGGCATACAACTATTGGCTTCCGAGGGGACAGGAGTCCGATTACCCGGAGGACGGCACTTGACGATATTAGTTATGTAAACCTCTTCGCGTCGGTATTGCATTGCACTGATCATGCGGGTCAAAAGCTGTCCGGCGGCACCGACAAAAGGGCGTCCTTGAGCATCTTCGTCCGCGCCGGGACCTTCGCCGATAAACATCAATTTGGCATGAGGATCGCCTTCTCCGAAAACGACATTGTTGCGATTGTCACAGAGTCCGCAACGGCGGCAGTTTACGGCCATGATGCGGAGTTCGTCCAGCGAAAGTTCTTCAATGGGACAGGACTCAGGAGTTTGCTTATGCCCGAATTCAGGTGGATTAATCGGCGTGATGCGATGTTCAGTCACTGTAGATGAAGGCGATGAAGTCGCTTTTGTTATATGCGGGGCAGCTTTAGTATTTTTAAGCTTGGTTGATGTGCTGAAAAATACTTTTAAGACTTCAGAATCCACTACTGTACGTGACGATTTTTTTTGCTGGTGTTTTAGACATTCCACCAGATTATCGTAAAATGTTTTTTCCTGATTCATTGTTCAATAGATTGGGCAACGTCGTTGATGATTTCTTCGAGAGTATGGCGAGGTTCCCAGCCGAAGAGATTTTTAATTGACTGAGTTGACGGTTTGCGTCGTTGCATATCTTCAAAGCCTTCTTCATATGCTTCGGCGTAAGGAATGAATTTGATTTCGGATTTGCTGTTCAGCTGTCGGATTATCAATTGCGCCAGTTCTAGAATGGAAATGCTGCGACGGCTGCCGATATTATAAATTTTGCCGAATGAATCGTTATTGTTTATGAGCCCTCGTATCGCCTGTACCGTGTCGAAAACATGACAGAAACAGCGCGATTGACTGCCATCACCATAAACTTGAAGGTTTTCCCCTTTTATGGCTGCGGCAACAAAACGGGGAATGACCATGCCGTATTGACCAGTTTGACGCGGTCCGACGGTGTTGAAAAATCTTACCACCGTCCCGGGCAGACCGGAGGCACGATGGTGAGCCATCAAATAGAATTCGTCGAGAAGCTTGCTGCACGCATATGACCAGCGAGAGAAGGTCGGTGAACCGATCAGTAAATCATCGGACTCGCAGAATTCGGGGTTTTTTGATTTTCCATACACTTCACTGGTGGACGCGATAATAATTCTTTTATGATGCTTTGCGGAGCAGTCAAGCACACATTCGGACCCGTGAACGTTGGTGATAATGGTATGAACCGGATCCTTTACGACCAGTTCCACGCCTACCGCAGCGGCGAGATGTATAACTGCGTCAGAGCCGGCGACAATATTGTCGAGTTCAGGAAAATTCAGGATATCGCCTTGAATGAAATTCAAATTCGGATTGGCGGCAACCGCATCAAGATTGCGAAGCGAGCCGGTGGATAAATTGTCGATGACTGTGACCTGATGTCCGTCTGCGAGCAGGGATTCGGTCAGATGTCCGCCGATGAAACCGGCACCGCCGGTGATCAAGTATTTCATTTGCATCTCCGTTCAGTTTTGCGGAAGCTTATCCGTTTTGCTTCTTCTTAATAATTTGTATAAAGCCAGTGCCGGCGCTGAAAAAATATAAATATTAACCAGCGCGGCAAACGCGTAAATTTTAAAAATTCCGATCAGTACCAAAATTATTAGCATAATCAGAAAATGATGATTGCTACGGCGTGCTGAAAATATCCATTTGCCGACATGCAGATAAGGAATTTTGCTGACCATCAGCAGTCCGAGCAACGCGGCGTAAATTGGCAGGTAAGCAGCCAGTTGAATACTGAACCGTTCATAGAGCTCAGCGCTGTTGAAAAAAATCAGGACACTGCAGATTCCAGCCGCGGCTCCAGGAGAGGGTAACCCGGAGAAATTTTCACCGGGTTTGTCTTTTAAAATGGCATGAACATTGTATGTCGCCAGTCGCAGTGCCGCACAACTGACGTAGATGCCGCTCATCGCATAAACATATGCATCATATGCGCCGGTTGCGTCTTTAATGGAATGCGCCATCACTGCAATGATCGCCGCTGGCGCAACTCCGAATGTCACCATGTCGGCTAACGAATCCATTTCCATCCCGCGCATGCTGGCGGCATTGAAAATGCGGGCGGCGAAGCCGTCCAGCGCGTCGAAAATCATTGCGCCGAGTATAATCCAGGCGCTGATGAACAATGCCTGCGCATTGTAGTCGGATACCCGAAATGCGCGGATGATATACAGAAGAGCGGCAAAACCGCATAATGAATTACAAAGTGTAAGCGCGTTAGGTACAGCTTTAAACCAGCGGTTTTCAGTAATAAAAGACTGAATTTTGGTTTTCTCCATCGGAATTCTCCAGAATGATTAATACGCTATTACTTGAGCCGGCAGATGATTGTGCTTCCGGCTGCTACCGCTTCGCCGATGCCGACACAAATCTTCAAATCCGCACTTTCGGGAAAATAAATTTCTGTTCTGGAACCAAATTTAATCATTCCATAAATTTCGCCTTTTATCAATTGACGTCCCGGATCAACCGGACAGACGATACGGCGCGCAATTGCTCCTGAAATTTGACGTACAGCTAACTTTATGGACTTTTCTCCAATCGTTCCGGTGCCGACGATGGTCATCGCTTCGTTACGCTTCGCGCATTCTTCGGAGCGTGCGTCAAAAAATTCTCCTTCACGGTAATGTTTGGAGGTTATGGTCAATGCGCAGGGGGCGCGATTGAGATGAACATTCAGTACCGAGAGAAAAATGCCGATGCGGACAACTCGCTGCCCGGCAAAAGAATCAATGTCACATTCATCAATAATTTCAATATCTTTGATTACTCCGTCAGCCGGAGACACCAGTACTTCCGGATCGACCGGGATTGTCCGATGCGGGTTTCGAAAAAATGCAGCCAGCGTCAGCCACATTACAACCGCCAGAATGCCCAGCGTCCAACTCAGCCATTGAACCTGCGGCCAACGGTAAATATATATCGCGATAGCAATCACAATAAGGGCAATTATGGCACTGCCGAACCATTCCCGGAAACCATATCTACTTAAAGTCATTTTAAAACTCCTGTTTTTTTATTTTGCGCATTTTGCGTAATTCAACATTATGTCGATGTTTGATTATAAACCATTTTACGACAAAGTAACTTATCGGGGTGAAGATCGCAGCCAAAAAAATTCCACCTACAAAAAACGAAGCGATCAGCTCGCTGCCTAACGATAAAAGAGATGAATAACACGGCTCTTTAAACAGATTGGCCATATTACTTTTGATTTTAGAAAAACTCAATGGATTTGCAAGTATGTAGCTTCCAATCCAGCACTGCAGCGGATAAAGCACAATAATCGTAAAATTATTACTGATAAAAGTCCCGACGGTAGCCCCGATTTTTGAGCCCTTAACCAAAAAGGCAAGCGGAATCGCAATAACCAATTGAAATCCTACCGGAACCAAAAAACCGACAAATACTCCTGTAGCCCAACCCTTGGCGACATATTCGGGTGTTCCCTTTTCTTTTACAAGACGCAAATAATAGTAAATAAAAGTGGCTTTATTGAGCTTGATTTTGCGCATCGAGATTCCTCTTGTGGATAAATAAAAACAATTATTCACAATAGCGTGTTAAGCAGTTTTTACAAGGGATATCATGCTGAAAATATTGCGGATAATACTTGCTGAAAATTGTTCTTAAAATTCATGCGCGCATAATGCGCGCGCTAATTTTAAGACACGTCATACATCTTGAAAAAACAGATGGATGATGGGACAGTTGCGGTGTTTCTATCTTGAGCGAAGCTGTGGTATCGGTTGAGCTGTCCAGGAAGAAACTATGATTTTAGCTTCAGATGCTTTCGGGATATTCGGCATGAAAAGTGGTTCCTGTCTCAGCAGAAGTTTCAAAGCTGATTTCTCCGCCCAGGTAGCGTTCTGTCAGAAGTTTCATGCTGTATGTACCCCAACCGCGTCCTTTGCCTTTAGTCGAATAAAAACGTTCAAAAAGACGTTCTGCGGTTTCCGGTGCGATAACGCCGGGATTGTGTATGGAAAACCGGATTCTGTTATTACTGTGGCTGACTTCAACGGACACGGTGTCGCCGTCGTGAGAAGCTTCAAAAGCGTTTTTGAGCATATTATTAAGCACTCTGCGAAGCAAGCGGCGATCTGTCAGCATGGTGAGCTGTTCGTTGAGGTTAATTATTTTCAGGTTTTTATTGCTGTTCGGTTCAAGCTGTTTTAAATAATCAGTCAATTCATGAATAAGATCTTTGACATTGACGGATTCGTGTTGCGGAATAATCTCATCCTGCTCTGCGAGTCGCAAATCCCGCTGTGATTCAATGTCGTCAAGCAGTCCCTGTGCCAGGTTCAGCAGTCGCGGCAACAGTTCTTTGCCGGTTTCGGGAGCGTTGGCAACGATGGAGAGCAGGCTATAAAGTCCTGAAGCAGTAATGGTGAGATCGTTGAAGAAAATTCTTTCCAGGGCGTTGCGATATTTTTCGTCGGCAATATCATGCATGAACATGATAATGAGCGGGAGGTCCTGGTAATTAAAATTTTTTAAGCGGATGCGGAAATTGAGCCATTGTCCGTCATGAGTAACCAGCGAACATTCTTCAGAAAATTCTTCGTCGGCATGGAGTTGGCGCAACGAGCTGAGGATTTGCGAAATATTGTTGCTCTGGTTCATAAACTGGCAATTTACCACTTCCAGCGGTCTGCGGCCGACCAATGAAGTACTGTCCGTGGCATTGATCAGTCTGAGCAGATCGTGATTAGCCGTGATCAGCTTCATCTCGTTATCCAGTATCATGACGGGTTCGCTGATCAACCCCAGCCATTGAGAAAAAACCGGATCGTTACGCAAAAGTTCAAAAATAGAATCGTTCATTTCACTCATCAAAATACTCCTGAAAAATTGATGGACTACAATAGTTTCGGATTGAAGTA
Organism: Lentisphaerota bacterium; assembly: GCA_012519765.1. Taxonomy (GTDB): domain Bacteria; phylum Verrucomicrobiota; class Lentisphaeria; order Victivallales; family Victivallaceae; genus UBA7640. Next base: position 12,939 of record JAAYPP010000054.1, read on the forward strand.
ATCGCAACTGGCAATCAGTAATTTTAATGCTAAAGTTAGAACTCTATCCGGTTGGAAAAATTACATTATAATCGGCTATAGAATAGTCCTGCTACACTGATAACTTTACCCGGGTTTAATTTATGTATTTCAATGAATTTTTGCGGGAAAACCGTTCACAGTATGATGTTTTATTGTCTGATATCGACGGCACGCTGGTACATGGCAAGCATCCTTTGCCGGGTGCCGAGGAATTGCTGAGGCTATGTCATGAACTGGAATTGCCGTTGTTTCTGCTGACTAACGACAGCAATCATTCGCTCGAGGAAAAAAGTGCCATCATCAGGAGCGCCGGACTGAATATCGAGGCTTCGGAAATTATTTCTGCCGGCTCCATTCTGAAATTTTTTGTCAAAAAGCATAATTGTGCCGGACAAAAATTTTTCGTGCTGGGAGATTTGGGGAATCCTTGTTTTGCCGAGCTGGCCGGGTTGCAGGTTTGTCGCGATTCCAGTCAGATTGACGAATGTCGCGGTGTTATCATCGGAGAAGGTAAGTATGACTGGCAGGAAAAACTATATGCCGCGTTCAATTTTTTCATCCGTCATCCTGAACGCTGGCTATTGTCGCCGAATCCGGATGCGTATTGGCCGTCGCATGTGCTTGGCGAGTTTGGTATCGGCGCCGGTGGCAAAGCGCGATTTTTGAGCATGTTGCTGGGTGAGCACGGCATCAGGTTGGAACCGCATTATTTGGGCAAACCATATCCGGAAATTTATCATTTCGCATTGGAAGAAGCACGGCGATGCCGCGATTTGAAAGAACCGTTGAAGCCGTCGCGCGCACTGATGCTCGGAGATTCTTTGACCAGTGATATTGCCGGCGCCAATGCTATTGGAATTAATTCCGTACTGTTGATGACCGGAATCACTACACCGGACAAGCTGGCGAATGCTGCTGAAGATATTCGTCCGTCAATGGTTTTTGCGCACTTGGGGAAAAATTAAATTTAAACACGGGAGAGTTTATAATGGATATATTGATGGTTGTTCTGTTGGGTTTGATTTTCCTGATTGGTATTGCCAATTTGTTTATGCAGGGAAGAAAAAAAACCGATACCAGTGCGGAGTTGCTGAATGAATTGAAATATCGGCTGATCAGTCAGCAGGAGGAGCTGGTGAAGCTCGAACGCAATATTCGTCTGGAACTGTCCGGCAATCGCGAAGAACTTTTAAAAATGCAGACAACACTTAACACGACTACCGATAACCGGCTCAACGCTATTCGGGACACGATTGATCTGAAATTGAAAGCCATCCAGGAAGACAACGGTCGCCGCCTCGAAGAAATGCGCAAAACCGTCGATGAAAAACTTCAGGAATCCGTGGAGAAACGTTTCACTGAATCTTTCAAAAATATCAGCGAACGACTCGATCTGGTTCACAAGGGACTCGGCGAAATGCAGACTCTGGCTACCGGTGTCGGCGATCTTAAAAAAGTATTGACTAATGTTAAAACACGCGGTAATCTCGGTGAAATCCAACTGGCGGCGATTCTTGAGCAATGTCTGGCGCCAGACCAGTACATACTTAATGCCGTGGTCAAAGAAGGAAGCGCCGAACGGGTTGAATTTGCAATCAAAATGCCTGGTCGCGGCAATGACGGTTCACATGTTCTTTTACCGGTAGACTCCAAGTTTCCGGTGGAAGACTACCAGCGACTGGTTGAAACTTATGAACAGGCTTCTCCGGAGGAACTGAAGCAGGCTTTGCGGTCATTTGAAAGTGCGGTAAAAAAATGCGCCAACGATATTCAAAGTAAATATATCAATCCTCCGGTAACCACCGATTTTGCGTTGATGTTTGTCCCGACGGAAGGACTTTATGCGGAAATCCTGCGTTGCCCAGGCCTTTTTGAACATCTTCAGCATAAACTGAAAATTGCAGTGGTCGGTCCGTCCAACCTGCTGGCTTTTCTGAACAGTCTGCAAATGGGTTTCCGCACGCTGGCGATTGAGAAACGTTCCGGAGAAGTATGGTCTATTCTTGGCGCAGTAAAAACTGAATTCGGACGCTTCGGCGATATTCTGGATAAGACGCGTAACAAACTTGAATCTGCTGTCAAAGAAATCGACAATGCCGGAGTACGCTCCAGGTCGATCGAACGGAAATTGCGCGATATCCAGGAGATGCCGGCTTCAGAGGCTGCTGGTATGTTGGAAAATAATTGAGATAACAGAACTTTAAAATTTGCGCGCGCATAATGCGCGCGCGAATTTTAAACACATTAATTGAACAGCATCCGGTAATCTTCGAGAGTAAGTTTGCTGTTGAAACTTTTGGCGTCTTCAATCAGGTCATCAAAGACAGCCTGTTTGCGTGCTTGCATTTCCAGGATTTTTTCTTCAATCGAGTCTTTTACGACTAACTTCATACATTCCACCGGACGGGTTTGTCCTATACGGTGCGTGCGGTCGGCGGCCTGTGCTTCAACTGCTGGGTTCCACCATGGGTCGTATATTATTACCGTATCGGCTGAAGTCAGGTTCAAGCCGGTGCCGCCGGCTTTCAGGCTGAGCAGAAATAGCGGTATTTCCGGAGAATTGTTGAAATTATCTACGCACTGCTGGCGGTTTTGAGTCGAACCATCGAGATATTCATAAAGAATTTTTTCTTCATCAAGCCAGCGTCTGATTATGGCCAGCAGCGAAGTAAATTGGCTGAACAGCAGCATTTTATGTCCGCTGTCGATATTCTGGAGTACCAGCTCTTTCAAGAGCTCCAGCTTGGCTGATTGTTCTTGTTGATGGTCAGGCAGTAATTCCGGATCGCAACAAATTTGGCGCAGCCGCAACAATATAGTCAGAATTTCCATTGAACTGCGTTCATCGCCGGGACGGATATTTTTCAGTTTTTCGCGTCCGATGCTGAAGTATTTATCGTAAAGTGCGCGTTGTTCATCTTCCATTTCACAGAACAGGGTGCGTTCATGTTTGGGCGGTAGTTCTTCGCAAACCAAAGCTTTGGTGCGGCGTTTGATAAACGGCGCAATCCGGGCGGTCAAGTCGTCGCGGAGTTCTTTGCTGAGCTGGATATTAGCGTAATATTTGCGGAACGCGTTAAACTGACCGAGCAATTTAGGATTGAGAAAATCGAAAATACTCCAGAGATCTTCGATGGAGTTTTCAAGTGGTGTACCGGTCAACACCAGACGATGTTTGGCCCGAATCTCCTTGCAGCTTCGAGCATTGACAGTGGCATGATTTTTTATATGCTGTGCTTCATCAAGAATAAGATAACTGAAATGCAAATCTTTCATTATCGGTGCATCGCGGCGTGCCACGGCATAGGAAAGAATCATCAGATCATAGTTTTCAATGCTATCCCAGTAGCGTTGGCGATCAGTCCCGCTCAGCGCGACTGTCCTGAACGAAGGAACAAATCTAGCCGCTTCACGGCGCCAGTTTTCGACCAGACTCGCCGGACATACGACCAACGCAGGGCTGGTCATTACGTCTTTTCTGGAAGCAAGCAAAGCCAACGCCTGAATAGTTTTCCCCAATCCCATTTCATCAGCGAGAATGACATTAAAATTGTTGTCGAGAAGCATGCGCATCCAGCGCACGCCTTCTTGCTGATAACCGCGCAGGGTGCCCTGGAAGATTTCCGGATCGGTAAACACTGCATCATTGGTGTCAAAGCGGCTGGACAAAACGTTGCTACCTTGATCAAGATAGAATTCTGGCGGTACCGCTCCGGGAATATCTTTGCCGATCTGTCGCCAGTAATGAATTGAGCAGTACGGGATATCAAACCGAAAATCATTGTCGGAAATATTTTCCACAATGTTGGAGGCTGCTTTGAAAAACTTTAAAATACGGCTGTTCAGCCGGACGATTGTATTCGGTGCAGGATAAAGGTAACGGCAGTTGTTTTTAATGGTTTTTGCAATACTGTGCCAGTGAATTTTCAGTTCATTTCCGGCAATAGTATATTCAACCGGATATGCTTCGGCTTGTGCCGGCAGGCATCGGCAATTGAAAATAACTTGCGGTACTCCGGTGCCGCCACAGCAAAGTGCGCCGATGGTGCCGCCAAGCAGCAAATCACGGTTTTGACGTCGCCAGACCGGAATCAGGATATCCAGAAAAATTCCAGCGGCCTCAATATTATCAAGTTTAAAAGCCCCGCAATGACGTTTGAATCCGAAATTAAGCAATTCCTGGACTACTGATTTTTCCATGCGGTCGTCGCGACGCCAGAAATGTCCATCAGATGATGCCAAGCGCCCTTGATCTTCCGTGAAAATGCGTCCGTCGTAGCAAAATTTCAGTTCCAGACGGAAACTGCGGTCGGCTTGAAAACCGCCGTCAAGACAGATGGTGCATGGTTTGTGATCCGGCATACTGGCCTGATCTCGAATTAGCTTAACCGGCATCTGCGATGCCGCATTAATTGCTGCCACACTGTCGTGTATGTCGAAAATTTGTGCTCCGGTCCCGAAAAAATTACGTAGCCATCCGACGTCGACCGTGGCCGGAACCCACCAGTATTCGCCGTTGATTCCAATCCATACTCCGGAACGTCCGGTAATAACTTTGGTGGCCTGTAACGGAAGCAAAGCTTCATCCAGTACAATTGAAGGTATCAACTGAATTTTTTTCACTGAACGTTTGAATAATACCGCCGCGGCAGCAGTCTCGCCGTGAACAATGATTCTTTTGCCGTCCTTGGTAAAACGTTCATAATTAATCATGCAGTGAAAAAACTCGGCGGTTTGTTCTGAATTAAGCAACAGTCGGGAATTATCCGGTTCGGCATTGACTGCCAGAAAACGGATTATCTGGCGATCCTGAAGTGAAAAATAGTTCAATTTCAGCAATGCGGAGAGACTTTTGCTGAAATATAGCTGACGCAAATTATTGACGTTACCAATATATTCTTTGTTGGCAAATTTCAGTTTTACCGATAAAACTGCATTTTCCCATTTGCTGGGAACGTGCGGAAATGCCGAATCAACACTGACATGAACTGCCGCTTGCGGAGCTTCCGCGTTTTTTTCGGCTAATTCGGCAAAACTTTCAAATTTCAAAGCACCAAAACTCACCGGATCATCAGATTCTTTTCCGGATTCCACAAATTTGCTGTTCGTACTGCCGAAATGCATAATCAGTGCAACGGCATGAGGGCACAAACCGCGTGCCGCATCGTTACAACTGCATTTTGCTTTGTTGTTTTCGCCGGTTGATACTTTAGCGTATTCAATTTTTTCACCACCGGCGAATGCACCCGACATGGCACCGTTTTCATCGCGCCAGGCACAGACCAGTTTAAGGTTTTTTAAAAGTTGTTTTGCCGATTTTACAGTTGCTTCGCTTGATGCAATAATCAACCGTTCTTCGAAACTCTGTTTCATCACTTCAATCTTCTCCGCATCAAAAATTAAATGTGTACTTTAGCACTGTTATGCTCGGATATAAAGTGCTAAACTGTCTAAAACCTGAAAATGATGGCTCTTTGTCGCTTTTGCCGTCCGGTACAAGCGAAAATTATCATCAATAATCCTCAGTATTGAGATTGATTTATATGAAAAATAAGGATAGATTGCCTACTGTTTACATTAAAATATTGTTAATATGGAGTTTTATCATGACTAAAATGAAATTGAAGACCAAGGATGCCAAAGAGGTGTTCGACGATTTTGAGCGTTTTGAAATATTTGTTCACGAACATTGGAAATTAATGCTTGGTGTTGGTAGTGCAATCGTATTGGCAGTGGCCGTTTACGGAATAATTATGCATGTCAGTCAGAGTTCTGCCAATAAAGCGGTTTCGGCCTTGGGTGTAGCCAAAACTGAAGCTGAATTGCTGAACGCATTAAAGGAGTATCCAAATAGTCCGGCCTCGGCAAGAGCTCGTATGCGTCTTGTGCGTATCTTTATCGATGAAAAGAAATATGACGATGCATTGGCACAACTTAATCTGATAAAATCCTCCAACCTGCCAAAAGAAATCCGTTGGCGGACGGAAATGGATGCTTCATACATTATGGAACTGAAAGGAGACCTGGACGCTGCGGCCAAAGAATTTGACCGGATCGGGAATCTCGCGCTGGTGGATGAAGATATTCGCAGTGAAGCTAATTATGCGGCATCACGCTTATATTTCAAAACAGGCAACAAAGATGCCGCGGATAAAGCACTGAAACGCATCAGCGGAATGTCTGACGGCAATGTCGATTTCTGGAAAATGCAGGGACGTTTTCTTGCTGCACAAATTCAAGGTTCTTCTGCCGAATAAGTTATTATGAGCAGGACGCTGACTCAAAAAGAAGTGTTTTTACTGAAATCTCTTCAAACCAGACACGGTCGCAAAAGATCAGATCGCTGTCTTTGTGAAGGTGCTCGATGTTGCGGCGAATTGTTAAAATCATGTCCTGACTTGGTCGAGTTGATTGTCTGTCGCGATGATTTTGCAATTGAGTCCTCTGCCGCAGAAATAGTTCGTGTTCCCGGTCACCAAATGGCAAAATTGTCTGCCGCCGAAACTCCGCCCGGAATTCTGATTGTAGCGCGCCGTCCGCCTGCGACAGTTCCTGAACTTCCGTCAGATCCTTTTGCATTGGTGCTTGACTGTATTTCTGATCCCGGAAATTTTGGAACCATTATCCGTACTGCCAAGGCCGCCGGATTGCAGGAAATATGGTACACCGACGGCTCGGCTGACCCGTTTGGCGATAAAGTTATCCGCTCTGCGATGGCCGCTCAATTTACGATGAAGCTGTGGAATATGTCTGATTTGACTGCGGTAAAAAATAGTTTATCACAATTTGGGTACAAAAATTTTTACCGGACTGATCCGCATCAAGGCGACAGTTGTTTTGAACTGCCTGAGCTTTTTGAACGCTCTGCGGTAATTATCGGTAGCGAAGCACATGGTGCTTCTGATTTGAAAGGAGCGATTCCAGTCACTATTCCGATGCCGGGAAATTTTGAGTCTCTGAATGCGGCGCAGGCGGCAACGATTTTTATTTTTGAATACGTTCGCCGCCAGTGCGTTACGAATGTCATCCAGTAATTTTTATTGCTGATTATCTTCCGATGCTTTGCAGATTGTTGCTGAAAGGTTTTATTTGCATGCTCAGAAAAGTCGGCTAAATTGTTCAGTTAGTTTATCAGGAGAAATATCAATGGCGTGCAAAGATTGCAGTAAAACAGATTGTCCTTCGCATAATGCTGGAGAAGAAAAACAGAAAATGGCACAACGGCTATGCTCGATAAAACATCGTATAGCAGTGATGTCAGGGAAGGGTGGTGTCGGAAAGAGTACGGTTTCGGTTAATTTAGCGGCTGCGTTGGCCGGGGAAGGATTTAAAGTCGGACTACTGGATGTGGATCTTCATGGGCCGAGTATTCCGACCATGCTTCATTTGCAGGAAGCACGCATTTCGATGGGGGAAAACGGCATAGAACCGGTAATGATCGGCGATAATTTGAAGGTGATTTCCATTGCGTTTTTTCTTGAAACACCTGAACAGGCTGTGGTCTGGCGCGGGCCGATGAAACTCGCCGCAATCAAGCAGATGCTGCAGGATGTTGATTGGGGTGAACTGGATTATCTGATTATTGATTGCCCTCCCGGCACCGGCGATGAACCTTTGGCGGTAGTTCAGCTGATTCCGTCGCTGGACGGCGGCATTATTGTTACCACTCCTCAAGATGTCGCGTCTTCAGATGTACGGCGTTCTATTAATTTTTGTGAAATATTGAAGTTGCCGGTAATCGGCGTTATTGAAAACATGAACGGATTTCAATGTCCGGACTGCGGAAGTATACATTATATTTTCAAGCGTGGCGGCGGACAGATATTAGCCGAATCCTTGAATTTGCCGTTTTTGGGGTCACTGCCTTTACTTCAGTCGGTTGCAGAATCAGGGGATTATGGTGTGCCTTATATGACAAAATTTAAAGACTCTCCGGCCGGAGAGATTTTTACACAAATTGCGTTGAAGTTAAAAAACCTCACTTCAAAAAATAATGGCTGTAAATAGTTTGTCCAGGTCATATTCAGCGTCATCTTGCATGATCTATTTTTTATATTTGGCCGCGGACACCAATAATCCACTTATGTTTTGAGACGGGCATGAAATTTTACCATTCATATTGTGATATCATCAGTTTCCTTGGGTGTGCCGAAAACATTGATTTGGAAAAGGTTGATGCCGTATACCCATGTTTAGCCAACGAATATTACTTAAAACTTATCGATACCGGCAACCTTGCGGATGATCCGATTGCCAAACAGATTATACCGGATTCCCGCGAGTTGAACGACTGCGATTCCAGTTATGATCCGCTGTCTGAGACGGAGCAGTCGCCGGTACCCGGTTTGGTTCATCGTTTTGTTGACCGCGCGGTATTGCTCGCCACCGGCAGATGTGCGGTACGCTGTCGCTTCTGTTTTCGCAAACGTACCTGGACAAATGGCGGCGAAACTCTGCCGGATATTGATGATTCAGGATTGATAAAAATATGCGAATATCTTCGCGGAAAGCAGGAAATTCGCGAAGTGCTGATTTCCGGCGGTGATCCATTGATGCTGCCGTTTGAGCGTCTGAAAAAAATCATTTTGGAGCTTTCAAAGCTTGATAATATTGAAATTATTCGCGTCGGAAGTCGGATTCCGGTGGTTTGGCCGCAACGGATTACTACTGAGATTTCAGATTTTTTGGGATCAGTTCCGGGGTTGTGGTTCGCTACTCATTTCAATCATCCGCGTGAGGTTACTGCCGAGTCGGTTGAAGCATGTTCGTTACTGGTAAAGGCTGGAGTGCCGGTTATCAATCAGACGGTTTTACTGAAAGGAGTCAATGATGATCCGACGATTTTGGAGGATTTGTTCCGGCGTCTGATTAAAATACGAGTCAAACCGCATTATTTGTTTCATGTCGATCCGGTGCGCGGGGTTAGGCATTTTGCTACCGGCATCGAGTGCGGACTGGATATTTTGCGCAAATTTCGTCCTCGCTTATCTTCGCTGGCAGTTCCGGCATTTGCCATTGATTTGCCTGAGGGCGGTGGCAAAGTTGCACTTCAAGCTCAATATCGAACTGCGGATGAATTTCGCGATATATTCGATTGTAAAAATATTATTTATCCGGACGCATGAAAATTTTGCATTACGCTAATATTCAGATCATGACGTTTTTTATCAGCCTCGCATGTACTTATTTGTATTCGAACTGGAATTTGGTTCGTGCTTGAAAATCAAGACATTTCGTGGTATTTTCACCTTTACTAAATTACAATAAATTGCAGGTGTTATAAAATGACTGGAAAAATCAAAAAAACACACCGCGTTGAGATTATCGCAGATGAATGCAAAGGTTGCGGACGCTGTATCAACGCGTGTCCTAAAAAGGTACTGGAAATGGGTACCGTTTTTAATTTTATGGGTACGACTTATGCGGTTTATAAAGGAAGCGGTTGCATCGGTTGCGGCGGATGTTTTTATGCTTGTCCTGAACCGGGCGCAATTTCGGTAATTGAAATCTCGGAGGATGATAATGAAGTACAGCAATAAACTTTTGATGAAAGGCAATGAAGCCGTAGTTTTCGGGGCATTGCTTGCCGGATGTGACTGTTATTTTGGTTATCCGATTACTCCTGCCAGCGAAATTGCGCAAACCGCTGCCGAATATTTTCCGAAACTCAACCGGACATTTCTACAGGCGGAATGCGAAACTGGCGCAATCAACATGGTTATGGGTGCCGTCGCCGCCGGACGGCGAGCGATGACCGCTTCATCAGGGCTAGGAATCAGTCTCAAGCAGGAGGGCGTTTCTTATTTGGCCACAATGGAATTGCCGTGTGTGATTGTTGATATAATGCGCGGAGGACCGGGGTTGGGAAACATTGCTCCGGAACAGTCGGATTACAATCAGGTGGTTAAAGGCGGCGGGCATGGCGGCTACAAAGTAATTGTTCTGGCTCCATCTTCTGCTCAGGAAATGTGTGATTTTGCCGCGCTGGCGTTTGACCTGGCGGATCAGTACCGGACACCGGTTTATATACTTGCCGACGGCGTTATCGGACAGATGCTGGAGTCGGTCACTTTGCCTGAACCACTGCCGCGTCGTGAATCTCCGGAATGGGCTTTAGACCACAAGGTTAATCCGCGAACCAATTATCTTACTTCGATTTATCTGGAAAATGATGAACTTGAGGCATTGAATCACAAACTTAATGCCAGATATGCAGAGATACAGGAAAAAGAGCAACGCGCCGAGGAATATTTGCTTGATGATGCGGAAATAGTGATTGCCGGTTTTGGTATTTGCGGCCGTATCATCCGTACCGCCGTGGAGCAACTCAGGAAAGAAGGTATCAAGGCGGGAATGATTCGTCCGATTACATTATTCCCGTTTCCCTCCGATGTATTTCGGCGGGTAACGCCGCTGGTATCCGAATTTGTCTGTGTTGAAATGAACAACGGTCAGATGGTTGACGATATCCGTCTCAATATTGAGTGCGCAAAACCGGTCAAACTGATCAACCGCATGGGCGGGAATCTGCCGACAGTCGAAGATGTCGTGAAGTATTGCCGTGAAAAATGTGCAAAAGAAGGAGTCAGATAATGAGTGAACGAGTAAAATTTAGCCGTTCCAAAGGCTTTTTTGAAATATTTGAACGTCGCCCGGGCGCGGTGAAAAAAAACATGTCATATTGTCCAGGTTGCGGTCATGGTATTCTTCATAAATTAATTGCCGAGGCTATTGCTGATTTCGGCATTCAGGATCGTACCACTTTGATAGCGCCGGTTGGCTGTTCAGTATTCGCGTATTATTATTTTGACTGTTTCGGAATTCAGGTTCCTCACGGACGTTCAGCTGCCGTCGCGACTGGTTTAACCCGCGCCAACCCTGAAGGGATTGTTATCGGTTATCAGGGCGACGGCGACCTCGCCGCCATCGGATTCAATAATTTTATTCAAGCAGCCAATCGCGGGGAAAATTATTGCGTATTCTTTGTGAATAATGCCATTTACGGAATGACTGGCGGACAAATGGCGCCAACTTCGTTGATCGGTCAAAAGACTACCACTAGCCCGTATGGACGTAATGCTGCCAATGAAGGATTTCCTTTGAAAGTATGTGAAATGACCGCGCAACTTGAGGCTCCGGTTTATGTGGAACGAGTGGCGTTGACTTCGACTGCGAATATCATGAAAGCCCGTCAGGCAGTCCGTAAAGCGGTAAAAAACAATATCGATAAAAAAGGTTTTTCATTAGTAGAATTTCTGTCAGGTTGTCCGGTAAATCTTAAGTTTGATGCCAGTCAAATGGATGAATTTATCGACAAGGAAATGACTAAATATTTTCCGCTTGGCGTATTCAAAGATGAATCAACACAGCGTGAACCCAATATTCGTCCGGTTCCGGTTTACGACACAGAAAAAGTTCGCGAAGCCATGTTCCCTTTGAAAATCGGTCAAGGCGTTTCGGACGATTATCGTTGCGCGTCAAAGATTTTTGATCGTGAACTGCGGATCAAAATCGCAGGCTTCGGAGGGCAGGGGGTGTTGAGTCTGGGCTTGATTATCGCGGCGATGGGAAAACAGCGCAACTTCAATGTTTCCTGGTTGCCGTCATATGGTCCTGAAATGCGTGGCGGTACCGCAAATTGCGCGATTATCGTCAACCGCGAAGCAATCGGATCGCCGATTGTCGACAGCAACTGTGATCTGCTGATTATTCTTAACAAACCATCGTTGGATAAATACGTTCAGGAACTGAGTCCGTCAGGGATTTTGCTTTATGACAGCTCGACAATTGAAACTCCGCCTGAACTTGATGGCGGGCAGTCCGTTTTTTCGCTTGATGCAACCAACATCGCTGAAGAATTCGGCAATCTGAAATGCGCGAATTCGATTATGCTCGGCGCTTTGGCTGCAATCCTAAAAGCAAAATTTTTGGACGAGGTCGATACTGCTGATATTGACGGCCTGGTTGCCGATGCATTAACTGAATGTTTCACCGGCAAAGAGAAAATTGTTAAAATGAACATTGAGGCGTATCAGCTTGGGTTGAATAAAATGTTCGGCAATATCGCTGATGTCTGAGGATGCCGGATTAAAATAAAATGTCATGTTAAAATTTGCGCGCGCATAATGCGCGCGCGAATTTTATAATTTAATTTAATATAAAAATGACCAAGGAGAAGGTGTTATTATGGAGAAGGCAAAAAAAGCTAAATTCGACCAGATGAGTCTCGATTATCACAGCAAACCGGTTGCCGGGAAAATCAAGGTGTTGTCCTCAAAAGCTTGCGAAACTCAGAATGACCTGGCAATGGCTTATACCCCCGGTGTGGCCGTGCCGTGTCTTGAAATCAATAAATCGCCGGAAAAGGTCTGGGATTATACCGCGAAAGGCAACTTAGTCGCTGTCGTCAGCGATGGGACCGCGGTTCT
>JAAYPP010000055.1 GCA_012519765.1 Lentisphaerota bacterium
AAAAATTAAAAATAGAAAATTCTCATCAAAAAACGCCATTCCTGACATCATCCGCTTAAATGAATATTTGAGTAAAAATTAATCCAAGCTGGGTTTATTATGGATCTGCCCCACGACAAATAAAGGTTAGTCGGAAGATCAAGCGCAACACACGAATACAGGATTACCGACTTTGTGTCGCATTGGCGTAACCCGCGCCAGAAAAATTGTCAAAATCTGGTATAAAAACGTCGATCAGCTCATGACCGCGGCGGAACACTCTCAAGCGGTTCAAGGCGGAATAACCGAAAAACTAACGGATATTTAAATTGGCAAAATCGGGTTTTCCGCAGTAAATTAAGTCCTTTATTATAAATTAAAAATTGAGGATATCGACCTATGCCAAAGTACGAAGCCGTTATCGGCCTTGAAACCCATGTTCAGGTGAAAACCGCCAGTAAAATGTTCTGCGCGTGTCCGAATCAATATGGGGCGGATCCAAACACGTTGACCTGCCCGGTTTGCATGGGCTTACCCGGCGCGTTGCCGGTACCGAACAAACTTGCGATCAGAAAGACAGTGGAAGCTGGAATGCTTTTGAACTGCACCATCGCACCGTACAGTAAATTCGACCGTAAGAACTATTTTTATGCCGATATGGCCAAAAGTTTCCAGCTTTCGCAGTTGGATCAGCCGCTTTGTCTCGGGGGGAAAGTTCATATTGGCGGAAAAGGTTTTTCCGGCACAGAAGTCGTGGAACGCGATGTTCAGCTTAACCGCATTCATCTCGAAGAGGATGTCGCCAAACTCAGTCACAAAGGGACTGCTACTATTGTTGATTTCAACCGTTGCAGTCTTCCGCTGATGGAAATCGTAACCGAACCGGATATGCATAGCGCCGACGAAGTTTATAATTATCTGGTCACCCTTAAACAAATTCTGCAATACGGCAATATCAGTGACTGCGATCAGGAAAAAGGGCAAATGCGTTGTGACGTCAACGTTTCGATACGTCCGGTCGGGCAGAAAGAATTCGGAACCAAAGCGGAAATTAAAAATCTTAACAGTATCCGGGCAGCGCACCGCGCTGTTGAATATGAAATATGGCGGCAGACCAATGAAATCGAAGCCGGCCGGGCTATTGTACAGGAGACCCGGGGTTGGAACGACGATACCGGTGAATCTTATTCCATGCGGAATAAAGAAACGGTTGACGATTACCGCTATTTCCCGGAACCGGATCTGATGCCGATATTTCTCGATGACTCATATATTAACGAAATACGTGCTTCGCTTCCGGAACTGCCGGAGCAACGCCGCGCCCGCTTCATTGAGGAATTCAGCCTGACCGAATACGATGCGCAGGTGCTGACTCAAGATAAAGAAACCGCGGATTATTTTGAAACCGCCGCACGTCTGGTAAAAACGCCGAAAACACTTGCGAACTGGATTTTGACTGAACTGCTTCGCGAGCTGGGAGCAAACGGAATTACCATTGCTGAATGTCCGGTATCACCCGAAAGAATGGCCGGTTTGATCCTCTTGATTGAAGATAACACCATCAACGGCAAAATTGCTAAAACCGTTCTGTCAGAAATGCTCAAAAGCGAAAAAGAAGCCAAACAGATTGTTGAAGCTCAAGGATTAAGCCAGGTCAGTGACCAAGGTGAAATCGAAATGCTGGTGATGAAGGTAATTGCCGAAAACGCGGTTCAGGTCGAACAGTACAAGTCCGGCAATCCGAAAGTCATTCAGTACCTGGTAGGACAGGTGATGAAATCATCTAAAGGCAAAGCCAACCCGCAAATGACATTGGAACTGCTGAAATCGAAAATGGATTCATAATCAGAAAACAGTTCAAAACAGAGGACTTTTATTATGCACACAATCGTTATCATCAATCCAGGCCATTTTCACGCCGGTTTAGTACTTCGTGAAATGCACCCAAGACTTTCAGAACACGTTTATATTTATTCTGAACCCGGACAAGACTTGGATAATTATCTTAAACTCATCAAATCATTTAACCAGCGCGAACAGAACCCGACACGCTGGCAATTCCATGTTTATACCGGTTCAGATTATCTGGACAAAGCGGTGACAGAAAAACGCGGCGACATTGCCGTACTGGCCGGACGCAATGACCGTAAAATCTATGATATTCAAGCCCTTCATGATGCCGGATTTCATGTATTGAGCGACAAACCTTTGACTATAGACGAACGCGGTGTTGACACGCTGTCTGAAGTCATTACCGGCGGTAAGCTGCTGATGGATATAATGACTGAACGGCACGAAGTTACTTCGCGGATTCAAAATGAACTGCTCAAAAAAGCAGATATTTTCGGTGGCTTCGCCGAAGCTTCCGAAGCTCCGGTAATTTTCAAAGAGAGTGTGCATTTCCTGTATAAACAAGTAAATGGCGTTCCGCTGGTTCGTCCGGGCTGGTATTTTGACGTCAAAAAACAAGGTGAAGGCATTGTCGATGTCACCACTCATCTGGTGGATTTGGTACAATGGATGGCCGCCGGTTCAGAAGTGCTGGATTTCGACCGCGACGTAAAAGTTATTGAGGCGAAGCGCTGGTGCACTGAAGTTCCGCTCGACCGCTATCAGCAAATCACTAAACTTGATGCTTTCCCTGATTATCTGCTGCCTGATGTGCAAAATGACATTCTTCATCTTTACTCCAACGGCGAATTCACTTATGTGTTGCGCGGCCTGAAAGTGAAACTCAAGGTAATCTGGAATCTCGAAGCAGGTGCCGGCGGCGGCGATACCCACCGTTCATTTATGACCGGGAAAAACAGTACGCTGGTAATCGACCAAGGCCCGCATACCGGCAATAAACCGGAATTATTCGTCGAACCTCGGAATAACCCGGAAACGTTCAGACCGCTACTGGAAAAAGCTATCGCCGACCTGAAGATGCCGGGTTTGGAAGTAATCCCTGAAAATGACCGTTTTCACATCGAAGTGCCAACGTCTCTACGCACTACCCACGAAGAGCACTTCGCCAAAGTACGCAACGAATTTATAGCCATGCTGGATAGTGGACAAGAACCGGCAACGCTGCGCCCCAGTCTGCTCAGCAAGTATAAAACACTTTCCACGGCACGAGCCATGTCGAGGTTGAACCCATGAAAAAATTACTGCTTTTGACCGTTGCGATGCTGGTCGCGTTGTTTGGTTTCTCATGCCGTAGCTGCTACAGTTGCGGCGGCGAGGAGCCTCTTAGCTACTTTGTCGGCAACTGGACGCCGGTCGAGCTGGCAACCCTTATGCCGAGTGAAATCCCCTCTGATGCGGTTGTCACATTTACGAAGGACAGCCGAATCAGCGGCAGCGCGGGAAAAAATAGTTTTTCAGCAGTATTTCTACCGGAAAAAGATCACTCCATATCCATCGGCACTTTGGTCACGGCCAGAGTGAAAGGTGAAAATTCTGTATTGCATTATGAAAATACCATTTTGCGAGCGTTGCGCCAATCCAGCAGTTATGAAAGGAATAAAAACAGTCTGGTAATTTACGACCCTAAAGGAAATCGCCTCATGACCCTGAAAAAAGCAGATTGACTGAATTCAGCGTCTTTGCAACAGCTCCCCGATCCCCTTATGGAATGGCGGTTTTATAATTCCTTTTTCAGTGATGATACCAGTAATCAACTGTTGCGGGGTAACATCAAAGGCGGGATTATAAATTTTCACTCCGCGCGGAACGGTACGACGCCCGAAACCGCAGGAAACCTCCTCCGGATCGCGTTGTTCTATCGGTATCCCGGAACCATCAGCCAAGGCAGCATCAATGGTTGAATATGGAGCGGCCACATAAAAGGGAATACTGTGATAATCCGCCAGCACCGCCAGCGCGTAAGTGCCGATTTTGTTAGCAGTATCGCCGTTTAAAGCAATCCGGTCAGCTCCGACAATGACTATGTTAATTTTGCCTTCACGCATTACCTGCGCCGCCATATTGTCGCAAATGGTCACCACATCAACGCCAGCCTGCTGCAATTCCCACGCCGTAAGCCGCGCTCCCTGAAGCAACGGGCGGGTTTCATCCGAATATACCGTCACACTGATCCCGTTTTCCAATGCGGTATAAACCGGAGCCAGCGCAGTCCCGTAATCACCGGTAGCCAAAGCGCCGGCATTACAGTGTGTCAATACGCCGCAGCCCGAAGAAAGGAGCGGTGCACCGTTACGGCCGATAGCATGACACATTTCGATATCTTCGCTCAGAATATCTAAAGCCTCGTGGAGCAGTATATCTTTCAATTCAGCCACGGCAATTTTAGGGTTCAACAGCTCAACACAGCGTTTAAGTGCCCAGAAAAGGTTTACCGCTGTCGGCCGTGACGACGCCAAGTAATTCGCGACTTGGCGCGCCTGATCAATTAAAACCGTTGAATTTTCAAATTCCTGCCGACGAATAACCGCTGCCAATCCCAAAACCGCAGCACAACCGATTGCCGGAGCTCCGCGCACCACCAGTCTTTTGATGGCGTCAAACACACATTCAAGATCCGCAGTTTCAAGGTATTCGCGGCGTTCCGGGAGCAAAGTCTGATCAAGCAGACGCAACTTTCCGGCAGACACGCTTAATTCAGCATTCCATGAACGATGAATATGTCCGAAATCGTCAACCCAGGTCACCGAATCTAACATTAATTTCCAGCTCCGGCAGGGATATCATCGGGTACCGGTGCTCTGCGGGTACCGTCCGCTTTCAAGATGCCCTGTTCTTGCGCTTCGATAAAGTCAACGCCGGGAATGGCTTTTTCACCGCCGGCGACAAATACCCGCCCGGTATTTTCATCTCTGCCCAAGCGCGGCATAACTTTATCCTTTCGATAAAGCTCGGATTTTTCGACAATACCCTCCAAATTGATTACCAGATAACGGAATAACTTGGCGGATAAAGGAATAATCATATGCAGACTACTGAAACGGTCGACATCTTTGTCAATTTTTTCATTACCCAGTTCTTCACCGATCTGCCGCAATGCGTAAATTTTTTTATCGTCTTCGATTCGAATGTACAAAGAATTTCTGGACTGTTTGTATATGCTGAGCAGTGTGAAATACATTTTATGAATCTGTTTCGCATTTTGCTGCCCGAGCAGATCCGGCCGGCCGGCCGGAATCTTCCATCGTTCCTGCCCTGATTCAACAATAAACGGAATCGAACCCGGTGATTTGTAATTTTCCGCCATCATGGGATGACTTACCCAACAATAAATCCGGTATGTGCCGGGTTTCGAGAGTTCATAATAATTATTGAGATTAACCATTAATTCTTTGCTGGTTTGACCGGAACTCAGCAACATCTGCGGGATTTCCGGAACTTTGTCACGCAGCTTAACCTGTACGCCGCGTGAATCGACAATCTCAAAAAAAAGTTCTCCGCGCAATTGTTCGGAATCTCCGAAAACCAGCGGACGTCCGCTGTCATTACGCAACAGCACCCTCGCCACAATCGGCTCATGGCAGATAAATTTATAATTGCTCAAAGACAAGTCAATGGCAACTTGAGCAAATGCCGGAATTCCCGCAAGAAGCAGACCTGACAACAATAAAAGCGATTTTAGTTTCATTTTGACTCCTGGCTGGTTATATGTTTAATCAATGCATCTGAAACTTCTTCAGAACTTATCTTATGGCAGATATTATCATGCCGCGGGCACTTGCGCTCAAAACATTTCAGACATTCGACATCTGCCCGAAATACTTGGTGATTCGAGCCGTAAGGACCAGTCAATTCCGGATCAGTCGGACCGAAGAACGCAAATACCGGAACTTGAGCCGCAGCCGCAATATGGATAGGACCGCTATCATTGCTGACCAGAACGCGACAACGGCGGATGATTTCAATCAGTTCACCGATACCAGTTTCCCCGGTCAGTGAAATCGTCTGTCCCCCCGCAGCCTCAGCAATCTCAATGCCGATCCTTCTTTCCGCGGCAGAACCAAGAATCAAAAATTTAGTCTGCGGTCGTTGCGCCGCGACAGCACGGATTATTGTGGTAAAAAACTCTGCCGGCCAGCACTTACTTTGCCACCGCGCGCCCGGGCAGATTCCGATCAAATGATCGTCCTGAGTAATTTTTAACTGTTCAAAGCGCCGATCAACTGCTTCGGAAAACCTGGGTACCGGAGCCAAAACCTGTTCAATAACAACATTCGAGCCCGCTTCTTCTATTCCCGGCAACTGTTTGGCCAGACTTAAATTGCGCTCAATCGCATGGCAAGCATCGAACGCAACCGAATAACGGCGATGATAAAATAATTTTGCAGAAAATTCCTTGGGATTCGCGAACCCGTATTGAGCATCAGCATGAGCCAGCCACCCAAAAAAAGCACTGCGAAATAATCCCTGGAAGTCGATAACCATCTGATATCGGACCGATCGCAATTCTTTGGTTAGTCGCCAGAATGCACCGATAAATTTCGAAAAATCAGCTAATTCGCGCCGGGGAAATATAATTTTACGTCGAATTGTCGAAGGGCAGAAATCAATAGCGTCGGCAAACTCAGGATTAACCATCCAGTCAATACCAGCATCCGGAAAATGTCTGCGCAACTGCGCCACCGCCGGAAAGGCATGAAAAATATCACCAAGACTGCTTGGTTTGATAATTAAAATATCTGATATTTTTTTCATTCAGCGATCCGGTTAGTTCCCGTATTCCAGTCGCGCTGCCAATCGTTCAGGCAATCCAGCCTCCAATACCTTCTTCTGAGTGGTGTGAAAATCATAAGCCACACGTTGCCGGAATACTTCTTTGGTGTCGGTATCAATTATCGCAAAAGATGCCCTGGGATCATGGTTGCGCGGTTGCCCCACGCTACCGATATTAAAAAGATATTTGTACCCGGTTTCCAACCTTACGCTCAAAACGTCAGAAACCAGAGTATCTTTGGGGCTTACGCCTTCATCACTTTGGTGAGTCCATGCCAATATTTCCTCAATCGGCCTTTCAGACATTGTCGAAATCGGTTTTTTGTAGAATGCTACCGGCACATGGGAATGTCCGCAAAAACAGATTTGAGTAAACTGATAGGCAAAATTATCGGCAGCGTGATGAAGGTCAAAAACATAGCCCCAGTTATCAGGAGAATCCAAAGTAGCATGAACAATCGTTATGTTTGTCCCCGGCACGGTCGCTCTCAACGGCATATTTGCCAACCAGTTACGCTGTTCTGAGGTTAACTGCGTCTTGGTCCACAGCACAGCGCGCTTAGCGTGCGGGTTAAAGCCTTCCATCAAGTCATCGTTACTTGACGCATATTCATCATGGTTACCCTTGACCGCACAAATCAGATCCAGCGAACGAACCATTTCCAGGCATATTGAGGGATCGGCATTGTAGCCGACGATATCGCCCAGACTGACATATTTATCCACACCGAATTCATCGCACTTTGCAAGAACGGCGGTCAACGCCTCGTAGTTACTGTGAATATCACTTAATATCGCAATTTTAGCCATTTTCAGCTACCTGATTTCCTTTGCATATAAAAAATAAAAAAAGCGGCGACGGAATAAGCCGGATTCTGTGCCATACCAGAAGGTACAGCGGCAATCATCTGTCTAAGCGGCCAGAACCCGAAACTCAAACGTTGCGGACTACAACTCGTTTCCTATTTGGCCTTGCTGCGGGAGGGGCTTGCCATGCGACGCGGCTCTCGCCAACGCCCGGCGGGTTCTTACCCCGCCATTTCACCCTTACCGCCCGTTACCGGACGGCGGTATACTTTCTGTTGCGCTTTCCTTCCCGCGGCGTATAGTCCGCGGTATCCTTCTTTTCAAAAGGACTCCCTGTCCTGTGCAGTCCGGACTTTCCTCCCCGTTTCAACAACGAAGCGACTGCCTACCGCCACCGCAAAAGTATTAATATACTCAAGTGCATCCATTTATCAAGAGTCTTTAATCTGAACTTTGGCTGATTTTTCAAGGTTAATGCAGTCGTGGGAAGGCTGATTGAGCAGATCAATTTATGGGCGATCAGACAGCACTATATTTAACATAAAAAATAGCCGGAACATTGGACTGCTTTACCATTTTTTTCATGCCGATTTTTAATTTAAAATTGTTGTTACTGCCGTCTTAAACTTCACGCGCGCATAATGCGCGCGCTAAGTTTAATATCCAAGTTACAAATATTATCCGACAATCTGGTTGTCGCCCTGAGAAAGGAAAATGCCTTGAAAATTCATTTTCAACTGTCCGGGGTTATCGGAGTGGAGCAGCGCATCTTCTTCGCTGATAATACCTTCTTGAACTTGGTCATAAAGGCACTGATTGAAAGTCTGCATGCCCTCGTTTCGACCGGCACCGATTGCCGCCGAAAGTTTTTCCAGTTTATCTTCGAGAAGCAGTTTTGTAATTAACGGCGTGTTGAGCATAATTTCGCAGGCGGGAACGCGACCGTCACCGAGAGCGCGGGGTATCAGTCTTTGCGAAACAATTGCCGCCAGGTTATTGGCCAGCGATTCGCGGATTTGTTCGTGTTCCGATTGCTGAAAAAAGTCGAGAATACGGGTGATGGACTGAGCTGAGTTTGATGCATGCAGCGTAGTCAAGACGAGATGTCCGGTATCGGCGGCTTGTAATGCGGTTTCAAAACTGTTGCGATCCCGCATTTCGCCCACCATTATGACATCTGGATCCTGGCGCAAAGCGTGTTTCAATGCGCTAGCGAAAGACTCGGTGTCAATGCCGACTTCGCGCTGTTCGAAAAATGATTTTTTATCTTCAAATTCATATTCGATGGGGTCTTCGATGGTGATAACATGTTTAGCATAATTAGCGTTGATGTGTTCAAGAATTGCTGCCAGCGTGGTGGATTTACCTGAGCCGGTAGTTCCAGTCATGAAAATAATACCGCGTTGCCGTTCTGATATTTTATGCAAAGTCGGCGGAAGACCTAATTCGTCAAAAGTCATGACTTTATTTTTAACATGACGTAAGCTGATCGAAAGAGAATTGCGCTGGTGGTGAAAGTTAATGCGAAAACGTCCGACTTCATCTTCAAGATGTGAGAGATCGAGGTCGCCGGTTTTGTTAAGCCTGTCAATCTGTTCTTCGGACGCGATATCACTGACGAAGCGCATCATCATTTCAAAATCCGGGGTAAAATCGGTTGGAACGATGCCGCCGTCGATCCGCAAAGAAACCGGCGCATTTTCTTTGATATGGATGTCGGATGCACCATTGGAAACAGCGTAATCGAATAAATTATGAAAAACCGTATTAGCCATAATCGAACCTGAATTTAATTATTCGCTAGAAGAAAAATAATCAGTGTTTTCAAGCACTGAACGATCCGCAACGTATTTTTGTTTCGGCTGAACCTGATGACCTGGAAATTTTCGTTGCAACAGTCCGTGGTCGCACATGAAGCCGATATAATGGGTATGAAGCGTCCCTTTAGTACGCAACAACAGAACAGATAATTCGGATATAGAGAGTTCCCTTTCCGCGCAGAGCTCAACGATAATTCTCATGATTTGCGTTTTGGGAATTCTTTTTTCATTGCGGGCTTTCATCGCTATTGGCAATAAATATTCCAAGTAGAGATGGGTGTCCGGTAACTTTTTCTTGCGCATCTTAACCTCCTGAAGATTCTATTTGCTGTATGGTCGCATCAGTGAAATCATTTCACGAACGGCATTTTCCATGCCTGTCATAACTGCGCGGGCAATGATGCTATGCCCGATATTCAATTCCTGAAGATGCGGAATTTCCAGAATGCCAGCGATATTCCAGTAATCGATACCATGTCCGGCGTTGACTTTGAGCTCAATGGAATGGGCATAATTGGCCGCTTTGATCAACCGGTCAAGTTCAACGCGTTGCGCGGCCCCTTCGCAGTTAGAAAAAGCTCCGGTATGAAGTTCAATGTAATCGGCGCCGGCGTATTGCGCGGCTTTGATTTGCTCCAAATCCGGATCAATAAAAATGCTGACGATGATTCCGGCTTCCTGAAGTCTTTTTACCGCGTCGCTGAGATATGCGGTATTACCGATGACGTCCAGACCGCCTTCGGTGGTCAATTCCTGACGTTTCTCCGGAACGAGACAACAGCTGTTCGGTTTCAGCTTGATCGCGATATCCAGCATTTCTGCAGTAGCGGCCATTTCCATATTCAGAAATTTGACATTGTTTTTAAGCTCTGTCAGGTCGTGATCATTGATGTGGCGTCGATCCTCGCGGAGGTGAGCGGTAATTCCCCAGGCTCCGGACTTTTCGCAGATTAACGCTGCATCAAGCGGGTTGGGATATTTCGCCAACCTCGCTTGTCTGACGGTCGCGACATGATCAACATTTACGCCAAGTTTCAACATTTTTCAGCTCCTTTTCGTTTTCGTTGTGTAAATCTATAAATAAATCTCGTAACAGCAACAACTCATACTCTAAAGTTTCAGAGTGTTCAATCATGGGCGCGGCAATCAGCGGAATATCCATTCCAAAACTGTGAATCATTTTAACCCACGGTGTCAACAGTCTTTTTACCAATCGGTTTCCGGTTTCCGGCTCATAGACAAAACGGATTGCTTTGGTGTCGAAACGGAGCCAATGCAGCAGCTTTTGGATATCCAGTTCTTTTCCGGCCAGTTCGTGTGGGTAAACATTAACGACAAAACCGAATTGAGGTGAAAGAAGATTTTTCAGTGTTGTAAGATATTTTTCGGATGAACCTTCGGCTTCGGACTTGAACGGGAAGCGTACGGGTAACAGGAGTGTGGATTCTGTTCTCAAAAGATCGGCAGCAAGTTTTTTGAGCAGGGCTGTAGTTGCATTATGATAATTCTGATCAGAAAAACCACTTTCAACTTCAAAGTCGACAATAATTCCGGATGACTCAAGACGGGCGGAACAATCCATTAATGAACTACATTGACAAAGAAAATTGTCCTGTATCCGCTGATTTTGCAGTGCGATTTCTCTAGTCAGCGCTATCGGAAACAAATCATTAAAAATAAAATCTTGCGATAGCTTTTGCAGTTTTTCCGCATGATTCAGGTAGTGACCCGGAAACTCAACAATTCTAAAAATTTCCGGGATAAGCGGAATTTCTGATTCTTCGTTTAAATGCAGTAAGCTGATACCGAACATGATTATCCTTACCAGCCAGCGTCGCGCAGTTTTTGCATGGTCACGCTGCTACCGGATGCATAGCCCATTATCCCGAGTTGATGCTGAACATATTTGGCCAGCAAATCACCTTCAAGATTGATTAAATCACCGGTTCGCCGACTCGGCAACGCGGTTTCGCCGAGCGTAACCGGAATCAGATGAATCGTAAATATATCGTCCTCAACCCGTACCGGAGTCAGGGAAATACCATCAACTGCGATACAGCCTTTGCTGATCAAAAACGGTTTCAACAATTCGGGAAAATTGATTGTGGCAATAATGTCAGCTCCATTTTGGGAAATACTCACCATTTTTCCGGTACAGTCGATATGCCCGGTCACAATATGTCCGTCCAGTCTGGAGCCTGCCTGCATGGCGCGTTCCATATTCAGCATTGAGCCGACCGGCAGGTGTCCGAGGTTGGTGCGGCGCATGGTTTCTTCCAGAACATGAAATTCAAGAACGCCGTCGCCATTAATCTTTTCCAAAGTGAGGCAACAACCGTTGATTGCTATGCTGTCGCCAGGTTTTACCCCGCCGCTGAACTCATGTCGAGGCGCCAGAAGTAATTTGCCACTGCTTCTGGCTTTAAGTGTTGCTGTATTTTCAATAAGTCCGGTAAACATTAATAATGATTTCCCATAAATTAATTAAATGTACAACCGACGGCTCGAACTTGCAACCGCATCGCCGATTACTGTCGCTTCGATAATGCGGTTATTCCCAGAATATTTTGGTGATGAATTCTTTAAGATTTACGACTCCGACCAGTTTTTTCTCTCTGAGTACCAAGATTTGCCGGCATTTGTGCAACAAAAATATTTTGGCAAGTTGAATGGCGGGGAGCTCCTCATTGACACTGATGACTTCTTCGCGCATGAAATCTGCAAGTTTAGTTTCTTCGTCATCACGCAACATCTCCGCAAAGGGCTGAAAACGGTTAATGGCGGTCAAATCCTCCATCCACAAAATATGGTCAGGCAGGCTGAAGCGGAGTATATCTTCGAGAGAAACCGTTCCACGCACATCGCCTTCCGGATCAAGAACCGGGACATCATCATAGCGCTCAGTAGCTAAAACCTCAATCGCCTTTTGCAGAGTATCAGATTCCTGCAAAGTTATCGGAGTTTTATTCATTACATTGCGAGCAGTGAGATACTGTGGCAACACAACATTTGCAGAGTGGAGGAACTTCAGTGCATTTTCAGGATTTTTCTGAGCGGCAGCAGTTGCGATGGTTTCCGGATTGCTGAAGTCGGCTGCCAGCGCGCTAAGTACTTGGAGATGAAGACCTGGATCGTCTTTTGGCGTAAGAATCAGGACGATAACATTGACCGGGGGCATACCTGGACAGTGAAAATCAATTCCTTTTTCTGATGTCCCCAGCGCCACCAGCAAACGCTCTAATCGCGGCAACCTGGCATGTGGCACCGCCAGTCCCGGAGCGATAACTGTTGGATTGATTTTTTCACGGGCATTGACTTCCGCAGTTACAAAGTCACAATCAAGTCCGGCATTGTTGTGGCAGAGGCGGGATATCAGTTCGCTGACCGCGCCTTCAGCATCCATAGCCTTCAGGCCGCAAACAATATTACCCTCGGCAAGGAAATGATGAAGATGAAAATTGGTAATATCTGTCATGGTCTGCTCCGTTTTTATCAAAAATTAATATTTGCGGTCTTTTGGGACACGTTCGTAATACCCTGCTGAGTATTGTTATTTAAAGTTTTGGTATCTGACGATGCCCTGTCGGCTTCATACGGTACATTCTCACGAATAAAAATCCAAGTTTTAATTATTAATGTCTTTGTAATTTTGGCATCCGGGGTTATTTTAAAAGTTCAGATTTTAAAATTAAATTTGACAAGACCTTAATCCGTGCATTGGATTTTTGCCCGAATTCCGGCGCAAACCCATAAGGCTTTTTTGATACACAGAGTTCTGTGTTTTCAATTTCTGCTCTGTCACGTTTTAGGATTTGTCGTAAAACAAAGGAAAAGAGGACAGGGCAATGCCTAAAAACATTTGCATTTATTCAGGTTCTGCGAATCCACAGCTATCCAGCGATATCGCCGCATATCTCGGAGTGCCGCTGGGCAAGGTGAATCTGACTCGTTTCCCTGACGGTGAAATTTTCTGCCAATACGAAGAAAATGTCCGACGGGCCGATGTATTTATTATTCAACCAACTTGCGCACCCACCAACGAGCATTTGATGGAATTGCTGATTATGCTTGACGCGGCAAAGCGGGCTTCAGCAGCACGAATTACCGCAGTATTGCCGTACTACGGATATGCCAGACAGGATCGCAAAGATCGGCCGCGTGTGCCGATTACAGCCAAGCTGGTGGCCAATTTGATCACGATCGCCGGAGCCAATCGGATCATTGCCATGGATCTGCATTCTCAGCAGATTCAGGGATTTTTTGATATCCCGGTAGACCACCTTTATGCCCGTCCGGTAATTTCTCCTTATTTACGTCAGCGCCTCGGCCCTAATGTGGTCGCCGTGTCACCCGATTCCGGCAGTGTTAAAATGGCTCAGTCATATTGCGATGCTCTTGATGCCGGATTGGCAGTTATTGCCAAACGGCGGATCAGCGCCACCTCGGTAGCCACCTCGCATTTAGTCGGCGACGTAAAAGGTCGTACTTGCGTGATTACTGATGATATGACTTCAACAGCAGGAACACTCTGCTCTGCCGCGGATAAGTTAAAAGAAGAAGGAGCATCAAAAGTTTTCGCCGCAATCACACACTGTGTGCTAAATGAAAAAGGATATGAAAAACTTGCGGCAAACACTTCTATTGAAGAAATGGTTGTAACCGATGGGATTCCGATCAGCAATACGCTCAATGGCAAAATCAAAGTATTGAGCATCGCACCGCTTTTGGGAGAGGCTATCAGGCGTATTCATGAAGGCGTTTCGGTCTCTACATTGTTCAGAATAAAGAAATAAAAACCGAAAGTTCATAAGACTAATTCAACCCAAAAGGAAAATTATGAGCAAAAAAACGTATGAAATAGCGGTGACTCCCCGTAGCGAAAAGGGAAGTTCCGCTGTCCGACGCGCCCGCAAAACAGGGCTCGTTCCGGCAGTTATTTACTCCAAAGGCAAGCCAGGAGAAATGATTTATGTGAAGGCTTCCGCATGGCAGGCTGCAGCGCGTCATGATGTCAATTTGATTGCCCTTAAAGGCGAAGGCATTGACAAGTTGGCGGCAGTCAAGGAAGTTCAGTTCAATACAATGAAAAACAGCTTCATCCACATTGACTTCAATGAAGTCGCATCCGGTGAGAAAATGCACGGAATCGTGTTGATTCACGCCAAGCATGGGGATATTCCAGCCGGTACCGCCAATGGTGGTGTTCTGGAGCAGGATTTGCATGAATTGGAAGTGCGTTGTTTTCCTCAGGACTTGCCGGAAAGCATTGAAGTCAGCGTAGCAGCTCTGGAAATCGGGGATAAAATCACTGTCCAAGATTTAAAGTTGCCTGCTGAAATTGAAGCGATGGCTGATGCCGGTGCGGTGGTTTTCCATCTTCACCAGCCCAGAATCAAGGCTGAAACTGATTCGGAAACTCCGGTTGAAGAACCGAAAGCCGTAGAGAAGAAAAAGAAGGAAGACGCTTAATACTGATTTTCAGGGCAGCAGAGGAAATTGACAATGATTGCTGAGTCCGGCCGGATAAAACTGATAGTCGGTCTGGGAAATCCCGGAGCCGAGTATGAAAAAACCCGACACAATGCCGGCTTTGAGCTGATTAAACTTCTTCTGGATATACTGCCGGGTTCTTTTGAAAAATTCAACAAGCACAACGCGATCAATTTTCGCGGTCGTTTCCGCGGTCGTGAGCTGATATTGCAGATGCCGCAGAACTATATGAATTTAAGCGGCAAGGCTGTGGTTTCTCTGATTAGTGCAGAAAACATCACTCCTGACGAAATACTGGTTGTCTATGATGACGTTGATATTCCGCTGGGCAGAATGCGCCTCAGGCGCGGTGGCAGTAGCGGAGGTCATAACGGCATTGAATCTCTGATTGAATGTCTTGGCACTGAACAATTCAGCCGGTTGCGGCTGGGTATTGGAGAAGCAGGCGACAATGGACAAATCGAACATGTTCTCGGCAGGTTTAATGAATCTGAACAAAACATTTTTGACCAAGTCATTGTTGCAGGAACAGATGCAGTAATTTGTGTATTGACGCGTGGTTTAAATGCTGCGATGAATAGTTTCAACGGTTGGAAATTGCCGGAAGAAAAAGAATTGGAACAGTGAAAAAAACAAAATCAAACCATGGAGGAACAGGTTTTGAAAAAATATGAAGCAATTTTTATTTTGGACATCCGAAAAGTTGAGGATGAGGGCGAAGCGTTCAGCAAAGAGTTTGCTGCGCTGATTGAGGGGTTCGGCGGAAAAATGGAGGAATCCGTTGCGATGGGGCGTATTCCTTTTGCCTACGAAATTAACCGACGTAAGGCCGGAATTTATTGGAATTTCGTTTTTGAGCTGGATGCTGATAAAACCATTTCAATTAAGGAGAAATTTAAACTTGATGAACGGGTATTGCGCGATATGATTATTGTGTATGATCGTCCGTCAAAAGACGCCAGAACTAAACTGGTCGAAGTATAAACTTTCTGTAAATCAACAGCTAGTAGGAGGATATCATGGCTTCTTTGAACAAAGTAATTCTACTGGGTAACCTGACCCGTGACCCTGAATTGCGCTACACCAATAGTGGAGTTGCAGTCTGTGAGTTTGGACTGGCGGTAAATCGTCGCAGCGGCGATCCCAACAGAGACGAAGTATGTTTCGTCGATATTGTGGTCTGGGATAAACAGGCCGAAAGTTCCGGACGTATTTTGCAGAAAGGGGCCCCGGTACTGATTGAAGGAAGATTACAGCTTGACCAGTGGCAAGATCGCGAAACCGGACAGAAACGCAGCCGCCTGCGGGTGGTAGCTGAACGTGTCCAGTTTATTGGAAGCCGCTCAGATCGCGGGATTGATGATGGCGGCGATAGCTATCAGCCGCGGGCTGGCGCAACTCAGCCGCCGCGTTCCAATTATGGAGCCGCTCCGGCGGCATCACCGCGTCAAGAAAAGTCTGGCAGTTATCCGCGTCCAGAGCCGCAGGGTAGAAATACCTACCAGGCACCGCCGGCAAGCGATAATCAGGCTCCTCCTATGCCCAATGATGCTTTTGAAGTTGGCGGCGATGGTGCCGAAGATGATATTCCGTTTTAACGTTTAAATTTTCATTAACGAAAACTAACATTAAGGTAATAAAATTATGGAGAAAAGAGAAAAAAGAGTTTCGAATCGCAAACGTCCAAGCAAGCCGAAGATTTGCCGTTTCTGCGAATCAAAAGTCGAATATGTTGATTTTAAAGACGCTGAAATTTTGAAAAAGTTTCAGACCGAAAAAGGCAAAATTATGCCGCGCCGTGTAACCGGTACTTGCCTGCTGCATCAGAAAATGCTTTGCACCGCCATCAAGCGCGCCCGCATTGTCAGTCTGGTTTATTAATTTGAATTTTAGGAGAATGACATAATGGCTAATGTAAAACTGATTTTACTTCAGGATGTTGAGTTTCTCGGGCTGGCCGGAGAAGAAGTCTCTGTGTCGGCGGGATATGCGCGCAACTTTCTGATTCCTCGTAAACTGGCTGACAAAGCTACCCAAGGCGCCCTTCGCGTACTGGCTGCAAACAAAGAAAAAATTGAAGCTAAACGCCAGACGGAATTCGCTCAGGCTAAAGAATTGGCGGCAAAGATTGCTGAGGTCGAAATTTCGATAGCAGTGCAGGCTTCTGATGACAACCGACTTTTCGGATCAATCAATGCCCGTAATATTGCTGATAAACTTGATGAAAACGGTTTGGCAGTCGATTACCAACGTATTCTGCTTGAAGCACCAATTAAAGAACTCGGAAAATATGAGATTCCGGTCAAACTTCATGCGGATGTCACTACTAATGTCAAGATCTGGGTCGTTCGCGGCTGAGCACGATTATAATGGCCTACCGTAAAAAAACCGATGAACACCCGACGCAGAACCCTGCTTCGGGTGTTTTTTCCGATAATCGACCGCAGCCCCACAATCTTGAAGCTGAACGGGCAGTACTGTCGGCAATGCTTCGTGAGCCGTCCTCATGTATTGATATTGCCATTGAAAACCTTCGTGGCAGCGATGTTTTTTATTCGCATGTACATCGTGAGATTTTCAAATCATTGGTCCGCATTCATGAAGAGACCAAAGGCGGCGCAGATATGCTCGCGGTGGCTGATGATTTGCGCCGATCCGGCAAACTTGACGAAATTGGCGGTGAATTTGTTCTGGCTGAACTGCATGGGGCGATATCTACTACCGCCAATCTGGAAAACTGGTGCGCGATAGTTGCCGAATATGCGATGTTGCGCCGTATGATTGGAGTATGTTCGGAGTCGCTTTTATACTGTTACGATCAGAGTAAGAACGCCAAAGAACTGATTGATGAAATCGAATCCAAGATTTTTGAAATCAGGTTCAGCATTGAGAAATCTGATATTATTGAAATCAAAGACAGCGTTCACAGCGCTTTCGACTATATTCAAAAAATTCTGCGCCATGAGGTTGACGTCGGCATTAAAACAGGTTTCCCGGATTTGGACCGTATGGTTTTCGGCTTTAAACCGGGGGAAATGTTTGTTCTGGCCGCCAGGCCTTCCATCGGAAAAACTTCGATCGCGCTGAATATGTTGCGCAATATTGCTTTGCGCCCGGAACATCCTCCAGTTGCTTTTTTCAGTTTGGAAATGACCGCTGACCAGATTACTCGACGTTTAATTTGCACTGAAGCCGATGTGCCGGAATCTAGTTTTTTCAACGGCAAATTCCGCCCGAACGAGATTAACAAATTGACTTTGGCAGTAAAAAAATTTGAAGAGTCCAGAATTTTTGTAGATCCGACTTCGGGAATTTCAATTTCCGAATTGCGAGCCAAAGCGCGGCGCATGTGTATTGAACACGGAATAAAATTAATTGCCATCGACTATCTACAGCTTATGACCGGAGAAGAACGCAGTCGCAAAGAAGGGCGACAGCAGGAAGTGGCATCAATTTCCGGCGGACTCAAGAGTCTGGCCAAAGATTTGAATGTCCCGGTACTGGTGCTCGCTCAGCTGAACCGAGAGGTCGAGAAAAGCGCCAACGCTGACGCAAAACCAAAATTGAGTCACCTTCGTGAATCTGGTTCTATTGAACAGGATGCCGACATTGTCGCATTCCTTCACCGCAACCGTGATCAGAACAAAGGATTGAACGAAGAACAATCTCGCGCTGGTGTAGATGCCGAGCTGATTGTTGAGAAAAATCGTAACGGGCAGACTGGAACTATCCCCTTAAAGTTTTATCCCCATCGTATGGAGTTTGTCAACCTCAGCCGTTTTGAAGATGCGCCTGCGCCGGGAAATAATGGACGTTTTGGATAAAATTACGTTTTATCGGTAACGCTGAAATTCGCGCGCGCATTATGCGCGCGTGAATTTTAAACTGTCAAAGTTTCTGCTGGCTGAGTTCTAAATATTCTTTGAGTAACGATTTGCGTTCTTCCTGGTCGATCAGGTTCTGCATTTTTTGCTTGATTTCATTGAGGCGCTTTTCAAGTTTGAAGCGCTTAATGACACTCACCGTATCGGCGACAGCCTTTTCGATTTTTTCTTCGGGTACCGCCGCTTCCTGTACCAGTATCCGTCCGAGCCGCGCATCCTCCTGTTCGCGTTCGTCCTCCATATCCGACAAGATATCGAAACGCTTTTCCCAGCCACCCTCGCCCGCCAGACTGATTACAATATTGAGAGCCTGCCCGACCATAGTGGTGGAGAACATGTCGGGAGTAAACAGTTCACCAAGCCGTTGTGCAAGAGCGAGGTCAGCCAGCGTCAGACTGAGTAATATTTCTTCGGCATGAGCGACTTCTGTGGGGCAATCATCTCCGGTTTCTTCCTGAATAATAACCATATCCGCAGCAATTGCGGACGGTTGATGAAAAGATGACTTACCCATCACTTCGCCCATCTGCCTGGCAATAACCGCCTCCGGGACTTTGACACATTGCGCAAGCTTGCGGATATAAAGTTCGCGCGCCACCGGAGCTGAAATCAGCGTCAGATATTCAAGGGCGGCGGCGGCGGCATTCTGCCGCCCGAATGGTTGACTCTGATCAAATTGCACTTCCAGCCGCGCCCATACGAAATCAAAAAAATCAATCGCGCCGGCTACTTGTTCGGCAATATGACCGGCCCCTTCGTTCTGATATAATTCGTCAGGGTCTTTTCCGCCAGGCCAGCGGATAATCTGAACCTCAAAATCAAGCGGCAACAGTATCTTGATCGCCTTAAGAATCGCTTCCTGACCGGCGTTGTCCGAATCCATGGCCAGCAAAACACGATCGCAATAACGCTTGAGCATTCGTGCGTGCTCCTCGCCGAAAGCAGTTCCCTGGGTCGCGACCGTATTCAAAAATCCTGCACAATGCATGGCGACAGTATCAATCTGACCTTCGCATAGAATCGCAAAACCCTTTTCATGAATCTGCCGCCGTGCCAGCGGCAAAGCATAAAGAATAGAACCTTTATGAAAAATCGGGGTTTCGGGGCTGTTCAAATACTTCGGAATTTGATCCGGCTCAATGGCCCGCCCGCTGAAGCCGACCGGCTTGCCCTCTTCATTCCAGATCGTGAACACCAAACGATTGCGAAAACGGTCATAGACCGATTGCTTTTCTTCGTGCAGTTTAAGGATACCGGCGTCCAGCATCTCTTCTTCAGTGAATCCTTTGGATAAACCGTATTTTAAAGAATTGTCCCATCCGTCAGGAACCGCACCGATTTGAAATGCCTCCGCAACCTCTCGCGGAATACGCCGACGCTGAAAATAACGCCCAACCGGCGAATTCTGATTGCTCCACAACAGTGACGAATACCATTTGGCAAATTCAGCGGAGATTTCAAGCAACCGTTCGCGCTTGTTGCGTTTCTCCCGGTTACGGGCATCTTCCTCAGGAGAAAAACTGCTTTTTTCAGGGATGACCACTCCGCAACGCTCAGCGAGAATATGGATGGCATGAGGAAAATCGACCGACTGATGCTCCATCACAAAACGGAAGACATCGCCGCCCTTCCCGCAACCGAAACACTTGTAACGCTGCGTCGTCTCATTCACCGTAAATGACGGCGTTTTCTCGTTATGAAATGGGCAACAGGCTTTCCATGATGCACTGCCGCTTTTTTTCAGATGAACTCCGAAACCGCTAAGCGTTTCGATAATATTGGAACGGCTGCGAACCTCATGGATGATTTCGTCCGGAATGGAACGGTTCATCGATAAAACCTCACTGCGAAACCGGCGTGCCAAGACGTTTTCTTATCAGTTCATGTTTTTCCGCGAACTCGACATCGTTAGCAGTTAATTCCAAATATTTTTGATAAAAAGTCACGGCACGGTCACGGCGTTGAATGCGATCCATAAATACCGCAAAATTGATCACTACATAAGGTTTTTCCGGAGCCAGTGTATAAGCCTGTCTGAAACAACTCGCGGCATTACGGATGCTGTCCAGCCCGGTATAAATCACTGCCAATTGATTCCACACCCAGGCGGCGTTGTTTTTGTCGCTCATGAACTCGGCATGATTGCGTACCAGTTGATTGTAATAATTGATGGCCAGACTTGAAGCATTCATTCTGCGATAAACCTCAGCTAACAGCAGAATATTGAATGGATCAGTGGGTTTCAAATTAAAAGCTTCCATCAACGGCTTGACCGCATCCTGAGTTTTTCCCTGTTGGGCATAAAGTCGTCCTAAAGTATATTTTACGGTAAAATTACCGGGTGCCAATTCTGCGGCACTTTCAGCGGCCGCCAAAGCCTGCGCGTTCTTTCCAGTGTGCTCGCAGGTAAACGCAAAGAAAAGCTGCGTATATTGATTATTGGATTCACGCTTGACTGCGGCCTCCGCATATTTATGAGCCTTATTCCATTTGCCGCCTGCCGCCAGTTTAACACCTTCATTCAGCAGTTCTGCGGTGCTTTTAGAAGAAAGCCGTTCACAGCCGGCGACAAAAAGAAATAATACCATCGCCATTACTACAGCCAATAAAAAGAATAAACGCTTCATAATTATAGATCCCCTGAACTTTCTCAATCATTAATACCAGACCTTAAATTTAATCTTGCTTAACCGATTTTACAACTTTCAGGCTTAATTATTAATCTGCACGCCATTTCCCTGCGGAGTCTTGAAAAAGCTTCTGCCGATATTATATTGTTTAGAATATTTTTTGCATTTTGAATACCTAAAACTTAATCAAAAGGGTTAATTTCATGAAGAATTACAAATTCGCCGTCATCCCCGGAGACGGAACCGGTCCGGAAGTAACTGCCGAAGCGCTGAAAGTACTGGCTGCTGCCGGCCGCAAATTTAATTTCTCATATGTCACAGAAACTTTCAACTGGGGCGGCGAGAACTATCTCGCGACCGGTGAAGTTTTGCCGGAAGACGCTACCGATAAGCTGAAAAAATTCGACGCGGCACTGCTTGGTGCTATCGGACACCCAAAAGTAAAACCCGGTATCCTGGAAAAGGGCATTCTGCTCAAGCTTCGTTTTGATCTCGATCAGTACATCAATCTCCGTCCAGTCAAGTTGTTTCCAGGCGTAGAAACTCCGCTGGCAAACAAAAAGCCGGAAGACATTGATTATGTCGTCGTTCGTGAAAACGTCGGCGGTCTTTATACCGGTATCGGCGGTTTCACCATGAAAGGTACAGACAACGAAACCGCAGTACAATCTATGGTCTACACCCGCAAGCAAGTCGAGCGCGCAATTCGTTTCAGCTTCGAACTGGCAAACAAACGCCACTCCAAAGCAGCGCCTTGGCGCGGTTTAAAACCGGAGGATATCGCCGCCGGGAAAACCGCACAGTTGACCCTCTGCGGCAAAACCAACGTACTGACCTATGTTTTCGATCTCTGGGAACGTGTCTTTTATGAAGTCGCCGCTGAATATCCTCATGTCAAAACCGATTACGCGCATGTTGACGCCACCACCATGTGGATGGTAAAGAATCCGGAATGGTTCGATGTTATTGTCACTGAAAACATGTTCGGTGACATTATCACCGACCTCGGCGCAATGACTCAGGGCGGCATGGGTATCGCCGCCGGCGGCAATATCAATCCGAACGGAGTCAGCATGTTTGAACCGATCGGCGGTTCTGCCCCGAAATATACCGGGATGGGTGTGATAAATCCGCTCGCCGCAGTTCTGGCGGCTGGTATGATGATTGAGCATCTCGGCGAATGTGAAGCCGCTACTGCAATTGAAAAAAGTGTTGCGTATGTCACCGGCAACAAATTGAAATCTATGGCCGCCGGAAAAATGGGATATTCAACGGCAGAAGTTGGCGATCTGGTAGTCGCCAACCTCTGACTTGATTATAAAACGATTTCACCCAATACCAATGAACATCAAATCAACATCTAGTCACCACGGTTCTAACAGTGGTGACTATTTGTCTTTTCGTAGCGACAAACTGTCCGTGCTGATTAACACCGGAAGATTGGAACTGCGTGCATTGCTTGATTCACCGGACCGTCTCTTTGAGGGGGCGTTGATTCTTAAAGACTCTCGCAGCGTCAAGGCTGCCAGAGTAGAAACTGCCGAAGCCGGAGTCTTCTTTCTCAAGCGTTATAATTCAAAAGGTTTTTTCTATGCGTTGCGCCATATTTTAAGTAAGCCGCGACCGGCCAAGGTACTGCGGGTTTCCAATTTGTTGCGTTCCGCGGGAGTAAAAACCCCGCAGGTTCTGGCTGCAGTATTCAAATATCGATACCATCTGTTGTTGAACACATCATATCTCATCACTGACTATGTCGAAAATATCATTCCTCCAAACACGCTTATTCCGGGGTTGCTGGGAAATAAATCATATTTCACCGAATATCGGAATCAGGTTATTTTCTGCCTCAATCATCTTCATGAAAATTGCACCACCCACGGTGATTTAAAAATTCATAACATTTATTCCAGAGATACCGCAGCCGGCCTGGAAGTTGGTCTGCTCGACCTCGACAGCGTAGAATGTTATAAAAGCCCTTTGACTGCGAAAACGCGGGCGAAAGATCTTGCCCGCTTCGTTGC
>JAAYPP010000056.1 GCA_012519765.1 Lentisphaerota bacterium
ATTATTGAATTGCCATTTATCGCCTTTTCCGCCGGTGCCGACAAGCAGCATCGGATTGCTGATGCCGTCACAATGACAATGCAGCAAGGCCGCCCCCTCGCCTAAAGACAACGGATAGGAACGGGCAGAAGCTAATATCTGCTGAATTATTGTCTTTTGAAGCCAACTGTCTTCCAGTACGCGTTTCACCATTACTTCCAAAGCATCCTCCAACCGCATATCGGAAGGAATGTTTATACCATAATATGACAGACTGCGATTAGTTGCCGAAGTCGTGTTATCAACCGACGAAATCCCGGCTGATTCTGCGTTTTCGCCGCTTTGCAATGAAGGATATGCCATCAGAAAACTCTGCTTTATCGAACGATTAACAACCAATTGTTGCAGGTTTTCTATTCCCGGATGCCACAGCGGACTGTCCCGCCGTTCACACGGCAGCAGCAGCAGGTCATCTTCATTTAAGCCTTGCAATATCGCGTCTTGGATTTTGCGCCACGCCCCAGCAACATCCACCGAGATCGGACAAGCCGCAGCAAGGCCTTCAAGTGCTGCCGTCAACTCATCTTCACCGCGTATCACAAACGCTTTTATATCAGCTCCAAGCTGTCGGGATAAAGATTTAAGATCATCCAATAATGAGCTTAGATCATGACGTCTGGAAGATAACGGACCAAACGGGATAATGATTCTTTTGAAAGTATTCGGCGGTTGCAACAAACGGCAGAACAACAACCTGGACGGACAGTCAGCAATTAAACTTTCCATCATGGTTCCAAAAAGCATCGTTCCCAATGTGACTCGTTTTTCCCAGCCGATAATCAGGATGCTGGCCCGAAATTCCTTTGCCACATGCACCAGTCCGTCCGAAGGATTGATGTCAACCCGGACTTTGGGACTAACCGGAATATCTACCGAAGCGGCCTGCGAAAGACAATGCGCCAGATGTTTTTCACCCTTTGCGACCGCCGCATCAGTGTCCCCAATATCATTTACCACCGTCAGCGGATAAATCATGCCCGGCACTGATGGCTTTCTCAACATGAATGAGAGATTTAATAACCCCAGCGAAGATTCCGGCTTCTTCAAAGCCACCAACATACGCTGTTCAGCACATGGTGCTTCGCGTCGAACCGATTCCTGCTCAGCCAGTTTGCGCCCGAAATGGTCAACACACCATGCGCCCAGCAGACAAGTAACCAGAATCATGGCAATTGCCCCGTTCAAAACGGTCGCATCAAATATTTTAAGTTCATATCCGACCAGTACTGCGGCCAATGTAGCGGCTGCCTGCACTACACTCAAACCAAAGATTATTTTCATGGCATCGGCAGAATATTTGAACAAACTTCCGGTGATCCACGCCGCGAGGTACTTACTGATCACGACTCCGCTGACCATGACAATCAATACCAGCCAGCCATAGGCGCTCCCGGATAATGACTTGAAGTCCACCAGCATACCAACCGAAATCAAAAAAAATGGTATAAACAGGTTATTGCCGACAAACTCTACACGATTCATCAACGGACTGCGTTCAGGAATCAACCGGTTAAAAGCAGCTCCCGCCAAAAAAGCCCCGATAATCGGTTCCATCTTGGCATAATGCGAAAGATAGGAACAAGCACACACTACAGTCAGCACAAAAATAAATTGCGTACCGCCATGCTCAGAAACTTTTTTGAAAAACCAGCGAGTCAACAAAGGCACGCCGAAACAAATCACCATGATCAACCCAATGATTCCAAAACCGATATTGAGCCAGAACCCGGTACCGGAATTCATCCCCCGATGCATATCAGCCACCACCGCCAACACCAGCAACGCCAGCGTATCGGTAATAATCGTACCACCAACAGTAATTGCCACTGGCTCACTGCGCGCCAGACCAAAACGGCTGGCCACCGGATATGCCAGCAAAGTGTGTGAAGCAAACAAACTCGCCAGTAATACTGAAGCCATCCAGTCAAATCCCAGAATATATCTGCCTGCAAGAGTTCCCAGTAACTGCGGTATTGAAAAAGTCAGTAACCCAAAAGTAATACTGCGGCGCCGGGTACGAATGAAGCGATGCAGGTCAATTTCCAATCCGGCCAGAAACATAATATACAAAAGACCGA
Source organism: Lentisphaerota bacterium (assembly GCA_012519765.1). Classification (GTDB taxonomy): domain Bacteria; phylum Verrucomicrobiota; class Lentisphaeria; order Victivallales; family Victivallaceae; genus UBA7640. The sequence continues at coordinate 2,118 of JAAYPP010000056.1, forward strand.
CCGAACCGAATAATGTTATCGCATTATCTCTTTCCAGCACTCCTGCCACATTGGGCCCCAGCAGTGCGCCAATCCCCAGAAGCAGAACCAAATCGGGAACCTTAAGGCGTTCTGCCAACAACGGAGCCAACAGTATTATCAGCATCAATACTGTAAAAACTAATATTGGATCCTGTAATGGAAACATTAACACCTCACCCTGAAAAAACAGTTGAAATTTTAATATTGTTCGATCTTCGCTACTACCAGGCGCTTCCAACTTTCAGCAGAATCACGGAAGCTTATTTTACGTTTTTTCGAATAGCCTTCAACAGCGCCCCAAAATCTATAACACAACAATATCATGTAAAATATCGGAGGTTTTTTGTTTTTTTCAATTTTTATACAGGGAAATATGCCATAATCATATTTTTTCGGTCATCAACCGACCATCACGCCCATTGCAATTTAAAATCTCATCAATATCCCCGGGATGGCATTATCAACACAACTATCCACAAAATCCCAGTCGCTTTTTTTTGTGAATTCTCCGATTTCTTCTTCAACCATTGATTGGAAAAAGCCGACTTTAAATGATAGTGTATATTTCTGATAAATTGTTTATGATGCGGTCTTTGGTTTTTTTGACCCTAATATGAACTCTCTATCGGTATCGTCCAACTTAATTTTATAATTTCAAAATCATCTTTGGGAATTAAAATGAAAACACAAATTGATGTCGCCGTACTCGGGCTTGGCAATATGGGAAAAACCCATGTTGGCGCGGCCAAAGAATCTCCTTATAAATCGAATTTATGGTTATGAGCCGGATGAAACCTTCCGTAAATCACGCTCGGCAGAACTTGATGTTATTCCTGAAAGTTTAGAAAATATCATAGGCAACCCGGCTATTCGATTGGTTTATATTGCTTCACCCAATGAGGCTCATGTGCCGCAAGCAATAATGGCTTTGCGTGCTGGAAAGGCCGTTCTTTGCGAAAAACCCATGGGAATGTCACTGGAGGAGGCAGAAAAATTAATTGCGGTTCAGGAAGAGACCAAAGGATTTCTTCAAATTGGCTTTGAACTGCATTACTCGAACATGTACACCCAAGTCAAACAATGGATTGACGAAGGTTTGATTGGAACTCCGGTAAATATTCAATGTCGTTATTACTGTTGCGAATTCCACAAAAAAAATTCATGGCGCAGTCTTCATTCCGGTAGTTTTTTGATTGGCGAGAAGCTTTCGCACTACCTGGATCTGCAGCGTTGGTGGTTCGATCAACCGGCGAAGTCGGTATATTCGGTCTCCGCGCCGAAGGTAGTTCCCTATTTTAACCATCGTGACAACCACCAGATCATTACCAAATATAATGACGGCGGTATCGCCACCCTGAATTTTATTATGTATATCGCTGAATCTTTTCATGACGATCCATTGCAGGAGATGATCGCCAAACAGTCCGATGACGGACACTTTCTGCAATATCATATCTGCGGCACTCGCGGCGCGATTGAAACCGACGTATTTCGTCGCCGTATCCGTCGTTGGGAATTCAATGATGGAGCAGAGCAACTTGAAAGCAAAATCGTCGAAACCATCACATTCGATCCCAAAGAAGACTTGCAATGGTTTCACAATACACACGGCCAAAATGTCCGGGTGGCTGAACTTGTAGCTCGCGGCTTACCATCTGAAGTCCCCGCCCGTGACGCCTATGAGTCGATGAAAATCTGTTTTGCGGCCGAGCAGTCAGAGAGTGAAGACCGTATTATCATGCTCTAATGCTATACAAAACTGAATAAGTACGTAATTCATTAATTCCATATGTAATTATTCTGGTCAACAATCTATTCTGGAACTCACTTAAACTTCGCGCGCGCATAATGCGCGCGCGAAGTTTGAAGCAGCTATTTTCGACATTTTTTCAGTCGCTGAAATATTTTTACCTGCCCGAAACCACTTCACTGAAACCAACCTCTTTCCTCTTAAAATGATTTTATCGGCCCATTTTATTATTGCAAGGTTATTTTTTTCGTGTTCATTAGCCATAAATACTTTACATGTGCACGGAACCTATAATGCCTAACGAATTCCTAAAAATCTGACCCGAGTTTTTCAACTTTCTTTATCCTCGATATTGATTTAAGCAACATTATCAACAAAATCCCCAACCCGAGAAGGTTTATTGCTGATATATTAATTGCCTGCAAAACAACAGTTGCTTTTATGGAAGATTTTTCTGCAAGAAGATTAAAGCCAATTGCTAAAAAGCCACATAACTTCGCATTACACATGACAATGAGTATTGAACAAAAACCTAAACAGAACATCTCTCCATATCTTTTCGGCACGGAGATGGTTTCCAATTTTTCTTCTTTAATTGTTGAATTTATTCGCATTGATTTGTTTCCATATCTTTTTTCTCTAATTTATTTTCCAATGCAACAACCTTATAATAAAACCTAAAAAAAAGAAAAGGGATTATAAAAGTAATAACCACTGTAAAACTTGATATTAATAATGCGCATATGGTTATATTTAACAACTGATTTTGAGCCTTTGTCATGTCACATGTTATAACACTATTATTGGCGGTTATTCCGAGAATCACAAGCAATCCAACTAATATCCCCAAGCAAGCTGATAATATGTTCTTCCATCCTGGTTCCACAATTATTTTCATAGCAATTTCCTCTTTTTATATCTTATTCCGTGACGGGATAATAAGTATAGGTTACCTCTTGTGTAGTTTTTATAATATTGTCATTGGTCACTCAAAATGCACCGGGTCCGGTCGATTGAAAATGTACCATCCTGTTTTCATATTTTATCGTTTGCAACTTTTTTCGAGTGGCTACCCTCGACCGATTAAACTCGAGCTTCCGATCGAGCCAATTTGTTGTATTATAAACCTCAATTTAAATATAATATTTATTCCTAAAATAATTACAACAAAAGCATAAATTCCATCATGAAATACCCAGGATACAAAAATTCCACATATAGTACATAGAAGTACCCAAAATATCCTGTATTTGTAGCGATTGTTTGCTTTATCTGATAGGTTGTTTCCTGTAAGATTCATAGCTCTAGCAAGCATAGAAACCTGTTTTCTTATGTATGCAAGAATAATGAACAATACAAATAGGGCAACTATTGTAGCCAGACGATATACATTAATTTCTTCGGATAAAATCGTTGAAATGTTCATAATGTTATTCCTTTTCTTTTATACTTGTTCTTGATATAACGGTTCCTACGGAGTCGGTCCACTTTATTTTTATATTTTGTGCATAAATTCATCAATTTACTGCTGTTATTGCTTCTTGTCTTGAAATATTGCGACTCAACTTTTTGGAATAAGAATTTTCGCTCACCGTAAATGTTAAAAGAAACGTTTTCCTGCTTTCGCCTAAGAAGGATATACGAAACCATGGGAGATTCAAGTTTGAATCAGCCGCTTTTCTGATTTCAACATCTTGCGGTTAAACTTATTGAACAAGACGTATTTCCATCACTTAAATTTAACAATTTCATGCTTAAATTAGTCAATATAGCCATTTAAAGTAGATGGATCCCGTTAACTTAATTCCTAAACTCTTCC
>JAAYPP010000057.1 GCA_012519765.1 Lentisphaerota bacterium
AATATTGATTTTCGGACGGATATTTATTCTTTGGGAATTACCACCTTCCATCTGATTTCCGGCATGGTGCCGTTTCGCGGCAAAAGTATCACAGAAACTTTAGAAATGCAGAAAACCACCCCTTTTCCGGCTCGGGAAAGTTTCAAATCCAATATTTCCAGCCAGTGTTATCGTCTGATTGAAATAATGACCGAAAAAGATCCTGAAATGCGGCACAGTTCATGGGATTATGTGATTTCTGATATTAACTTGGTGCTTGAAGGAAAGATGCCGAAAGGACGAATCAAAAAAAGCAATGCGGCGCGCAAATACAACCCCTCCCCGCTTGATGCCAAGATTTCCATGAAAATAATCAGAGCATTGCCGGGGAAACGTTCCTTCAAACCTCATGCGGTATGTGACGGCATCGAAAGCCAACTGCAAACAGAAGGTAAAACGGCAAAGAGCAGGCATCCATTGAAAGCGCCTCCGGTATTGGAACCGCTGTCTTTGCGCAAAAACATTTCACAGAAGAAAACTCTTGTTGCAATAATTGCGGCGGCAATATTGCTGGTACTCATGATTTTATGGATTGTTCTTGATTATTAAATATTTTATTGTCTTGATATAATCCTTACCGCCGCTCAATGTTCCGATGGTTTTTTCAGGTTGAAAATGACGATGGTTTTGATTTACTCCCGCAAACGAAAAACACTTTAAAATCGGAGGCGAAGATGTATATTCAAAATTGTAACATATTATCATCAAAATGGAGCACAAAAAGGCAGTGATAACGCAAATCCCAGCATCCTCCGCGCGGCTGATGTTTCATCGTGGCGACACGGTGGTTTTTCAATTGATTTTAAAGAAGCCAATGTCGGGAGCAGCGTTTTTACGGACTGAACTCGGGCGTGCAGATGTGCAGCGTGTGGAGAGAATTAACTTCACTGAGCGCGAAATTCCGATTCTCGGTCGTTCATGGCACGATTTAGAGATGCGGCAGGTTTCAGATACGCGATATGAGATACGGCTGGCGTTGTTTGAGGTGGGGTGTTTTGAATCAAAATGCTGGTTCAAGCCAACCGGTTCGACAGAACCGCAATGGGCGGATGGTTCGGGAAATACCATTGTGAAAGTTGAATCTGCGGAAAATTACTGCGCCAATACGGTATATTCTCTGTTTACCCGACAGTTCAGCAAAGACATGAAAGTCAATCATGATCGAGCTCTTGAAAAGAAATTCGAAGAATTAGACGAACATGGCTATACGGTAATTCCGCCTTCAGGTACGTTTCGCGATGTAATCCGGCAGCTCGACTTTATTATCTGCAAATTGCGGAGCCGCATTATCCAGCTATTGCCGATTCACCCGTTGCCTAATTCCTATGGTCGGATGGGGCGATACGGCAGTCCGTTCGCTTCGCGGGATTATTTCGCGGTCGAACCCGCGCTCGCAGAATTTGATGTCAAAGCCACGCCGCTGGAACAATTTCTGGAACTGGTGGATGCCGTTCATGCGCGTGGCGCCAGAATTTTCCTCGATATTCCAGTGAATCATACCGGCTGGGCGGCTAAGTTGCACGATGAGCATCCGGACTGGTATGTACGTCGACCGGACGGTACCTTCGAAAGCCCGGGAGCCTGGGGAACCGTCTGGAGCGATTTGTCGAAACTTGATTACAGTCGCCCGGAAGTACATCATTTGATGGCCAAAGTTTTCCTGTTCTGGTGTCGGAAAGGGGTAGATGGTTTTCGTTGCGATGCCGGATACATGCTGCCATTTGAAGCATGGGTTTATATTACGGCCAAGGTTCGTCATGAGTATCCGAATACAGTATTTCTGCTGGAAGGATTGGGCGGACCATTGTCCACTGTCGAGAAACTACTTGGCGAAGGCGGTTTGAACTGGGCATATTCGGAATTTTTCCAGAATTATGATCGGGAACAGATTGAGCAATATCTCGAAAGTTGGTGTTATCCGGTCAGTATGAATAAAGGTCTGCAAACACATTTTGCAGAAACTCATGATAATTTGAGACTGGCAGCCCGCTCCAAAACTTATGCAAAAATGCGCACAGCCGCAAGCGCGTTGCTGTCGGTCAACGGCGCATTCGGTATCACAAACGGACTGGAATGGTTTGCCACGGAACGCATTAATGTTCACGGCTCGGCCCCTTTGAACTGGGATGCCGCTGATAATCAGGTGGAGGAAATCAGACTGCTCCAGACGTTACTGGCGATACATCCGGCTTTTTCGTCTAATGCCAGGCTGGAAATGATTCACGAAAGAAGCAGCAACGCTCTCGCGCTGATGAGAATTGCCGAGGATGATGAAACTGCGGTGCTGGTACTGGTAAATCTTGACGATTCAAAGGAACAACGGATCAAATGGTCTGCTGAAAAATTTCCTGCCTCCGGATTGATTGATTTGCTCACAGGAGAGCAGCTCAATCTGGAGAGAAGTGAATACTTGATGAAACCGGGAGAAACGCGTTGTCTGAGTGCCGATCACGTTTATTACACCAAGTTGCGCAAGGCGCTGAAGCTTTTGTGGTTGTTCCCTAACAAGATATTGAAGCAGCGGCGTCGCGCGCTGGCTGCCGAGCTGATCAGTTTTTTCAACGGCTACGGGGATTTGAAAAATCTTAAGCTGGATAAGTATGATGATGTTTTGAGCGAAGACCCTTATCGTGCCTGCGTGGAAATCCAAGGTAGCGCACTTCCAGGGGTTGCCGAATGGCATGACGGAGTCGATCAAAACCGCATTGTAATGCTCCCGGAAAAGACCGCGTTATTGGTTTTTTCACATACTTTCTTTCGAGTAGAGCTGAAAAACGGTGATACCACGGTAGCCATAGCAGTAGCAATGCCGTTGGATGATGGTCGTTTTTATACATTTATCACTAACTTGAAAGGGAACGCACATCCGATTATTCTTGACCTGAAATTAACGACATTCTGCTTTGCCGAAAACCAGGCGGTTCACTCCAAAGGAAAAATCATGTTGCTTTCTGGAAATGAAAATGCAACGTGCCAAGTCGCGATTCCTTATCATGAGTTGAGCAAAGAATATTATTTCGGGTTGTGTACTACCAGATTGAGCGGCTATAGCTTAGTTTCTGGTCGCTGGGGAGAACTCTGCGGAAAATATGACGCGTTTCTGGCCGCAAACTGTAACCCGGATTATCCGGTTGATTCGACTGTGATGCTGACCCGGTGTCGCGCCTGGGCGGTGTATCACGGATATTCACACGAATTGAATATTGCCTGTCAAACCAATTTTGTGGCCGGACATAATAACATTATCGCCTGGAGTTTTTCAGTTGTGGCAGGACAGGGAAAAACTGTAACAATCAAAATAACCTTGCGAATGTCCGAAGCCAGTGATGCGATAACTTTGGCTTTTGAACGTTTGAGTGGCTGCGATTATGCGGACTGTCTGGATGATTCGTTGCCGGTGACAATTATTGTACGACCTGATATTGAGGATCGTTCAGTTCACGAGGTGACTAAAGCATTTTCCGGCCCGGAAAGCAGTTTCCCCAAGGCGATTACCCAAAATGAAGATGGTTTTATATTTGACCAGAAGCGCGGACACCGTTTGCAACTGACAATGGAACACAGTGATTTCATCAGCGAGCCTGAATGGCAATACATGGTACCTCTTCCGCTGGAGCAGTCGCGCGGCCTTGAGTCGCATACCGACTTATTCAGTCCAGGATATTTTAAGTTCGAATTGAAAGGAAACGATCACAGGGTTCTTCATTCTGCGGTCAATGATGCAGAACTAGTCAAACAGCCCGTTGTACGCAAGATGCCGGAACAGTTGCCGCTGGAACCGGCAATGCGCTATGCTTTGCGTCATTTTGTGGTCAAACGCGATACCCGGAATACGGTTATTGCCGGTTATCCGTGGTTTTTGGACTGGGGGCGGGATACACTGATCTGTCTGCGTGGTCTGATTGCCAGCGGATTGGTCAGTGAAAGCCGTGAAATTATTCACCAGTTCGCAAGATTTGAACATTATGGAACGTTGCCCAATATCATTCATGGCAATGACGTATCAAACCGCGACACCAGTGATGCGCCACTCTGGTTGTTTGTCGCGGTAAAAGATTTTATTACTGGAACCGGCGACCGCGAAATTCTCAATATGGATTGCGGCGGACGCACCTTATTAGCGGTTTTAAAATCAATAGTCGAGAACTACCGATCCGGAACTCCTAATGGGATTCACATGGATACGGTTAGCGGCTTGATTTTCAGTCCTTCACATTTTACCTGGATGGATACCAATTATCCGGCCTGTACCGCGCGTATGGGATATCCGATTGAAATTCAGGCGTTGTGGAATAATGCGCTTAATCTCATGTCGGAGCATGATTCAGCAGGAGACTGGAATGTTTTGAGCGAAAAAGTCATTGCTTCAATTGAAAAATATTACAGACTGTCCGGAAAAACTTATCTGAGTGATTGCCTGCATGCTTCCCCTGGCCAAAGTGCGGCACAGGCTATTCCGGATGACGCATGCCGTCCAAATCAGCTATTCGCTATAACTCTAAACGCAATCCGCAACCGTGATATCGGAATTTCGGTTTTGCGTTCATGTGAATGTCTAATTGTTCCGGGCGCAATTCGGAGTTTGGCCGATGCGCCGGTCGATTTTGCCCAACCGATTTTACATAACGGTAAACTTTTAAATAATCCGGAACGCCCATATTGGGGACAGTACATTGGGGATGAAGATACCAAGCGAAAACCTGCTTACCATAATGGAACAGCCTGGACTTGGCCTTTTCCGTCTTTTTGTGAAGCGATGTTCATGCTTGAACCGTCAACAAAGAAGCGTGCACTGGCTCTTTTGCTGTCCGGCATCAGTCAGATGCGGGCGGGAATCCCCGGGCAGTTGCCGGAAATTGTTGACGGCAATGCTCCTCACCATTGGCGGGGCTGTGCTGCTCAGGCCTGGGGCATGTCAGAGATGTACCGGGTTTATCAATTACTGACCGCGCCGGAAAAAACTTTTAAGGAGAATAGTTAATGATCCGACTGCTTTTTTCAAGTTTATATTTGTATTGAGATTGAACAACTTTGACTGTCGATTAAATTACACTTCAAGTCTGTTTTACCATGACTATTTGACTATAGAAAAGGATAATGTTTTTATGAATACTAATGAACAGGATTTAAAGCTCGCTTCGGCACGTTTTAAGCGTGATTATGTTGCCTGGCTCGCTATCGGATTATTTTTTATTATTATGGCATTGGAAGTGATTATGGCTTTTTCAATTCCAATCCTGGTTAAAAACGAATCTGCGTGGGCCAAGCAGGTTGCCCGTCAGGATATGTCAGCGATGTTTGATGGGATGCGGTCGCAGTTACGACGGATCGCTTCTTCTAAGGATTCACGTATTGCCGGAGAAGGAGGATTATTGCTGAGTCTCTTTGACGAACAAGCTATATATTTGCGCGAAAATCATGAAAAATTATCAAAACGTCAAATTGCTGAGTTTGAATCGGAACTACGGAAAATTGCTCCGTTACAAAACAAGTTGAGTTCAAAAAAATCAAGCGCATTCAGTAGGACTCCAAAACTTGATACGACAAAAATTTGGCAGATACTTGAGAATAAAATCAAGACGGAGGAAAAATGAATAGCTTTGACAGAAAAAAGCTCACTGCTGCGATTGACCGATTCAAAGGATGCAAAGTTGCGGTAGTAGGCGATCTGATGCTGGATGTTTATATATGGGGCAGCGCGACTCGCATTTCACCTGAAGCTCCGGTTCCGGTGATCAGAGTCACCCGCGAAAACAGTTGCCTTGGCGGAGCTGCTAATGTGATGAGAAATTTGATTACATTAGGCGCTGATGCCTGCGCTTTTGGTGTAATTGGCAACGATCACAATGGCGCTGAACTGCGTAGACAACTTGATGATTATGGCATTGAAATCAGCGGCCTGATCAGTGATTCTTCCAGAAGAACAACTGAAAAACAACGGGTAATTGCCGGTACTCAGCAGTTATTGCGTATCGATTATGAGGATACCGGAAACGTTTCTCTTGAACATCGGGCTTCCATACTGGAAAATCTTCTGTTCTTAATTGACCAGAAGTCGATAGATGCCATTATTTTTGAGGATTATGGCAAAGGTGTATTGGAAGAAACATTGCTTGAAAAAATTATCCCCGCAGCCTGCGCGGCCGGTATAATTACCACTCTTGATCCGAAACCAGGTCACATCCGCCCGGTAAAAGGGCTTACCGCGATGAAACCGAACCGCAGTGAAGCTTTTGCAATGGCCGGTATGGTCCAGCATGAAAACGACTTGGCTCCCGAAAACGATTTGGCACTTCATCAAGTGGCTGAAATTCTAATGAACGAGTGGGAACCGGAATATTTGGTTATTTCGTTGGCTTCTCGTGGTATGGCGCTGTTTCAACGAAACCGCAATATGACGGTAATTCCGACCCGGGCACGTGAAGTTTTCGATGTATCCGGCGCGGGTGATACGGTGATAGCGGCTTCGACGTTAGCGTTGGCATCAGGAGCCGATATCGTTAGTGCTGTACAAATTGCTAATTTCGCTGCAGGCATTGTGGTTGGAAAAATCGGGACAGTAACCGTTTCCAAAGAAGAACTTATCAAGAGTTTGGAACATGATTGTGAAGAATAAAATCAAAACCGCAGTGGTAATTCCAGCACGCATGGCCAGTACTCGATTCCCCGGTAAACCATTGGCTAAACTTTGTGGTAAACCCATGATTCAATGGGTTTATGAAAAGTCGGTAGCTTCAACTGCTGATGCCGTGATTATCGCTACTGACGATGAACGTATAAAAACGGCAGTTGAAGGTTTCGGCGGCTTGGCGATTATGACTTCAACTGTTCATCAGTCCGGAACGGACCGCATTGCTGAAGCGGTCAAAAATCGTGACTACGGAATAATTATCAATGTCCAAGGCGATGAACCGCTGATTCCAACCGTCGTCATTAACGAGCTAATTGAAAAAATGCAGGATTGCAGCAGCATGGAAATGGCGACCGTGGCAGTAGAACGGCCACGTTCCGAAATTGCCGATGATCCAAATAAAGTAAAAGTAGTTTTTGATGCCGAGAAGCGCGCTCTTTATTTCAGTCGCTGCGCAATCCCTTTTGTGCGCGAAAGTGGTTGCGAGGCCAAAATGTATTTACATTGGGGAATTTATGCTTATCGTCGCTCAACTCTGGAAAAATTTGTCAGCCTGCCTACTGGAATTCTTGAGTCGTACGAAAAACTCGAACAATTGCGTGCGCTCGAAAACGGAATTGATATCTATGTTTTGGAGTCAAATCTCGAAAGTATCGGCGTAGATACTCCTGAAGATTTACTAAAAGCAGAAAAGAAACTAGAAAATCGAAAATAAATAAATTCGGTAACGTTTTTTTATTGTGTTAAAGTATTAATAATCTTATATTTTTTTGCTTCATATTCTCGCAAGT
>JAAYPP010000006.1 GCA_012519765.1 Lentisphaerota bacterium
GTATTCCAAGCATGCTTCGTTGCTCGAGAATAGTTCCTCGAACTCAAACAGATTTTTGGGGTAGTCATACATATACTCATAATCTACATCTTGTGGTTGGTTGCGTCAAGTGCATACCCCAGTTTATTTATAGTTATTATTTTATCGTATCAAATTTAAGTTGTGTCATGAATAATCTGAATCCGTAATCCGTAATAAATTGATGAAATTCGTATGAAAAAAATCCTGTTATTTAATATTCTAAACTTCACACGCGCATTATGCGCGCGCTAAGTTTAAAGAGTCTTTGACAATGAAATTCAGCGACTGAAGCTTATTCGGCGAGCCATCGTTCTGCGTCAATGGCGGCCTTGCATCCCATTCCTGCGGCGCTGACTGCTTGACGATAGACATTATCGGCACAATCGCCGGCGACAAAAACGCCTTCAACACTAGTTTTGCTGCTTTGGTCATGAAGGACAATGAAACCTTTTTTATCCATTTCGATCTGGCCTTTGAACAATCCGGTATTGGGGTCATGACCCAGCGCGGCAAAAAAACCATTGCAGGGCAGTTCGGTAATTTCGTCGGTGTTGACATTTTTTATGCGGACGGCTTCAACTTTCTCCGTCCCGATTATCTCGTCGACTACAGAATTCCAGGCAAAAGTGATTTTAGGATGATTGACTGCGCGATCAGCCATTATTTTTGAGGCGCGCAGCGTATCGCGACGATGTACGACCGTGACACTGCTGGCAAACTTGGTGAGAAAAAGCGCTTCTTCCATTGCCGTATCACCGCCGCCGGCCACAACTACCGGTTTATCGCGGAAAAATGCCCCGTCACAAGTTGCGCAAGCAGAAACCCCATGATTTTTCAGGCGCTGTTCAGATTCCAGTCCCAGCCAGCGCGGAGAAGAACCGGTGGCAACAATTATCGCTTTCGCGGTAATACTTTCGCCGGAAGTAAAAATGATTTTGTGTGGGTGGTTTTTTTTAAGCTCAACTTTTTCTACAGTTTCGTAAACGACCTTTGCTCCGAATTTTTCTGCCTGCTGCTGGCAGCGCATCATCAGGTCAACTCCCTCAATGCCGTCCGGGAAGCCCGGGAAGTTCTCGACTTCACTGGTTTGGGTAAGTAAACCTCCGGGGAGTGCGCCTGCCAGTAAAAGCGGTTCCAGGTTAGCGCGTGCGGCATAGATAGCGGCAGTCAGACCCGCCGGGCCGCTGCCGATAATAACCAGATTTTCCATATTTAGCTCCTTAGTTATTGGGTAGTTTGCGGTAATAATTTAAAGTAGAATATAAATCTTTGAAAACGCATTTCAACCGGATAGAGTATATGAAGATCGGACACATCGGGGTTGCCGGAATTATTTGAATATAAAATTACTGTAAAATAACGATGGAGTTGCTATATTATCCAGTCAGCTAGTGATCAAACAGAATTTTCCTTTAGGAATGCATATGGCAGTGAAAACAAAAAATTCCGCCAAGAGCGGGAATAAAAATAAAAATACCGGACGCAAAATATTAAAATTTTTGCTGGTGATGATTTTGCTTTCAGTAATACTTGGGGGAGGAGTTGCACTATTTTCATGGTTTGAAAAAGAGCTGTTCTCCGCCAATCCCCATTTCGTTTTTCACGGCGTTGAAACTGGCAGTGTCGGATATTGGAACGGACGTAATCGGGAAATTGAAGCTTTGCTTGGACTGAAGCTTAACGAAGATAATCTTTTTGCCATAAATTTAAAAAAAATCAGAGCTGATTTGATTGCAATTCCTAATGTCAAGGATGCTTCTGTTGAACGTATTTTACCGGATATTCTCCGATTGCAGCTTGAGGAACGTATTCCTCGTGCAACAATAGCCGGCAGTAAATTTGTGATTGATGATTCAACGGTTATTATTCCACGCACATATTGTTCGGGGAACTTCCCGGTCATCGGGGGACTGGACCGGCGGATAAAACTGATTCCGGGCAATGATATTCCTGAACTGCAACCGGTAATAAATCTGATTATGACCAGAGTTAAATATTTCCCTGAATTCGAACTTAATGAGATATGGATTTCACATCCTGACCGAATTTTATTTACCGCCGTTTATAGAAATGCTCAATATAAGATCTATTTTCCGCGAAAACAGGATTTCAGATATTCATTCATGCAGTTGAAAGAAGGTATCGAAACCAATCTCCGCAATCGCGTCAAAGCGGTTTCCTACGACCTGACCAACAAGGCGAAAATTATCAGCCGTTGAATTATCGGGGGAATTGCGGCAATTTCCCCGTTTAACTTATACTGCTCAAATATAGGCTGGCAACAAAAATTATTTTCGTGATAAGGTCGGTATTCAACTTGAAAATCAGGTTGCGAAAGGGCATTTTATTCGGTTTTAACAATTGGAGTTCAAGATGACTTTTGATGAATTATGTGAGATATCAGGTGAAGCGAAAGAACGCCTTGCGAGGCTATGCGACTTTTTAAAAATAGATGAAAAAATCGAAGAACGGAAACGCCTTGAAGTGGTCATGACGGAGCCAAATTTTTGGGACAGCCGGGAAAGATCCCAGGCAACAGTTGAAGCATTGAGCGGCTGTAAAAATATTATTGAACCGTATCGTGACGTAGAAGCAGAAGTCGCTGATTTTGAAGCTTTGGTTGAATTGGCTGAAGAAGATGAATCAATTCTTGGCGAGGCGGATGACGCCTGGAAACAACTCAGCAAACATCTTGACGAAATTGAATTGATAAGTTTCCTTTCTGGGAAATTTGACGCGGGCGGAATGTTTTTTTCAATTCATGCCGGAGCAGGCGGTACCGAGTCTTGCGATTGGGCAAATATGCTGATGCGCATGTATCGGCGCTGGTTTGAACGCCGCGGTTGGAAAGATGAGATTGTCGACATTCAGCCCGGGGATGAAGCCGGTATTAAAAGTGTGACCTTACGGGTCAAAGGACAGTTTTCATACGGTTATGGCAAAGGCGAAAAAGGCGTACATCGTCTGGTACGTATTTCCCCTTTTGACAGTAATGCACGGCGTCATACTTCATTTTGCTCAATTGATGTATTTCCGGATATTGACGAAGATATTGATATTGATATTGAAGAAAAAGATTTGCGTATCGATACTTTTCGAGCCAGCGGAGCGGGAGGACAGCATGTTAATACTACCGATAGCGCAATCCGTATTACTCACGTCCCGACTGGTGTAGTGGTTTCATGCCAGATGGAGCGTTCCCAGCACAAAAATCGCCATTCGGCCATGCAGATGCTCAAAGCGCGATTGTATGAGATGGAAGAGGAAAAGCGACGGCTTGAAGCAGACGCCATTACCGGAATTAAAACTGAAATGGGCTGGGGCAATCAGATTCGTTCTTATGTGCTGCAACCTTATCAGATGGTAAAAGACCTCCGTACCGAAGTTGAGACCAGCAATACTTCAGCGGTACTTGACGGCGACATTGATATGTTTGTTGAGGCCTGGCTGAAAAAAGTTAAATCATGAACAGCGAAAAGACGAAAACCTCTTATGTTGTTGAAGTTACGGAACAACAGGCGTTTCAACTTGAAAAGCTTTTGATCGAAAAAGGGTGGGTTTTTTCTAAAGTTCCATATAGCCGTTGGAAAGCTTCCAAAGAAAAGACCTCGGTGGTCGCCTATCAAAGCGGCAAACTTACAGTTCAAGGGCAGGGGACTGCCGACTTTGTAATGTTTGTTCTGGAACCGGATATCCTGAAGAAGGCGGTATTCGGATACGAAAAAGAACTTGGACTCAAAACCGAAGATCAGCCCGCAGTGTTGCCTCCGGAGAGTTTTGAGCCGCATGCCGGGGTTGATGAGAGCGGTAAAGGTGATTTTTTTGGGCCGTTAGTAATTGCGGCAGTCTATGTTGATGAGTTCTCTTCCCGCAAATTACTGGAATTCGGCATCAAGGACTCAAAAGCCATTAAAAGCGACAGAAAAATTTTTGAACTCGCCGGTATTATCAGAAAGACGGTTCAGGGAAAATTCGCCGTGGTAACTGTCGGTAATGTCGCATATAACCGGCTCTATGGCCAGTTCGGCAATTTAAATAAACTGTTGGCCTGGGGCCATGCACGCGCGATTGAAAATATTTTGGAAAAAGTGCCTGATTGCCCGCGTGCTCTCTCCGATAAATTCGCGGCTGAAAACCTGATCAAAGATGCTTTGATGAAGCACGGACGCAATATCAAACTTGAACAGCGGGTCCGGGCAGAATCTGATCCGGCGGTGGCGGCGGCTTCTGTTCTGGCACGTGAAGCTTTCATCAACTCACTGAAAAAAAATGGTGAACCCATTGGCATGAAGCTTCCGCGCGGCGGAGGTGTCCAAGCGGATGTCGTTGCTGCTGAAATTTTTCATAAACATGGTGAACAGGTACTGGTCGAGCTGTGTAAAAAACACTTTAGAAATTTTAAAAAAGTTGCTGGCAACCAGTGATTCCGGCCCAAATGGTTTAAGCGCATAAATCTGGATAATAAATTATGATTGATAAAGTATTTTTCTGCCGGACAAACGATGGAATGCCGGTTGAGCTGTTTACCCTGAAAAATCAATCCGGTATGCAGTTCAGTGTAATCAACCAAGGAGCTTGCCTGGTCTCGTTGTTAGTCCCGGACCGTCTCGCCGAGCCCAGAGAGGTAATGCTCAAATATCCGGTTCCCGAAGATTACTTGGAAAATAACGCTTATTTGGGCGTTATCGTCGGACGTTATGCCAACCGTATTGCTAAATCAGAATTTATGCTGGATGGAACGCAATATCAGCTCGACCAAAACCGTCCGGAGTTTACGATTCATGGCGGTAGCGACGGATTTTCAAAACGTTTATGGCATTCATCGATAGAAGACGATTCATTGGTGTTGGAACTAGAAAGTCCCGACGGCGACCAGGGATTTCCCGGTAAACTGAATGTGAAAGTCAGGTATTCACTGCGTGAAGACAATTCTTTGATTATTGACTATTTGGCTGAAACCGACCGCAAGACCGTTGTCAATCTGACCAATCATGCCTATTTCAATCTCAGTGCATGCGGTAATTTGGATGAACACGAGTTCTTCATCAATGCCGCACAATATACCGAATGCGATAAAAATAATCTTCCTACCGGAGCAATTTTTGCTCTCGATAAATCTTGCCTTGATCTGCGCGTTCCAGCCAATATTGCCGATTTATTGCGGGAGTGCCCGGGGGAATTGACCGCGACCAAGGGATTTGACCATAACTATATCTTGACTGCGGATTGCGCTACGCTGCAAATCCCGGCTGCCGCCGCGAAATCGACAGCAAGCGGAATTGTCATGGAAATGTTTACCAGTGAACCTGCCGTGCAGTTTTATACCGGAAATGGCTTGCCGGAAATCCACAGCGGTTTTTGCTTTGAAGCACAGCATTTTCCAGATTCTCCGAATCATGCTAATTTCCCCAGTACGGTTTTGTGTCCCGGTGAAGTTTATCGTCAGACCACAGTTTATCGTTTCCGGGTCGAATAAGTTTTGACCTGAAAACTTAAAATCGTAAGTGATCACTATTAAAGTTCCAACTGCTTTTTTAGGTTATTGCTCCGAAACGAAACTAA
>JAAYPP010000058.1 GCA_012519765.1 Lentisphaerota bacterium
CGACCGGGTTGAAGGCGAATGATTCACCATAAAATTCCACGGCACGGCGTGATACAATCGAAGCATAAGGAATTGCCAGATTATATAAAAAACGCGGATCCGGCTGGTTAAGATGAATTTTGAAATTAAGGTCGTCAATAATTTCAAATCCAGCCAGTGGACGGTCATAAATGGAATTATCGTCCGATTTCAGCCCGCCTGTTGCTTTATGGAATTCGTCAATGCCCTTGATACGACCACGGAATATCCAGAATACCGGACTGTGCAGACGGGCGTCGGCAATACGGAGGAATGAATAGCGGACATCATCCGCTGTAATTCGTCGTTCTCTTTTCGATTGTTCTTTGAAACACCGATCGTCCCTGAAATAGAGATCATCGCGAAGTTTGAACGTATAAGAAGACATGTCATGATTGGATTCCGGCAACGCAGTCAGCATTGAAGGTTCCAGCTTGTACGGGCGTTCGCTGTAACTGTACTGAAGCAACGTATCATAAACATTTGCCGTCATATTACGGCTGGCAAGATCAGCGGCCAATGCCGGATCAAGGGTTTTTACTTTGCCGCCGCTGCCGGTGTACATGATGCGTTTTGGCGGATCGTCATTGCCGCGACGGCAACCATTACTCAGGAGCAGGGCGGCGATGGACAGACCCGTCAGTATTGCTTTAACCATTTGACCGTATCGTCCAAAGCCCGTTCAGGTGAGACTATCGGGGAGTACCCGAGTTCACGCATGGCGGCGCTGATATTGAAAAAATGCGAATACGCCAACTGTCCGGCGGTAAATCTGGTCAACGGCGGTTCTCCGGGAAGTACTGCCCAAATCATTTCCGCGATTTTTCCGAGCCGCCATGCTCGTTTCAGGCTGATACTGCGTGATGGCGGGGCAATTTCCAGTCTTTCGAGTAATGCCGCAATCCATTCCCAAAGCACTACCGGCGCGTTGTCGGAAATAAAATATACTTTACGCTGCGGGTTGTCATGTTTGTGCAGAAAATCCAAAGCCAGCAGATGTGCGTGAGCCGCATTTTCGATGTAAGTCAAATCGACTTTGTTGTTGCCGTTGCCGACCTTAATCAGTTTACCGGCGCGGGCGCGTTGGATAAGACGCGGCAGTAAGTTGTTGTCGCCCGGTCCCCAGATCAGGTGCGGACGAATACAAACCGCTGATAAATTTTTATCCGTCGCATTGAGAACATTTTTTTCGGCGATGGCTTTGGTCGCAGGATAATGAGCCAGATAATGTTCAGGGTAGGGAGCGGATTCGTCAATGCCTTCGATATCGCGGGTAGGGGGATAGGCCACGCTCGGGGAACTCGTATAAACCAGATTGCGGATATTGTTGATGCGGCAGGCCTGAAGGACATTCATGGTGCCTTCGACATTAATCGCGTAATAATCGCGATAATTGCCGGCAATGCCGGTAAGTGCTGCCGTGTGAATCACCGCGTTGCAGTTGCGGCATGCTTCAGTCACCTGCGACTGGTTGCGAATGTCGCCGCGAATCACCTTGACTCCGGAAAATTCCAAATCCGGTGCCGGACTGCGGTGAAAGCTGCATACCTCGTAACCTTTTGCGAGCAGTCCGTGGATTATCGCTTTGCCCAGAAAACCGTTGCCGCCGAATACGATTATTTGTTGTTTTGATTCGTCCATTTTACAAGCTTTTCGTTTCAAAGATGGTTGTCGTTTTTTTGCCACGCACCAGCGAACTTGGATTTTCATCCAAAGATCTGGTCAATTCGGTGATGGCATCAATAGCGCGGTTCAGCTTCAGTATTGATTGCCGCAGCGATTTTTCCAGCTCTGAAACTGAATTAGATGCGCCGCGAACCGCGCCGGTGGTTTCCGGTAATTTGGAATCAACTACCGCACGTTTTGACACTTGGGTCAATTCTTCAAATGATTTCATTGCCGACTCCAGTCTCAGCCGCAACTCATTAAGACGTTCTTCAGTCAAGGCTTTGGAAATACCGCTCGACGCCTGATCGAGATTGATACTCATATTTTCCAATCGTTTAATAGTACCTTCAAGATTGGGGTTTTCAAGCAAATGGCGGGTGGCCTGAAGCGTCTGTACCATGCTGTCAGATACTTTGCCGAAATCCACTTTGCCGATTTTTTCCAGTGATAAATTGATCAGTTTGACTATATCGCTGAAACGCGAAGCTGAAACCGGTATATAGAAGACATCATTTTTCAATCCGAACATAATATCGTTGGCGGCGAAAAGTTTTTCCGGTTCTTTCAAATAGTCAAGTTCAACATAACGTATTCCGGTAATCCCGGCATATTCGATACGGCAGCGCAGACCGCATTTGACTTCTTCATCGAGAAAATTGTAAAAATGCTTGAGTTCTTTGTTCCATTCTGCTTTTTTGCTGGCAAAAGCCCGCATATCCAAAGCCATTTCCATTTTTATTACTTTGTCTTCGACCATAATTGATAACTTGGTAACGCTTCCGACCGGAACTCCTTTGTATTTGACCTGCGCGCCGACATTGACGCCTTGAACCGATTCGTGAATCAATGCCGCCAGTCTCGCCTTCGGCACAAAGGCTTCCCGCATCCCGAGCATAAAAATACATACCACGAACAATGCAAATCCGGCAATAACAAAGATACCCAATTGAAAATTATTTATTTTAGCCATAAACACTCCACCTTAATTTGTAAATTTCATTCCGGCGCGGCTCAGAAACTCGCGCACCCAGGAATTTTCCGAACGATCCCGCAAATTTTGCGCCGAGCCGTCTGCGGCAATTCCTTTAATATTTTTATCCAGCATGATCACCCGGTCGGTGACTGAAAAAACGCTGTCCAATTCATGCGTTACAATCACAATCGTGGTGCCAAGATCATCGCGCAGACGCTTGATCAGGCGATCCAGTTCAGCAGAAGTAATCGGGTCCAGCCCGGCTGAAGGTTCGTCGAAAAAGAGTAGCGACGGATTTAACGCCATCGCGCGCGCCAGTCCGGCGCGTTTGCGCATGCCGCCGCTCAATTCGGACGGCATCATGGGACCGCATCCTTCGAGATCGACCATTGCCAGTTTTTCTTTAATTATCTGCTTAATTTCTTCTGCGGATTTGTCCGTAAACTCCTGCAACGGCAATGCGATGTTTTCCGCTACGGTCATTGATCCGAAAAGTGCGCCTCCTTGATAAGTTACACCGAATTTCCGCATCAGAGTACGGCGCTCATCGTCCTCGCAATTTATGATGCTTTGTCCGAAAATTTGAACATCCCCTTCAAACGGCAGATATAAACCGGTCAGGTGTTTCAACAGTGTGCTTTTGCCGCATCCTGAGCCGCCGAGAATTCCAAATATTTCAGACTTTTCGACATGGAAATTGACTTTGTCCAGGACGGTAAGAGTACCGTAGCCGATGGTCAAATCTTGAACTTTGATTACCTTTTCCATAATTTAATATCCCAATACATAGCACAGTACTGCCATTAGCGCATCCGCCACAACAATCAGGAAAATCGACACTACCACTGACGAAGTCGTCGCACGTCCGACGCCCTGCGCGTCCGCGCTGGCTTGAAAACCGCGAAAACATCCCACCAGCGAAATTATCACGGCGAAAACCAAGCTTTTGATGATGCCGATATTAAAAGCGGACAGCGTCAGAACTTGAACGGTACGGTTATAATATGCGGCCGCCGGAATTCCCATCAAGCCGCTTCCTACCAGAAAGCCGCCCAGAATCCCGCAAACCGCGCCGAACACCGTCAGAAGCGGAATCACCACAATCATGGCCAGCAATTTGGGAATCACCAGCATTCTCGACGGTTCGATGCCCATGGTCGCCAGTGCGCTGATTTCTTCATTGATTTTCATGGTTCCGATTTCGGCGGCAAATGCCGAACCGGCACGTCCGGTGGAAATCATTGCCACCATGAGCGGTCCCATCTCTTTTAAAATAGTAAATCCAACCAGGTCAACGATATAAAGTTCAGCTCCATAAGTGCGCAGCAGTACCGCTCCCTGAAATCCCATAATCAGTCCCATCAGCAGGCAGATCATGGCAACGATCGGCAAAGCCTGGCTTCCGCACAGATTCATGTAATAAAATACATCGTTCCAGCGCATTTTCTGCGGATGCCTGATCAAATGTCCTGATATTCTGGTTATATCGCCGATGAACATCAATACGACTCTTAAATCAGTATAAAATGAACGCGAAACATCGCCGAATTCTTCGATACTCTTCCCTAATCCCGTCCGGGTGGATGTTTTTTCCAAATCAGACATTTAATCTCCTCCGCAACGCATCTTTAAAATTTGCGCGCGCATAATGCGCGCGCGAATTTCAGAGCATCCCGAAAACAGCATAAAAACATTCTGTAAAACAAAATTAATCACAGAAAAAGCCTCATCGTTAAAATGGTTCGAGATTTTAGTATTCTTAATCTAGCATGATTTTCTGATTAACACAACCCGACAGTGATTGACTTTGCCTGCGGTTATATCGGTATTTTTGGCAGAAATTGATACCGTTTGATATCAGTCGCTGAGTATGATATATTTTAAAGCCGGGAATGAAGTTCTCCCGTGGTGATAAAACCTGAACCGCATAATATTGCTGATGACTTCTGTTGACGCAGAATTCATCTTTTTTTTGGGAATTATAAAAAATGCTGACCAGCCTTGCCTGGATTTTTTTACTCGGAATGTTTGCCGCATACGTTTTTAAACGGCTGAAACTGCCCAATCTTCTGGGCATGTTGCTCACCGGAATTTTGCTTGGTCCATACGTTTTTAATCTTCTTGACGGTTCGATATTGGCAATTTCGCCGGATTTGCGTCAACTGGCGTTGATTATTATTCTGGCGCGAGTCGGGCTTTCGCTGGATCTTGATGATCTGAAAAAGGTCGGTCGTCCGGCAATTCTGATGTGCTGGCTGCCGGCGACTTTTGAGATTATCGGGATTATCATTTTAGCGCCCTGGCTGCTGGGAGTTTCAATTCTTGATGCCGCGATTATCGGAACCGTGGTGGCGGCGGTTTCCCCGGCGGTGATTGTGCCCCGGATGCTTGATCTGATGGAGCGCGGTTACGGTAGCAAAAAAAGTATTCCGCAACTGATTATGGCGGGTGCTTCGGTTGATGATGTTTTTGTGATTGTAATTTTTACTTCGCTGGTGGCGATTGCGAAAGGTGAAAACGCGGTGCTGTGGCAGAATCTTGCCGGCATCCCCGTTTCAATAATAACCGGAATAATGGCCGGGGCATTAACCGGTTACGGACTGGTATTGTGGTTCAAGCACTACCATATGCGCGATTCCGCTAAAATCCTGATCATGCTGAGTGTTTCATTTTTATTCATTGCTTTTGAAAAACTTGAATTGATACCTTTTTCCGGTCTGGTGGCGGTGATTTGCGTCGGAATTGCCATACTCAAACTGTATGAGATTCTAGCGGTCAGATTATCGATGAAATTTTCAAAACTATGGGTGGCGGCGGAAGTTCTCCTGTTCGTGTTGGTCGGCGCTACCGTCGATCTCCAATACGCGCTTTCAGCGGGATTGCTGATTTTGTTGATGGTAATACTGGCATTGTGTTTCAGAATGGCGGGAGTCTGGATGTGCCTGATAAAAACACCGTTGAAATTCAGAGAACGCCTGTTCTGCATGTTCGCGTATATTCCAAAAGCAACCGTTCAGGCGGCTATCGGGGCAATTCCGCTCGGACTGGGACTGCCATGCGGTCAAATTGTTATTACGGTCGCCGTTATCTCAATATTGGTGACGGCACCGCTGGGCGCGGTAGCTATCGACTTGAGTTACAAGAAATTTCTGGCCGACGATCTTAACGCGTAAACCATATCTGAGAAGTTTCGCTCGGATTACTCCTGACTCAGAAAGAGTTTTCATCACCGGGAAAAGTTTTATTTTTTACCTCATCGACATACTGACGGAATGCCTTGCCGATGATTTCATGAAGTTTGACGTATTGCTTGGCGTGTCTGGGAAGAAAACCGTCACTCATTCCGAGCAGGTCGGTGATAACCTGTACTTGACCGTCGCAATGTACTCCGGCGCCAATGCCAATGGTGGGAATTTTGACTGATTCGGCAATGCGTTGACTGCTTAAGGCGGGAATTCCCTCCAATACCAGGCTGAAAATTCCGGCAGATTCGAGGCGGCGGGCTGTTTCAATCAGTTCCAAGGTTTCAGATTCAGTTTTTCCAGCCAGTTTATAGCCGCCGGAAACCATCACCCGGTGCGGCATCAAACCGATATGTCCCATCACCGGGATTCCGCATTCAATCATTTTTTCGATCAGCGGCACCGTGGCGAGACCACCTTCGATTTTTATGGCGTTGCACCCGGCTTCTTTCAGGTAACGGGCTGCATTGTTCAGGCCGGTTGTAATATCCGCTTCATAACTCATGAACGGCATGTCGCCGACAATAAAAGCGTTCGGAGCGCCTCTGCGCACTGCGGCGCAATGATGCAGCGACTGTTCGAGGGTGAGCGGAATAGTGTTTTCGTAGCCGAGCACGGTATTGGCCATGGAATCGCCCACCAGAATAATTTCAATGCCGGCAGCGGCGGCCATTGCCGCGGTTAATGAATCGTAAGCGGTAAGCATGACAATAGGTTCGCCACGTTCTTTCATTTTGCGGAAAGTTCCGACATTTATTTTTCCAGCCATTTTTGCTGCTCCTCTATAACAAAGTATTTCTAAATTATGCTTATTTGGGTGTTTTGATGGATAGAATTCACTAAACACCCGGTTTGGACATTTGCTCTGCAAGTTTATCTAAAGACTCTATTTACGATACTTTTTTTTATCATTTATGCAAGCCTGATTACGTTTTTCATGCTCAATACGGCAAAATACACCGCGTCGCCGTTTCGAAGCTTGACCTTTTGATCCCGCAAATGTATTTTCTTGGGAAATCAGTGTATATTCGTGTTGATCAGTGGTTTGAATCAGAGAGGGTAGAAATATGGACAAGTTGAAGATGCACAGCCGGGACGGCGTGGATAAAAATATTGAGATGATCGGAAAGTTATTCCCCAACGTGATCACCGAGCGGAAAAATGAAAACGGCGAAGTCGAACACGCGATTGATTTCGACATGCTCAAGCAGGAACTTGCCAAGTCGATTGTCGAAGGCAATGAAGAACGCTATCAGTTCACCTGGCCGGACAAGAAGAAGTCCATTTTGTTGTCGAACAGCCCCATTGCCGCCACCTTGCGCCCATGCCGGGAAGAATCCGTCAATTTCGACAGCACCGAGAATCTTTATATCGAAGGCGACAACCTCGATGTACTGAAGCTCCTCCAGGAAACCTATCTCGGCAAGGTCAAGATGATCTACATCGATCCGCCGTACAATACCGGCAATGATTTTGTCTATGAAGATGACTTTTCGATTGAGAGTGAAGAGTGGAGATTATGACGAGCAAGGCAACCGCATGGTGCAAAACACCGACAGCAATGGCCGCTTCCATACCGACTGGCTGAATATGATCTATCCCAGACTTAAAGTTGCCAAAGATTTGCTGACGGATGACGGTGTTATTTTTATAAGCATTGATGATCATGAAGTCGAAAATTTAAAGAAAGCTTGCAATGAGATATTTGGACAAGCAAACTATGTTGATACCCTTGTTTGGCAAAAACTTTACGGTATAAAAAATGACAGTAAATGGTTTTCACACGCTCATGATTATGTAATTGTTTATGCAAAAAATAAGTTATTATGGTATCCCAACCTATTACCGCGAACAGAAGAAGCTAATGCAAGATATAAGAATCCCGATAATGACCCAAGGGGAAACTGGAAAAGTGCAGACTTTACGGCTATTGGCGAAACCAAGTCGTCTATTTTCGATATTGTTACGCCAAGTGGTCGTGTGGTCAGTCCTCCTGCTGGGAAACGGTGGATTGTAGCAAAAGAAACATATGAGACGCTTCGTGCAGATAACCGGCTGTGGTTTGGCAAAGACGGTAATTCGATCCCCTCAATTAAGCGATTCTTGAGTGAAGTTCAAGATGGATTAAAACAGACAACCATTTTAACATACCAAGAGGTTGGACATAGCGATGCCGCCAATAAGGAGTTAAAAAATTTGCTTGCCGGTTCAATATTTGATTATCCAAAACCTGTTTCTCTCGCGCAGAGATTAGTTCATCTAGGAACAAATCGCTGCGACATTATTCTTGACTTCTTCTCCGGTTCGGCAACGACAGCGCATGCAGTGATGCAGTTGAATGCGGAAGATGGCGGCAATCGCAAATTCATTATGGTACAGTTACCGGAGGTGACGGACGAAAAATCCGAGGC
>JAAYPP010000059.1 GCA_012519765.1 Lentisphaerota bacterium
GATAAAAATATCGCGGATACAGGATGCTTCGTCGCGGCGTTTGCAGTTTCAGCATAAAATCGGGGCTGGCATGTCCGTTGTGGATTTTGATAATAAAATGCGAGCCGGAGGTTTTGGCCATATCGGTCTAACCGAATCGATTCACATGCTGGCAGATGCTTTTAAGTGGCAGATTTCTGAAATCAGAAACCGGGTCTCGCCAGTCATTGGTTCTGATGGCAGGGTTTCCGGAATTGAGCAAGTCGCCATTGCCTGTGATGATGAGGATGAGAAGATAGAACTGTATTTTCGCGCCGCAGTCGGCGAAACTAAGCCGTGCGACAAAATTCAGATTATGGGCAATCCTTCATTTACCAGTTGTATTGAAGGTGGAATCCATGGCGATGTGGCATCAGCAGCCATTATTTTAAATGCAGCTGCGGCATTACGCAGAACCTCGGCTGGCTTACACACTATGGCTGATTTTCCGATTCCGCATTATTGAGGATAATCGAAATATGAACCTTGGAGCAATCCAAATTATGCCGTTAAAAGGTATTACGGTGAAGTTTTTAATATTCATAATTGCGTTGGCCGCTTCCTTCACCGTTTTGGGAAAAAACATAAAAGTTGAACCGTTTACACCCATTTATGATTCTGCGACCGCAAATGCCAAGGTTATTGCAGTATTTCAGAACTCAACCGAGTTACCGCTGACCGGCAATTATAAACGGGTATTTATTGCGCGGCATCCGCTGGCCAAATATACCCTTTTTTATCCGGTCAGGCTTGAGGACGGGCGTAACGCGTATGTTGCTCCTGATATCCGCTTGAAAGACGAAAACGGAAAAATGAAAATGTTCAGCGTCGGATATCAGCCATGGTGGCGAACATGTTGGCTGGTTGTTGCTCTGACCGGTCTGGTAATTTTTCTGTTTCTGCAGATACGCAATTTGTATGAACTTCGTGCGGCAAAGAGCTGTTCTGCTCGGGAAGCATGGTATTGGGTTGTGATTTTAATTTTGCTACGGCATGTAATGTTGCTCGCACTGCTTATCTGCGGAAACGATATAGTTTGTTCTGCATCTGACGACCCGGGTTATTTTCTAGTTGCCAAAGATCTACTGTCCGGGAAAATTGACGGCCCATGGTCATATCCGATCGGGCATGGAGTCCTGTTTTTTATTCCGGCAATTATACTGACCGGAGCTGAGGAGTTTTATGACCTGTCTGTCCAGTTCGCTTATTTTTCCGGTTTTGTCCTGGCACCTTTAACTTTAGTGATGGGATTTCAACTTTTGCGAAAAATCGGATTTGGCGCTCGTTACGCTTTTGCCGCAGTCCTTTTGCTGACGCTGATGCCGTTTTTTATGGCTTGGGAGCCATCATGGGAACAGAAAATTTTCACCAGTGCGATCGTGACCTTTCCGCCAAGTTCCGCCTTCGGTTATTATAATTCTCTGATTGGTAGCGGGTTTAATGCGATGAGTGATACCCCATCCAATTTTATGCTGGTTGGAACATTGTTGCTGATTATGACTTTGCCGCCCAAACTGTTTAGTACTGCAATCGCATCTGCTTTGCTGGCGTTATGCTGTATGACTCGCTTGAACAATGTATTATTTTTGCCAGCCGCCGGCTATATGCTTTTTAATTGTAACCGGCAAAGATTGAGTGATTTGCGGTATTTGGTGTTATCGGTAGTGGTTGGCGCGGGTGTGTTTTTTCTGGTGTTTTTGCCGCAATTTTTAATCAATTGGCATCAATTCGGTTCACCTCTGACTTTTTCATATGTTCTGCATGGCGCAGGTCTTCAGCAACTTGAACGTCCTGATGCCGGATTCACGTTTCATACTTTGTTACAGTGGGTTCATTTGCGTTTTCTGGCCAACAGCAATTTTGTGGTCTGGGTCGGGGCAATCAGCGGAATGCTGATCATGAAAAATCGTTTTCAGCGTAATTTGCTGGTGCTCTGGGCTATTCCGGTACTGATTTTCTTTGCGGGATACAGTCATACATTCTGTGATGCGGTTCGTTTTGTGATCAGCAGCTATCTCCCTTTGTTGGCGGCTTTTGCCTGTTGTGATGTGTGGCGGGAGCTGGCGCGCCGCGAAAGACTTTTGCTGGGCGGATTCCTGTCGGTTTCAGTAATATTCAGCACGCCATTTATGATCTGGGAAGCATATTTGACGCCGCTGTCGTTAAAAAGTCCGCAGTTGCAAATATTTTTTATGCTTTTTTTGCCGCTGGCTGGTGCGCTTTTGATTTGGTGGATGCTCAAAAAAAAGCAACGTCGCGCGGCAATTTTTTTAACGGTTTTTCTTATCCTATATGGTTTGGGTAATGCCTTTGTCCTGGGATTACTGATGCTGTTGATATTGTGTCGTTCGCTGTATTCTGTAATCCTTGAGATATCGACATTACGACCCCGACGGTTTGGTATATAACGCGGAAACCATGATACATAGCAAGATCATAATGGGCAGACCAACCCACTGCGTTAAATCGTAACGGTACTTTTGGGCGGAAATGAGTTTTATTGATAACGGATTGCCGCTACCGGTGTCAATAGCGCGTTCAAATGTCAGTTGCTTGCCGCTCCAGGGTATTTCAATGTCAAATAGTTGAGGCGTCGAATAAGCCGCCTGCTGCTGGATAAAAATACGGTCGGCAATCTGTCGCAATACCGTAATTTCTTCATCGCCTTGTTGTTGGCGGATCTGTTCTGCGAAATTGCTTTCCGCGACCGGGGCGGATTGGCGGTTTCTGCTGCGCGCAAGTTTATTGCGGCGTTTGGCAATATTTTCAAAATTCCATTCCCGGTTATAACCGAGGAGTTGTCCCTGGAGATCACTGCGCAATGCCTGATCTTCCGAGATGTCAATGGCATTCTGCATCATCTGTCTGGCCTCATGATTAAAGCCTTTTGTGCTGTAGCTTTTCCCTGAAGCCATATATTCTTTTATCTTGCCGCTTTTCTGGGCGATACGGGTGGAAACCAGAGAATCATAATCTTTCAGCGTGGATAGCCCGAAGTCGCGGATCAAGCCGCCGCGAAAATCGAGATTTCCTTCGAAACTACTGTAACTGAAGTTGTCAGGCAGATAGAGCTTCCAGGAAATATTTTTAATCGGCAAATGGAATGCCGGTCCGACGAATGTATGTTCGGACGAACCTGCAATCGGATTTCCGCTCAGAATATAGCTGAAACAGACCGTCTGATCAGATATTGTCCCGGTAATTCTCGGTAGCGGAATCATGAAGTCGGCTTCAGCTCTGACGGTTTCAGCCGGAATCGAATCAACCCGTGCCCCCAGCATGGCGGCTCCTTCCGGGAGTTGGAATTTCAAAAAAGTCTCACCGGAATTTTTAACCCTGGCAGTTACTTCGGTAATCATTTCGCCTTTAAAGGTCACAAGCGTAGAGAGGTTCAGCGCGTTGAGCGAGGCTTTAAGCAGTTGTGCCGGTTTATTTTCCTGAACCGAAAGCGAAATTGACCATTTGTCGCCTAAGGTTCGAAATGCGGCTACTGCTTCCGATAAATTGCGGTCACCGAATTTATCGGGAATTGAACGCGGATTTTGGTCAGATATTTCACCGTTGATTGCCGGCGGTTTCAATGCCAGCGAATCTTCAGGGAATACCGCAACGTAACCGTTTTGGACTCCGGAATCAATAATCTTGACCGGTTTGAGCATGGTGGTGCCGTCTTTACGGGTCTTCATCCGACTGTTGATTTTTAGGCGGTATTGATGTTCAATTTTACGGTCAAGTTCAATTCGCCAGCGGTTATGATCCAGCTTGTTGATCGAAGTTATGAAACGTCCATCAAATTCAGGTTCGATAAATTCATCCGGAAGTTCCAGATTAAGCTGACGCAAACCATTGTTTTCAATTGCGTAAATAATGGTGGTTTCGCCGGTTATGCTGTTTGGACGCATTTTCACGGTCTGCAGCGTCTGCGCTTGTATCCATGGTTGCGTCTGCTCGAAACCCAGCCGCAATGTCCAGTCCGGCTGCTGAATTCGGAACTGTAGCCTGCTGCCGCCGCGCGGGATGTCCGCAATATCTTGAGCCGCGGCAATGCCGTTGCGCAATAACACGCGCATAGTAATTCCTTTGACTGCCGAAACGGTTAATGTTCCGCGATGTTTGTCCACATCTTTCAAGGTCAGCGATGGCACCTTTTCTTCTTTGTATGACGAGGCGATTTTAAACAATTCGCATTTGATAGTGGTCGAGTCGGAAATTCGGCGCTTAAAATTGATGACAGCCCGACGTTGACGGTCTTTGCGGATTTCATTCCAGTGTTGGATATCATTGCCGGTGATGGTATTGATTTCCATTCCTTCCGGAATTTGTAATTCTGTCACAAAAATTCCGCCCTTGATTATATCAAGCTTGAGCTGACTGGATAATACTACCCGTTCATCATCGAAGCTGACCTGAACATTCTCATCGACTCTGATTTCCGGTTTTACCTCATCAATTTCCATTTTCAGCTCAGCGCCGATGCCAGAATAACGATAAGCGCGTAATGGCTCTTCAGCACGAGTCAAGGTAGACTTGAAATAACTGTTGTTGATCGCGGTAAAACCGATAATCGGGGTTTCTGCGGTACGGATTTCAGAGTTGCCGAATATGCCTAATGTTCCGTGTTGCTGTGATGCTCCGTCAACTATAAAATTTTTGACTACCACCGTCTGCGGCAGTGATTTCAACGGAATCTGGGCTTTGATGGCGATTGATTTTGAACCGGTTTGGGGTTCCTGGAAATATATCGAAAGAAGATTTCCGACCCGGTCAAAATACCACGTTTCCAATCCGGTTGCTTCGATGTCGGCAATCTGCATGTTTTCAGGAACATTGATATTGAAAACTTTGGTTGCGCCTTGTGGAATAATCAATGCAATGGTTCCGGTGAGTTCTATGGCGCCGCGCCCCGGATTCAATTCCAATGTCGTGGCCGCAGAAAATCCGCCGACGGTATCGGTAATTTGCGCCGCTATGACTTCAAAATTGATGTTCTGCCCGGATGCTTTCGGATATACCTTTGAACATCCGTTTTCATCGGCAATAATTGTTACCGCGTCACGTGCGCGCAATTCTGTACCGCTTGATGTTTGCAGTTCAATAATTCCGTTCACTGCGGGGGGCGCATAGATATTGAATGTTTTTTTACGATCACCCAACGTCAGCGCTATTACTGATTCAGTTTTTACATGATATTTGCCTGGTTCGCTAAAAAAGATTTCCCAGCCATGGTCATTTTTATTTATTCGGCAGTTGTCGGAAGTTTTGATTTTTTGAAATGCAGTTTCGGTGTCGGCAATGAACGCCGTTCCGGCTTTTTTGACGTCAAAATTATATTCTGAAATGACAACCACGCTTTTTTCGTTCAGTTCACAATTCATCTTGTATGAAGTGATTATCGGCAGCTCTGAAGCCTTGACGGAGAAAACTGTAAAGAATATCAGCAACAGCACCACTTTTGCCGATGACAGCTTGCGCCATAGCCGCAACCAAACCCCGAGCGGGATGAGCAACGGCAGCAGCAAAACTATTGCCGTACTTAAGATAATTCCCAACCGATACCACTGGGCAAAACCGCTCAGACACAACGCCGCTCCGATTCCGATTAACAATATTTTGATGATTTCGGGGTTGCGCTTCCTGGTAATAAATGCGGTAATAAGCAGTGCTATTCCGCCGGT
The DNA here is from genome assembly GCA_012519765.1 of Lentisphaerota bacterium. GTDB lineage: Bacteria > Verrucomicrobiota > Lentisphaeria > Victivallales > Victivallaceae > UBA7640. The sequence continues at coordinate 5,694 of JAAYPP010000059.1, forward strand.
AATGGTCGTTCCGGCAAGCCAGTTGAAATGCATGGCGTCCATATTGTCGATTTTCAGTTGAATACGCTGTGGGCTTTCATTGAATCGCGCCAAATCGGTGAACGTAACCTGATTAGTGGCGAAACTGCGGGAACGGAAATATTTTTTGATATGGTCTCGCGATAGAAATAATCCGGAAAAGAATACCAAAGTTACCAGACTCCAGAATATTGCCGTTACTACGCGCTTGCGGGCAATTCCCGTAATCGCCAGGCAGCCGGTAACCGTTACCGCGAGTGCGGTCAGCATTATTGGCCACAATGCTATTACGCCGTTTATCAAACGTTTCGCCAGTCCTGCCGCACCGCCGCGAAAAATGTCTTTTCGGTCGCTGAAATGCGGTTCGGATTCTATTATCGCACAGTTTTCCGGGACACTAACGTGCCATTTTGAAAACATCACTTTCCCTTGCACTGCCGGTGATTGCAGTTCAATATCCCAGCCATTGCCGAGTGGAGGGAGCTGAATCGCATAACTTACCGCGATATCAATCGGCGAATTGATGTTCTGATGGCGCGGCAGTGGTATCATCAGTTGATCATTATCCAGGGAAAGACGCATTCTTTTGCCGTCAACCCGAACATTCCAGAGTTCGCTGTCTGGCGGCAATTTCAGATTCAGAAACTGTGCAGTCGAGTTTTTCACCCGATAACTGATATCCGTTATCGAAGCTCCATTGTTATCAATACGGGTACTGATTTCACTCCAGTCGATTACTGACGACGGCAGTAAATCTTTGTCGAAACTGCTTATCTCCACATCCTGCCATTGCGTTTTTCCGCTGCCCCGATAAACCGCAAATAGCTGGTTGGTCAGCATGTTATAATATTCCGCCGGCAGTTCTGCCGTGTCGATCAAAGCTGTTCCGGACGCCGCCTCCAGCGTTTTAACTTTGATCCCGGGTGGTCCGGTCAGTGCGATCCAGCCGACTGAACTCGGCGCGTCGTCGCTGGTTACCGCTCCGATACGTACTTTCTCCCCATTGCGAACCGCGATTTCATAGACTGCCAGAACCGTGATATCGCCAAGTTGACGCTTGCTGAATTCGATCTCCCATACCGTGAAACCATCGATCGTTTTTTCAATCTGCCGCCGGGCAGACAAATTACGTCCGCGAAAATCCAGATTTTTCAGACTATCATGTGCCAGAAAACGTAACTTTCCGGCCGGAGCCCCCGCGATATGCAACGAAAACAATGTACTGCCATAGGCGGTTCCTTCGCCTACCGAAAGCAGGTGGAAACATTCTCCGGTGATGTGACGTTCCACCTCCGTAATGGTCACAACGGTTGTCGCGTTGGCGGATTTGAATAAAAATGCCGCCTGTAATCCGGCGTGACGTTCCGGCAGGGTTCCAGGATGTACCGGAATCAGGGATTGGGTATCACCGGCGTTCAGCAATAAACCGCGTTCCGCAGCCAGAATCAGACTGCCGCGTAGTGAACGGCTTCCGATAATCTGAAACGGCGATGCGGTGAAACTTTTTTCTTTTTTCAATTCCCGCTCAAAATAAAGCGAAAACGACACTGTTCCTGACGCTTCGGTGCTGAATTGAAGCCGCACACGCGGCTGACCGTCAACTGTGCGAAGATCATAATCCTGATTTTTTATGTAATTGCTGACCACTCTGCTGAAAGTGAGATTATCTGGGAAATTCACTTCAATTTCCTTCAGCGGCGCATCGCGGATTTCAAGCACGCAGTCCATCCTCACTTGCAGAGTATTGTCACGTACATCATAAACACAGGTCGTTTCGGCATTGTAAGTAGGAGTGACATTCGAAGCTTCAATAGTCATTTGGTAATCATCGGTGAAGGTGTAGAAAATTGGATTTGCGGGCATGGATGCTTTCGGCAACGGCAACGCTACCGCGCCGGTCTGGATTACCCCGGTTGATGCGGTGATGTTGGTTTTTAAGCCCGGACCGGAACCGACTGCCAGTCGCCCGTTGATACGTATGGCATCAGTCGGCAGCAATGAACTCAATTCAAATTCGCAGGGAATTTGTGCCAAACTTTTTTCAGCGTTGATATTAAGTTCGACTGTATCTTCACTCTCTTTTGATAGTTTTACCTCAAGAATCTTTCCGTTTTCAGCCAGCTCCCAGCTTATCGGTTTCGGACTCGATACAGAAAGAATGTTCATATTGTCCGGCACCGCAATTTTTAATTCCTGAATTTTTCCTTGATGCACCTTGGCCAGCAGGTTGGTAAGAATTTTTACCGAACCCGCCTGGACTGAAACCGCAGAATATATGTCGTAGCTCAACATCTCTTTCTGCTGTTCTGTACTTAATGCCTGCTCCCAACTGAAACTGATTTCACCCTTCGAAAATGCCGCCTCAAAAAGTTTTTCACTGCTCCCGGTCGTTATTGATCCGGTCAACTCTGGATTGATACTGTTATCACCCATTTCAATCGCGGCAGTCCCGATTAACGGGGTGATTATTTGCAGGTTGCAACTGCGGCGAACTCCGGTTTGAGTAACCTTGGATGCAAAGGGATATTCAATGCTATAAATTCCTGCGCCTGAACACTCCAGCATCAGCCAGCCGTCTTTTATAAACAGCTTGCCGCGTGGTGATAGCCTCCAGAATGAAACTGAACTGCTACTGATTTTTTCTCCAGGAAGCCCCGAAAAGTCTCCACCCATCAACGGAACTATTTCCGCCTTCTCGGTTCGCAATGTGATATTCAACTTGAATTCCGCGCCTGCTCCCGAAACTTTTCCGGTTAATGCAACCTTTCCCGCGGTTAGAGTTTGAGGATATTCGTTTGCCGATGACAGGATTCCCGTCAGACCCAGCACTGCGATCAGTAGAATTCTCATTTTGCACCTTCAGTTTTTAATGGATTATCACTATAACACCTGAACATCAAAAATATTAGTAAATCCAATCCTTCAAATATTGGATTCAGCAGAAAAATTCTGAATATTTGATTTTAAACTTCGCGCGCGCATTATGCGCGCGCAAAGTTTAAAGCGCAACTTATGGACATTTTATTAAAGCTAACTGCAAACCTTCCCGTGGTTTCACGGCTCATGCGAAGTTTTGCAACAGATTAATTAATTTGAAATAGGGTTTTGAACCGTAACGAATCCTAGCAGTTAGCCGGATATCATATATTGCCTAGGCATGAAAAAAAAGAAAAATATTGGTACTACAATCTAATGTAGATTTTTAATCGACAGATCACTTATTGTCGAGATAATGGTGGTGTCAATTTTACTTTTTCAAGAAAGCAGGCGACTACAAGAAAGTTATTGATGGCATGAATACATGATCCCTGACCAGTTGCTGTAATCCTTTAATGCGCGGTTCTATGATATCTATCTTCCCATTAGCCCCCACCCGCTCGTTGCATATTTTTGTTCAACCTTCGTTCTTTATGGTATTACTGTGATCACCTGGATTTGCGAAATACATAAGGCAGGGGGCGGCCCCAAATCGGAGTTCACATGGTGTTGTTTGACTGCGTCGAATAGTCTGCAACGCAAACTATTGAAATGATTAACGGACGCGACCAGCAATTCATGTGTTCCAATTTTAAATATTTTTGAAACGGAAGGATGAACGCTTGAAAAGTTGTCTAGGCCAATATCATCAGGGACTTCGTGATAAGAACGACCATGAACCATCATGTCGCGAAGATTCTTGACCTTCAAAACCGTTTGCACGTATACTGTGTTTTCATCGTATATTTGCTTGCCCAAAAGGTGAACGTATTTCAGTTTCCCGATTGGTCCATGATACCGTACGCCGTCAATAGGTTTACGCCCAGCAAAATAATTCCGTTCATTATTCCAGATCTCAGGTGCAAGAGTCTGGATGATGTGGTTTAGGAAGGCTTCAAATGCGAAAAAACCCATGTTTAGCGCGCTCAATCTCAATGCCAATGCATCATCCTTAAATTGCGGGTCTTGTTGTACGCCGTCATACATGTGATGCAGACGCTGGAAAGCTATCCACAGTGTCACGTAGGTGAAATTGGAAGAGATGTTACTCATTTTCTCTCCTTTGTGGTTGCGTTCAGCTGTTTTTCAATCCAGCAAGTTATTAGGTAGTTTGTGTATATGATTTAATTTACATCGTGTAAGGTAGCAGTATTTTCAAGAAAAGCTACAAAATCCGATTCCCCGGATGTTTTTTATGTTATCGCGGTATACCACTGTTTGCGGGCAATCCGCTCTCTGGATTGGCGATTTTTATTGAAACTTCTGTAACCTTCGCAATATGCTGTAAAATCATTTTTAAACTTTGCGCGCGCATTATGCGCGCGTGAAGTTTAAAGCGCAACTTACGTATTGCCGGCTACCATTGCTATTGGTTGGTCATGCACCACCCACACATCATCAGGGATTTTCGCGTTATTCTGAAGTCTTAACCGAAAATTAACCGAATATTATTTTTATCCTTACATGGATCTAACTTTCTCTCTGTAAATTGATTATTAAGAAGAGCGAAATATGCTCAAGGCATAAGCAAATCGTGCAAATGCCGATAATAAAAA
>JAAYPP010000007.1 GCA_012519765.1 Lentisphaerota bacterium
ATTACTTCGCACAAAAGGAGAATCTTCGAGGGTCAGCATTCCGTACATGATACAACCTAGGCTGTAAATATCGGTTCTGGCATCGACTTCACTCAACCGCCCGGCAGCCTGCTCCGGCGACATGAATGCCGGAGTTCCGCTGACCACCACCTCCTCGCCAGATTGAGAATCTTCTGATTCTTTCGAGCGATCAGACCCAATAGTATCGTGTTTTATATCGTCATTGTGGTCTTGATTTTGCGATTCATCGAGATACTTAACCATACCCCAATCCATAACCTGAACTTCTCCGAAGTATCCGACCATGATATTGGCCGGCTTCAAGTCTCGATGAATTACACCGCGATAATGAGCATAGGCAACAGCCTGACAAGTTGCAATGAGAATTTCCATCAGCCGATTCAGCGGATAGTCTTCAAGATATTGCGGATTTCCAGCAGCAAGTTCGCTGATAATCGATCGCAAATCTTTGCCGTCCACCTTTTTCATGGTAAAGAAGATGCCGGCATCGTCAAATACGCCGAAAGTGTGAACTGGAATCACATTCGGATGGTCAATTTGAGCGGTAGCCCGTACCTCGCGGATAAAACGTTCGATGTGATTTTTTTTATAACGATTAGCCGGTCTCAAAACTTTAATTGCCACTTCTCGCTTCAAAGCGGGATCAAAACCAGCCATTACTGCCCCAATACCGCCCCAGCCAATGGTTTTAACATCTTTGAAATCTGAAAGATTTTTGACTTCGTTTTCGGCAACAATAGATTTCAATTGGTCATGAGTAATGGAGTCGTCGTCATTCGCATTGAACTCACCCATCGCCATGGTTGCCAAGTCTCCATCGCAAGGCGATTCTATTTGTTTTTCATTATCCATAAAAACCGGGCCGATTATTGATTACCTGAACTGTACTCTGCATCCAGCTCGTTAACTTTTTGGATAACAGCTTTCGAAGCGTTGATAAAACCAGTGAAATAATTGTCGTCAGACTCCTTGCCCAGCGGCACAGGAGTGACGTCATTAATATCGGAGTTTTCAGTAAATAGCCAGCATTGAGCTTCGCGACGGGTTCCCAGGTCGTAATTGCGTTCAGCCAGTACCATACCGACAAACTCGCCCTGCTTGCTGATTATAAAATCGCCTATTTCCGCAGCCAGCTCAGTATTACCGCGAGGGTTACGAACATAAAGATACTTATTGGCACCGCCGATAGTAACTGAACAGCGTCCATCCAGAATGGTGACTGATTTTCCCAGATTGTTTGACTTAAAAAGATAAAGATCCTTAAGCCCGCGTTCTTTCAATTTTTCATATGTGATAACCTTTAGGGGTTGTGCTGACTGATTAGAATTTTCCAGTAAACACATCCGATTATCGGCGTTGAGTGAATAGAACGCATCGGGGCGCCATTGTTCCGAAGATTCCGGTCGATTCATGAAGTAATCAAGTTTCAATACCTTGCTGAATCCGGAATGCATCGATCCGAAACCGGTAGCGGAACGGAAATCGATCGGCAGATAATTTTTTTCTCTGAACGTAATCGCAGGCAAATAAAGTTTGTTTTTAAATTCGGCATTACTGATGAATCGTTCATTTTCGATCGCGATCATAAGTTCAACCACAGCGGAAGCATAACTAGCTAATGATTCATCTCGCGACTGTGCAGTATTAGCCAACTGGGTTTTGACATTTTCCAGAGTAGCTTCACTTACTTTCAATTTGGTTTCGGTCTCAGTCAGGTATTTTTGTGCAGATTTCAAATCGCTGGAAGAAGCGACCAATTCACCTTTGACACTTTTCAATTCATTTTTGGTCGAAGATAAATCAGTAACCGCTGAATTCAACAGTTTTTTCATGTTCTCCAACTGTTGTTGCGACTCGCGCGCCTCAATTTCCCGGGCAAACAGCGATTTGCTCATCTTTTCAATTTTTCCTTTAGCCTCGGCCAATTCCTTTTCCGTATTACTAAGTTGTCCACGGGTATAAGACAAGACTAGCTCCATTTCACGAACCCTGACATTAGTACTTTTCAGTTCACCGGTCAACTTTACCACTTCCTGTGATGTTTGGGACAATTGGGTCTGCGCCCGGGTAAGCTCATTTGTGAGTTTGCCGACCTGCTCGCTACTCTTGGCAAGATCAGCACTCTTGGTACTGAGGTCTTTTTCTCTGATCTGAAGAACGTTTTGAAGCTGGGCCAGCATCTTGGCGTTTTCTTCAGCAGTAAGTTTACTCGCAGTCGCCTGACGTCTGGCCATATTCAATTGCCGGAGTATCGCCGCCAATTGTGCCTCAATCACTTTTTTTTCATCAAGGAGTGCGCTGCGTTTCTCCAACTCTTTACGCACAATATCAATCTGTTCGATTTTAGTAATTTTACGAATATTCATATTGTGATCGGACGGTCTGCCGGTACCAATCGCCAATGACATCGCAGAAAGCACCAGAAAATCGCAGATTACAATCAGGATTGACCTGTTCACGCTTATTTACTCCCGTTATCCTGTGATTGACCGATCAACCGTTGTTTAATCGGATACTGCAGGGTAATACGCAATACCACGCTGAAAATAATCCCAACTAAAGTTGAAGAATAAGCGATCAGGCGGCTGATTTGCGGATTAAAAGTCATGATAATAAATGATGAAACTGTTCCAAAAAGGCCGAAATACAACGGAAGATCAAGGAAAAGATCCGCATTTTCCATTTTCTTGAGTTTGATGTGAATAGAATCGGCACTTTGCCGGAGATTGAAAAATACCCATGAGGCACTGATAAAGGCAAAAATCTGTAACAGCATCACAAATATCAGAATAAAAAATGACATTTGGGCAGTAAATTCGGCATTCTGCATCATACTGATTCCATTAGGAGCCGCGCCTTCCGGGGCAGCAACCTCGACCGCACCTTCAAATAATGAACGGAAAAAGTCATTACTGTGATAAAAATAAAGCATCAGCATCGTCACCAGAGTGCCGGCAGCAATATAAATCGAAATCGCACCAATCAATTTCCAGCTTTTATTCATTATTCAAGTCACCCTTTTTGTTAAATTTTAATTTTGAAAAGACTGATTAATCTATCTTATTTTTTTGATTTATCAACCAGTTCGCAAGCGATTGAACATTTGGCTCGAATTAATTGGATTTTACCCTATTTAATGCTAGTTTATATGTCCTTCATAATGAAAATTAATCAAAATTCGGAGATCAACATAATGAATAGAAACGTGCAATCACACAATCACGAAAAAGAGCGACATCAAAAAGCAACTCTCGATGCGGCTGAAAAAGCCGCAGCCAACGCGACAGAATCTGCCGTTGCCGTCGAAGATACTGTAGAAGATACTGCCATACCAGATATGCCGCCAGAAAACGAAGAAACCGCCAATGAAGTTCCGGCAGAAACGTCTGAATTTACAAAAATTGAAGAACTGGAAAAACAGCTAGAAGCTGAAAAAAACCGTTACTTATTGCTCATGGCCGACTTTCAGAATTATCGCAAGCGCACCGCCAAAGAGCTTAATGCAGCACGGTTTCAAGGACTGTATGAAACTGTAACACCTTTTACCAAGGTTTTTGATTATCTTCAGATGGCAACTAAGGCCGCAGCGGAATCAGATAATGTCAGCGCCATTCGCACCGGTATGGATATGATTACCAATGAATATCAAAAAGCTCTGGATGAATTAGGCATAACCATGATCCAGGCAGTCGGCGAAAACTTTAATCCGGCAATCCATGAAGCCGTAGCGCATGAAGCATCAGAAGAACCGGAAGGCAAGGTTATCCGCCAATGGAGTTGTGGCTATCAACTCGGTGAACGTCTGCTCCGTCCGGCCAAAGTGGTAGTCAGTAGCGGTAACGAACCGAAAAAAGACGGAGAATAATTGACCATGGCCAAAGACTATTATGAAATTCTCGGAGTCAGCAAAACTGCATCCGCGGAAGAGCTGAAAAAAGCATACCGAAAACTGGCAATCCAGTATCACCCAGACCGCAATCCGGGCAATAAAGAAGCCGAAGATAAATTTAAAGAACTGGCGCAGGCTTATGAAGTTTTGAGCAACCCTGAAAAACGCGCCCGTTACGATCAGTTCGGTCCGGACGCCTTCAACGGTGCAGCCGGCGGCGGTTTCGGCGGCGGCGGATTCAGTGCCGAAGACATTTTCAGCCAGGTTTTCGGCGGCGGCGGCGGTCGCGGCGGTTCAATTTTTGAAGAATTTTTCGGCGGCGGCAGCAGTCGGAGACGCAGTCCAAGTGGAGCGCGTGACGGCAATGATTTACGCTATGATCTGGAAATAGATTTTATTGATGCTGTTTTCGGGGTAGACAAAGAAATCAGAATTGCCAAAATGAATACCTGCGACACCTGCAAAGGTTCTGGCGCGGAACCGGGATCATCAAAAACCACCTGTACACAATGCCAAGGGCGCGGTCAAGTCGTGATGCAGCAAGGTTTTTTCAGCGTCGCACAAGAATGCCCGCGCTGTCACGGTACCGGTCAAATTATTCAGAAACCGTGTAAAAAATGCTATGGCAACGGACAGGTAAAAATAGAAAAAACACTTAAAGTCCATATCCCGCCGGGCGTAGATACCAATTCACGCCTGCGGGTGTCCGGCGAAGGTGAAGGCGGTGTACGCGGCGGCTCGTCCGGAGATCTTTATGTCGTTTTGCATGTTCGTGAACACAACTTATTCAAACGCCAGGGCAATGACATCTCATGTGATGTCCCAATACCGTTTGCCACCGCCGCGCTGGGCGGCACCGTTGATGTGCCTACCGTAACCGGCAAAGCCACGTTGCGCTTGAAAGCGGGCACTCAGAATAACACCGTGCTACGGCTCCAAGGCAAAGGAATGCCGTCCATTCGCGGCGGCGGACGTGGCGACATGTATGTGAAAATCATCACCGAAGTCCCGGTTTCACTGACTTCCGCGCAACGTACTTTACTGGAAAAATTTGCGGAAAATCTTTCAGCACAGAACAATCCGAAACAGCGTGAATTCAGGAACGCAGCGGCACAATTTTTGCGTGATGAGTAACTACAATGGCAAAACGCGAACATAACGGCGATAATGTTCTGGCAACCAACCGTAAGGCCGGACATGATTATACTATTCTTGAAAAGTTCGAGGCCGGCATAAAACTTACCGGAACCGAGGTCAAAAGTTGCCGTGCGCGCGGTATCGCCATGGCTGATGCCTACGTCAAAATCGAAAAAAATCAGGCATGGTTGCTTAATGTTCATATCGCATCATATGAGCAAGGCGGGGTTTTCAATCACGACACCAAACGTGCCAAACAACTGCTCCTTCACAAAAAGGAAATTTTAAAACTTTCACAGCAGATTTCCCAAAAGGGCTGCACTGTCGTTCCGCTTGGTTTTTATCTGAAACACGGTCTGATCAAAGTTTCGCTCGGGCTGTGCAAAGGAAAAACTTTCGCAGACAAACGCGACACTCTGCGTCAGAAACAATCCGTGATGGACACCAAGCGGGCAATCCGCGAAGCAACCCGCAAATAAAATATAACCGTCTGAAATTCGCGCGCGCATAATGCGCGCGCGAATTTTAAAGAGATGCAAAATATGAATCATCAGCCTCATAAACCCAAATTAACAACTGTCGCCTTTTGTGGTGCGGCAATCGTGCTGATGCTGTTTTTATGCTCTTGTGCTTCCAGCAGACGAATGCTGCGCTTTACACCCTTTCATTCAGATTCAGACCAACCAACGACAAGTGAAAAACAGAATTATTCTATTTCGTGTCAGTTCAATCTATGGCCGTTATACTGTCATGCCGAAAACGCTGTAAGTATGCTCTGGCCGTTATTTGATTATGATGAAAACGGTTATGCGTTGCGCCCTTTCATCAACAAAGAATATCAGGAATATTCGCTGTTATTTCCGCTGGCGGCATGGAATCCGACAGCAGGCGACGGTTGGTTTTTCAATGTTTACTGGAACAATACGAGCTCTTATGCGGGCTGCTTTCCGCTGTTTCATTTTTCGCCGAACATGAATTCTATTTTGAATATATATTGGAGCAGACGCGACACCGGTGAAGCTGATGATTACGGTTTTTTTCCATTTTTTCACCATGAATACGGAATTCGGCAATGGGTATTTCCATTATATATGCATCAGACCATCGACGGAGAAAATACCCTGCTGACTCCGCTTTTCGGTTATTCCGAACATGACGAAAAACTCACTATGTTTAATCTTCTTATCGGCTGTTATTTTTATCTTGATCGCGGAAACAGCCAGCTTCATTCCTGGCTGTGGCCGTTGACCGTCTATGAAAAAAGTCCGGAGCAAAACCGTTTTCACCTGATTCCGCTATACTCTCACAATTCAGAATGGCCGGCATTGGTCAACTGGTCTGAAAATCAAAAGTACGCCAACGGAATAAAAAATAATTTCAATGTACTGGGACCGCTCTGCTTTATGCGCACCTCCCGATATAACGACATTTTCAGTTACGATTCACATTGGGCAGGTTCGCACGCTCCATTAAACGAGACTGATAACATTCTTCTGGGACTAATCGGCTGGGGACACGAAAATTATATTGCATGGGATTCTGATGAGGCCGAAGAATTGGCATGGTCACTGTATTTCTCCGAAGTCAGAAAGTATGCCAAAGACGATGCCAGACAAGACGAAGTTTATGAGTTGCAGCAAGAGTTGGAAGAACAACTTAAACGTAAAATTACCGCGACTATGAACAAATTCGGCATCGCCGAACGTTTCCCGGAAACACGTGCCGAATTTACTGAATTGCGCAACGTTATTTTGGAAAAGCACAGCCGCGAATACCTGGTTGAATACGGCCATTTTTTACCTTTTTTCCGATACAACCAAAGTGAAGACGGATTAAACTGGGATCTGTTATGGCTGTTGGTCGAATATACATCCAACCGCAAAGAAAATCAGCGCCAATTCTCTTTTCTCTGGCGCGTTTTCAATTATGAAACCCGTGCCGGCAAAAGTTCCGGGCACATCTTATTTATTCCCTGGTAACAATTATGGCTCAAGAGACTGCAAAAACAATTTTTTCAGGTAAAGACCTTTCATATCATATCGGCAAACAGGTGCTACTTGATAACGCCGCACTATCAATTTTCGAAGGAGAGCGTATCGCGTTGGTGGGGCGCAACGGTTGCGGCAAATCCACTTTCATGAAAATTTTGACAGGAAGAGAAAAAGTAACGCAGGGAATGCTCGCTTTCGCCCGTGATTTGCGGGTTTCATACTTGCCCCAGGAATTTTCCATTGACGAAGATAAAACTGTTTATGAAAACGTCCGCGCGGGAATGAATTGGTTTGAAGATTTGCTCCGCCAATATGAAAAATCCCCTCATGGCTCACGCGAACACGAACTGGCTGAAGCACAGATAAACTTACATAATGCTTGGGATTTGGAATACAAAATCAGCAGCGTCATGGAACGACTTGATGTTCCAACGCGCGATCTGAAATGCGCAAAACTCTCCGGCGGAGAAAAACGCCGCACCGCACTGGCGGCTGCTGTTGTCGGCGAACCCGATTTGCTGCTACTGGATGAACCGACCAACCACCTTGACACGGATACCGTTATCTGGATAGAAAACTTTTTGGCCGCATACCGCGGAACCTGTATGTTCGTAACTCATGATCGTTACTTTCTTGACCGCATTGCCACTCGTATCGTTGAATTGGATAATGGTCAATTCTACTCATACGATGGCAGTTACACCGATTTTATTGAAGCCAAGTCCGAGCGAGAACACGCCGAAGATGAACAAGAATCACGCCGTATCGCATTTTTGCGATCAGAAGTAGAATGGATAAGACGTTCTCCGAAAGCACGGCTGAAGCGCAATCTGGGACGCGTAAAACGCTTTGAAGCAACCACCGCAGAAAATGCCCCTGCGCGCGCCCAAAACATTGATTTACTGATCCCGCCAGCCACGCGACTAGGCAACAAAACTGTGGAGCTGAAAGAGGTCAGCATTTCATTCGGTAGCAAAACTCTTTTTTCAGGATTCAGCCACGAGTTCATTCCAGGTAGCCGAACCGGAATAGTCGGACCTAACGGCTGTGGCAAGACCAGCCTTTTAAAATTGATTGTCGGTGAATTGGAGCCAACGGAAGGAAAAATTGAAACCGCGTCTAACATCGAATTCAATTATATCGACCAAAATCGCATTACTCTTAATTCGGATAATACCGTTTTTGAAGAAATTGGCGAAGGCAACCAGACCACACAAGTCGGAGACCGTAAAATCAGCGTCTGGTCTTACCTGAACCGCTTTCTATTTACCGAGGAACGCATCAATACCCGGATCGACCGTTTGTCCGGCGGCGAACGGGCTCGTCTGATTTTGGCTAAAATCCTCAAAGCTGGCGGAAACTTTCTGGTGTTCGACGAACCAACCAATGACCTTGATCTTCCTACTTTGCGCCTGCTAGAAGAAGCACTGGTTCAATATCAGGGATGTGTGCTGGTGGTCAGTCACGATCGCTATTTTCTCAATCGGGTGTGTAATTCGATCATCGCTTTTGACGACAACGGTAAGCTCAGCAGCGGAATCGGCGATTATGATTATTTTATAAACCGCCGCACCGCCATTACACCGCAACCGCAAACCAATACCTTTAAGAATAAAGCTGAAAGCACCCCGCCAGTTTCAACATCGTCCAACAAACGCAGCATAAGCTGGAAAGAACAAAAAGAACTTGATTCCATGGAAGAACGAATCACTGACATCGAAAATAATATCAGTCGCATCGAACAAATTTTTGCAAAATCCGATTTCTACGAAAAATATGGTGAGCAAACTGCGGAACTTACCGCTGAACTACAGCATTTAAAATCAGAGCTTGAAACGTTATTCGCACGCTGGCAGGAACTCGAGGATCTTAAAAACTGTTGAGACTACAAATTTATTGTATATTTGAGAGTAAAACATTATATCTTTATGCTACTTCAGTAATGAAGACAATTTACGATGCAATAGAGTCGGATATCTCAAAATATTGCACAAATTTTTGTTTTTTTTCTGTAATGAAAACGGCAATGGAGCCGGCATTTCATAACCTTGCCGCTGTAGTTTATCAATAATTTGCGTGTAGGCATCAAAATGGCGAAATGTGTGTGGGCCCCAACCACGCCATGGTTTAGGATGTGCCACAAAATGAATGTAGAGTGCACTGGGCTCCTTGTTCATATGAAAAGACGGAGCTACCGCAGGTGCGTTTTCAGCAAAGCAGAGCAGACTGTTCAAGACTGATTCGTCAGTCTGAAAATATGCTTTAACCCGGCGGTCGACCACTCCGACATCGCCATCCGGCAAAACCTTCAACATCTGTACGCGCCAACAATTAAGAAAATCTCTGTAGTGCATAGACAACGATATAAAACATGTTGAGCAACAGGTATCTAATCTCGGTTCCTCGCGTTCACCGATATCATTTCGCCAGGTTTCCAAGACGTTTTGAGGAATAGTTCCGTCACTGCATGGATATACTTTCTGATTATCAGTCTTGGTACGCTGCCGAATGTGAATCTGCTCAGGCGAATCCGGTAATAAAAGATGTGAACAGTTTCCGTTGAAAAAACCGTCGCAGTCGACCCAGGTTACATAATCCGTTTCTGCCAATATCATCGCTTCAGGTTTTTGTACAGTGAGCGATCTGGTACTTGCCGGAGCATCAATTATGGTCACGTTTCCGAATTGGGCAAGAAGACGTTTTGCGTCATCAGTATAATTTGTGGCATAAACAATAACCGGTTCGGACATATTATTGCCTCGCATTGAACCGATCAGCAAAAAAACACCCCAAAAGTAATTCATGTTGCTAGCGGTAACGACTGTATTATTATTCATAAAAAACTCCCGAAAATTTTTGTTAAGCGGTTAAGGTCGCAATCTTTTCATAATTTTCCGTTTGATAAAATTCCTCTCTTTACTGTTCAGTACAACAAAATATGAAGTCGCTATATAGCATATACCTCCGACACCTCCTGATAACAAAAGCAAGACAAAATCCGACCAGTTTTCGTCATAGTAGCTTAATCCATGAAAAACCGCAAGTGTGGGAAGTACTGCAATTAGCGGCTTAACACTTACCAGCATTAATAATTTAAACCATCCAATTTTGAGATACTTTAGAAACAGCGGAAGAACCACAACCGAGGTAATAAATAACTTAACCCCCAAAACGGTCCAAGCCACGCAGACAAAGTCAAACTTCCGGATCAGTAATAGGCACAAAACCAGGATGGCAGTCGATTCCATAGTAATAATAAATGCGAGAATACCGTGTCGGTTTGTCATCAGCATAAATTTTTCGATAATTGTTCTGAAAACCAGAGTAGTATAAACCGATCCCAAAGAAACTCGACAGACATAGACCGCCGTTTCGCTTTCGACTTTGAACAAAAATCTTATCGCTTCAGGAGCAAACCAGAAAATCCCAGCCATTGCTCCCGTCGCCAGAAAACTGTTCCAACGGATCGAATTAATCAAAATCGTGGTTAAAAGGCTTTTCTTGCCGGCAGCGTGAAGACTGGCTGAAATCGGTATAATATTTTCATGATATGCCCCGGTTCCCTGTGACATTAAAAGCGGAAGCCGTTGTCCCATCTGAAAAATCCCGACCGGTTCGAGCCCATAAAAAATACTTATCAATAACAATTCGCTTCTGGTTCCGATTATCCTAAATACCGTACCTAAGTAAACCAGACCACTGAATTTAAAAATTTCCTTGAACTGTCCGACGGAAATTTTAAACCGCAATTTAAAACCTGGAATCAAATTCCCGGCAAAGAGCAACATAATAATGTTGGTTATGATACTCGCCACCAAAATAAAAACAATCAGCGAAAGCAATCCGCCGCCATTAAAAAAAATCAGCAACACTCCAGATAATTCAATAATACTGGATATTCCGGTAATGTAATTACGCAAATATATTTTCTGAAGCCCGACTAACAATTCAGGAAAAATACCAGTCGGAAAAATCAATGCCGCA
This sequence comes from Lentisphaerota bacterium, assembly GCA_012519765.1. Classification (GTDB taxonomy): domain Bacteria; phylum Verrucomicrobiota; class Lentisphaeria; order Victivallales; family Victivallaceae; genus UBA7640. Next base: position 11,023 of record JAAYPP010000007.1, read on the forward strand.
CCGATTCCAAATACCAGAAAACAAGTTCTGCAGTATTCGATATGCGCCGTCGACGCATTATCAAGTTTTAGAATATCCACAACAAAAAATGAAGCGACATAAGTTATGCCAATGACCACAAATGACATAAAAAAATAAAAAGTAAAGACCGTGGAAATTGCACTATTATAACATTTGATATCTGACTGAAAAAGTTTGGTTGCAGTATATTTTAGTGCAGTGACCCCCAGCCCGAAATCCAAAAGCCGCGAATAACCAAAGAATGACCACAAAAGTGTCCAAAGACCATATGAATCAAGCCCCAAATATGCAATTATCCAACGCGAAAGTAAGATACCTTCGACCAATCGCAAAACCATTATACAGTAATTTGTAAATGTATTCTTTATTATTGGTAACTTCATTCAATAATGCTTTCCAAAAGTTAAAATTATAAATTCATTGCATCTAACTGAATCACTGAAAATTGTTTCCAGTTTTACATGAAAACATCTTAAAGTCATCGATTAAACCGCTTACGTTCCCGTTCTTTGAACCTACATTGAAGTATCTCTAAAAAAATCTACCAAAAGCACAATAATCTGATTGCTTTTTTCAGGGTTAAAGAAAGAAATAATCCACCATCTTTACGATTATACCGGATTGAGTATAACTCCCTGTTCCCTTAAATTCTCCCTTAGGTGTTCAATATCGATATCCCGAAAATCTTCAATGCCCTGCTCAGTGGCAATTGCGGAAGCAAGTCCGGCTGCTTGTCCGGTTACCATACATGAGCCCATTACTCGAACTGAACCATTGGCACCACGGTCAGACGATATGCACCTTCCCGCAACTATCACATTTTTCACCCCTTGAGGAAGCAGGCATTCAAAAGGAATATCGTATGCAGCGCCGTTTTCTACCGGGATTCTTACCTGGGAAACTCCGGCACCATGAATGTCGACATGATGAGTCCCCTGCCCGATAGCACTGGAAAATTTTTCGCCATGAATTACATCATCCTGCTTTAACTCATATTCCCCAACTATTCTGCCGGTTTCTCTTACCCCAAGGCGCGACGCAACTGATGACAGCACTGCATTCTCAAATCCCGGAACCCGTTGATTCAAAAATCTGATCGCAGTTTTTAATTGTTCAGCCAAATCCAACACGGCTTTTGAAGCGATGTCCGGTTCTAAAGCATTTAAATTTGCAATGCGGGTAGAATTTATGCAGATTTCACCGGTTTGCATTAATGATGGAGTCATGAACATAGCTGTGCATGGGTACATCTCACTCGTGGTTATAGCTTTACCCAAAAGCTGTCCGCCAGCTGAAAGTGCAACATAAGGGAACCCGTTTTGGTAAAGAAGTTGGGCCGCTTTTTTCCGGTCTTTTTCTAGTACCGGATTTTCAGCCAGCAAAGCTTCTTCTGGATGCTCCTTGATGAATTCCAATAAACATTTGAACGACACTCCGGCCATTCTGAAAATTAGACTAACCGGCTGCATATTCCCATTTTCGTCGCCGTACAAAACTTTTCCACCAACCATTTTTACAATATTTCCGCTACCGGTGGCATCAATAATGTTTCGGCATTCAATAATACGTTTTTCTCCATTTCCGCAAACAACATTTACGGCCTTTACTGTTCCATTATTGGCTTCAACATCACTGACGATAGAATTTAATAGCAAATCGACATTATACTTTTTTAACAGCAACAATATGGCAAGACGCATGGTCTCTGGATTTATACAAAGTCCATATACAGTACGAAAATCACAAACGGGTCCAATATAACCGCCGGAAATTTGTTTACAGATTTCGAGCAATTCATCCAATATCCCGCCGACACATTTTTCTCCGACAGAAGAATATGTGCCAAGAATCGGCATTCCGGTACAGGCATCACCACCGACATTTCCTTCGCTGGAAATCAATAATACATGAGCTCCACGCTTTGCGGCGCTCAAAGCCGCGCTGATTCCGGCAATACCGCCTCCAACAACCAGTACTTTATTTTTTTTATCATCTGTCAACATAAAAAACCTCTTGTTCTAACCGTTTTGAGCTCGAAGTGAATACCACAGGCTGGCTCAAGATAAAAAGTGAGAGTTTCTAAAATAAAAAACCGCCAAACTGGTTTCAGTTTGGCGGATAGATTTAAACATTAACAATTAATTATGCTTTACGTGACTTCTTCTTTTTCAGATTCAGTATTCCGAATGCTCCTCCTCCAAGAAGAAGGGTTGCTAACACACC
>JAAYPP010000060.1 GCA_012519765.1 Lentisphaerota bacterium
AGTTAAAAAGGCTGTATTACACATGTATCTGGCCACTTCCGATTTACACGGCCAATTTGTGTTTAATCGTTCTCGCGATGAGGTCAAAGCTCTTGCGGTTGAAGGCACCAAAATGGTGCGAAAAGCGCTGGAGAAATACGGATTCGGGGATGAGATCGGGTATGAGTTTTCTCCCGAAGAGTTTACTGATACTGACCCGGATTTTGCCATAGAAGTATGTAAAGCCGTCAAAGAGGCTTGGGGGCCAAGCCGCAAAGGGGATTTTATTTTAAATCTCCCTGCGACAGTAGAGCGTAGACCACCATATCAGTATGCCGATATGATTGAAAATTTCTGCCGGAAATATCCATATTTGGATGAAACCATCATAAGTTTGCACGCTCATAATGATCAAGGATGCGCAGTCGCAGCGACTGAAATGGCATTATTGGCTGGCGCTGACCGAGTTGAGGGTACTCTTTTTGGTCATGGGGAGCGTACCGGCAATCTGGATATTCTGGTGTTGGCAATGAATCTTGAATCACGTGGAATCGATACCGGATTGGATTTTTCCAATATTCCGGAAATTGTAGAATTGGTGGAGAATGCTTCAGGAATCGATGTTCACCCACGACACCCTTATGCCGGACAGCTTGTCTTTACCGCTTTTTCCGGGTCGCATCAGGACGCAATTCGAAAAGGGATGGAAGGACAGGTTCGTGATAAAGCTGCGGTATTTTTTAATCAGGATTGGCGCGTGCCATATCTGCATATTGATCCGGCTGACGTTGGGCGTAAATATGAAAAATTAATTCGTATTAACAGTCAGTCCGGCAAGGGCGGTATTGTATTCGTGCTGGAAAATGATTTCAACATCACCCCGCCACGTGAAATGCACCCTGAAATTGGGAAAATTGTCCAAAAGGTTACCGAAACCAAGGGCGGCGAGATTTCAACAGAAGAAATACGGAACGTTTTTTTTCAAGAATTCGTCAACGTAACCGGGCCGTTTGTGATGCATAAATATTCGCGTATTGACCTGGATGAAAACGGGACTAAGATAGAAGCGCAACTGAAGATTGAAGCGTTCGGGAAAACTTATGAGTTGACCGGTTGTGGGAATGGTCCGATTTCTGCTGTGGTTGATGCTATGAAAAAATGTCCGGAAGTTCCGGTCTTTGAATTGCATGACTACTTGGAAAAATCGCGTGGCAGTGGTGCAGATGCTACCGCACTCGCTTTTATGGGATTGAAATTCCCGGAAAGAGTGATTTATGCAGCCGGAGAACATTCGAACATCAATCGCGCTGCCATCGGCGCATTGTTCAGTGCATTGAACCGCGCTGAACGGATTCTAAAACAGGCATAACCGGAGCTGCCCGAACAAATGAAAACGCCGAAACCCATATTGTGGATTCTTCTGATAATCTTAGGAATACACATCGTCGGTATAGGCGTTTTCTATTTTAAGGGTGCAAAAGATCCGGGTACCGTAAAGCGTGATGATTCCGGAATTAGCAACGATAAATCGGCGCCTCACAACGATGTACCTGGTGAAAATATTAAATCTGCTAAAGGGTCAAACAATCCGCTACTCGGCAGTTATTACAGCTACCGACATGCTGTTCAGGGGCTCTTGAAAGAAATTCCTGAAACTGCTGATATTCGAGCCGGCATTGTAGTGAATATCAACAATCATCAGGTTTTATGGGCAAAAAATCCTCGTGAAGGATATCCAATAGCCTCAATGACCAAAATGATGACCATGCTGTTGACGGCTGAAGCTATGTCGCGAAATTCGAAACTGATTTTTGATACACCGGTCAAAATCAGTCTGGCTGCCAGCAAAGTTGGCGGCAGTCAAGTTTGGCTGGATCCACGGGAAACCCTTACTCTCGGTGAACTGATGAAAGCAGTTGCTGTTAAAAGTGCCAATGATGCCGCTTATCAGGTCGCAGAATTTATCAATGACGGCGACGTGGATGGCTTTGTCGGTATGATGAATCGGCGTGCCAGGCAGTTATTGATGCCCAATACCGCATTTGTCAATCCACACGGGTTGAAATCTAATGACGGTAAGAATTCCATCAGTTCCGCGGAAGGTATGGCAAGACTGGCCGAGCAGTTGCTGGAGCATCAGCAATTTACGGATATGTGCGGTCTGAAAGTTGTTGATTTTCGTGATAAGAATTCCCGAGGCCATATGATTTTGTATAACACAAATAAGTTGTTGGGAAAATATCCTGGTATTGACGGACTTAAAACCGGATACACCAGAGATGCTGGCTTTTGCATCACTGTGACCTGTTTGCGTAAGGATAAACGTATGGTTGCAGTAGTGATTGGAAGTCCGAGTTCAGCAAAACGCAATACACTGGTTTCAAAGTTATTAAATTGGGCATATCTTCGCGATAACGAGTTGAACGATCCTACGCATTTTTTAAATCGTGACGCCAAATCTTTTGGCAACAAAATTATCAATGATGTCAGCACCGGAAAAAAAGTTCCTATGCCTGAAGTCAAACCGTCTTCAGCATTGCAAAAACATAAACAATAGGTGGATGATTATGAATAAGTTACAGCATGTCATTGCATCGCCGCGAGGAGCGCGTTCACATTCCCGCCAGCTTGCAGATTATTTTATTAATGAAATTGAAAAAGTTGTTCCTGGATTAGATTGCGAAGAAGTCGAATTGTTTTCAATTGAGCTACCGGAATTTTCTAGTGCTGGTGCCTCGGCTAAATTTAAAGCGTCACGCGATATGCCATTGACATCTGAGGAGCAGGAACAATGGGAAGGGGCAAAGTCAATTTGTCGTCAATTTAAATCAGCTGATGCCTGGGTCTTCAGTATTCCAATGTGGAATTTCGGAGTGCCTTACAAGTTGAAACATTATCTTGATTTGATTACTCAGCCAGGCTGGTTGTTTGATGTTTCTGAATCAGGCTATACAGGGATGCTATCTGGGAAAAAAGCATTGGCAGTTTATTCATGTGGTGGATTTTATGAAACACCGACCACTGCGTCGCTTGATTCGCTTCGGCCATATATGCGGATATGGGCGAACTTGGTTGGTATAGAATTGCATGAAGTCTGTGTTCATTCCACCAATTTGGATGTCGACCATGATAAAATTGATAATGAAGTGAAGGCCAGTCTGGATGACTTGCAGCAAGTTTTTTTCATATAAATTGGTTGTAGTTGCGCTGTTATTACTGAACAGTTGTAAGCCTGCAAACGAAATTCCGCCGGAAATTGCTGGGCATGCAGCTTTTGATTATGTGAAAAAACTGGTTGCATTCGGTAACCGTTTTTCCGGTACTTCAGAATATTTAATGCAGGCTGATTTTATTGCCGAAACCGCCAGCGCTTATGGCTGTAAGGTGAATTTTCAGGATTTCGTCGAGCAGACGGCCAAAGGCAAAATTAAATTTCGCAATATTGTTGCTGATATCAAAGGTAAATCTGATTTTTATCTGATCATCAGCACTCATTGTGACCTGAAAGAGCTTTCCGGAGTAAATTTTCAAGGCGCAAATGATGGTGCTTCCGGGGTTGCTGTAATTCTTGAAATGATTCGCACCTTAAAGTCTTCCGGGCTTATACCTCCAGTATCGCTACGCTTTATATTTTTTGACGGTGAAGAGTGTCAGTTCGAATACTCTGACCAGGATGGTTTGTTCGGCAGCCGCTGGTATGTGGCTTCGATGACCGAATACGAGCGCAGTAAATGTCTTGGTGTAATTAATCTGGATATGGTTGGTGATCGTGACTTGCAGATCGCCATTCCTGCAAATGGCGACCATGCGTTGACCGAGTTGGCATTGAATGCAGCTGCGGCAGGAGGGAATGGGGAATATTTCAGGCGCAGTTCGCAGCATATTATCGATGATCATCGACCTTTTTTAAAATCCGGAATTCCTGCCATAAATTTAATGGATTTTGAATTTGGCCCTGCCAATTCATATTGGCATACGGAAGAAGATAATATCGAGAAAATCTCTCCTGAAAGTCTGGAAATTGTCGGAAATACCGTTTTTTTGATGATTTGGCGCATAAAAAAATGATTTTTTTATTATGTTTACTGGAATTTATCAAAAAAGGGGTTTGATTTATAGAAGTGTCGTTTTTTTCTGCAATGGTTGCAGGAAATTAACATAAGAAAAAAAATAGGAGATATTGTTATGGCAGGAACAGTGTTAATTGCAGCAGTGATGTTCGTCGCGCTGGTCGGAATGATTATTTGCTCTAAAAAACAAAAAGCTAGCCCGGCGGCTCAGCCGATTGCAATTGGTCTTTTAGTGGTGGTTATTGTTTGCGGCGTATTAATGATGTATAAAACTGGAATTTTCGGCGATACCAATAATTTCATGGAAATTGAAAATCGCTACTACGCATCTCAGGGAAATGTGGTTGGAAAATATGTCAACAGTAATTTTGCCGGCAAGAAGGTGCTGGTGCTGATGGACAACGGTTATGAGAATAGTCCCAGAACTAAAATTCTTTTAGATGCGCTAAATGAAGGTGCCGGCGGTAACCTTGATATTGTCGCCGATACTCTGACTTTGGCGAAAGGACCTAATCAGGGAAATGAGCTTCAGGGTTTTGAAATGCCTTTGTTTGAAGTCATGACCGCAAAAGATTTTGATGCGGCTCTTGAAAAACACAAAGATGCCGGGGTAATTATCAGTACCATCGGCTTGCCGCGTGATGTTAAGGCAATGAGACTGTGGACCAAAAAAGATCGTCCTAATCTGATTTTGATTAGTGCAGCCGATATGCGTGGCTATGATGCCTTGATCAAAACCGGGATGGTTTCTGCAATTGTCGCAGTTGGCCCGGATGCTAAATTTACTGAAGACGCTCCGCCAAAGGATATTCAAAAGACTTTTGATATTCGCTATGTTCTGATTGATAAAAAAAATGTTGAGCAGTATTCTGGCATGTTCAGATAATTATCTGTAGCACTGATAAGCCCCGGCAAGATTTGCCGGGGCTTTTTTTATGGGTTCTGGTTTGCTTTTATAAACGAATCCTCTATCTTATATTTTTCCATGGTATGCGGGGCATGGAATGAAAATCATATTTTTAATCAAAAAAATTGTTATAGCGACGCGCGTTTATTCATGGGTGTCGAAATATATAAAAATATCAGCGATAAGGAGAATTAAATGGCAGAAAAATATTTAACTTTTGATCTCGGTGCTTCCAGCGGACGGGCCATAATTTGCACGCTAAATGACGGAAAATTGGAATTAAACGAAGTTCATCGCTTTGTTAATGGTCCTCTCGAAAAAAACGGTACACTTTATTGGGATTTTCCGACGATATGTGAAGAAATTAAGACCGGACTTAAGAAAGCTTTGTTAAACAATCCCGACATTAACGGTATTGCCGTTGATACCTGGGGGGTTGACTATGTATTGTTTGACCGTTCAACTGGAAAAATTAAACGTCTGCCTTATCATTATCGCGATTCAAGGGTTAATAATGTGATTGATCGGGTCTTTAAAAAGATATCTAAACGCGACATTTATAAACGTACCGGAATTCAATTTATGTCGCTTAATACTCTCTATCAGCTGGCGGCTCATAATGAACAATATCCGGAAGATTTTGATAATGCGATAATGCTGTTCATGCCTGATGCCTTGACTAATTATTTAAACGGTGAACTTACTTGCGAATATTCAATTGCATCGACTTCAAATCTTCTTGATCCGGTTAAACGGGATTGGGACTTTGAATTGATTCGTGAATTAGGTTTGCCGGAAGAAATTTTTCCGCCGCTGGTAGCGCCTTCGACGCTGTCCGCGCCGCTCAAGCGGGAATTGCAAGTTGAACTTGGCTGCGGGGCAATTCCGGTAATCCGTGTCGGTGCGCATGATACCGCATCTGCTGTGGCTGCAGTTCCGGCCTATAAGGAGAATAGTTGGGCTTATATAAGTTGCGGTACCTGGGCGTTGTTGGGGGCTGAAATAAATAATCCATTGCTGACGCCTGAAGCTGAAGCCGCGCCGTACACTAACGAAGGCGGGCTGGAGAATAAAATTCGTTTTTTAACCAATATCATGGGAACTTGGCTGTTACAGGAAACCAAGCGAAAATGGCATGCAGATGGTAAGGACTTGGGATTTCCAGATATGGCACTTTTGGCCGCTGATGCTCAACCTTTGAAGTTTTTCATTGATCCTAATGATGCGTTGTTTGTCGCTCCCGGTAATATTCCTGAACGGATATGCGAATATTGCAGCAATACCGGACAGGGGACTCCGGCTAATGACGGTGAAATTCTGCGCTGCATCTATGACTCGTTGGCATTATGCTTCCGCGATAAACTGGTAAAACTGGAAAATATTCTAGATGTGAAGTATGACATGTTGAATATTGTTGGTGGTGGAACCAAAGACACCCTGCTGATGCAGTTGGCTGCGGATTCACTGGGTATTCCGGTACTTGCAGGTCCAGTGGAAGCGACTGCTATTGGCAATGCGCTGTCACAGGCTATTGCCTCAGGCAAAGTGAAGAATTTGGAGAGCGCCCGTGAAATAATTCGCAACTCTTTTGAAATAATCAAATTTATTCCCGATGGCAACAATAAAGCTGCCTGGGATGCCGGATTGCAGAAATTCAGCGCGGTTTGCGATCAAGGATATCAAAAACACGGCAATTGATGCGGTTTTTTAATGGTTCTTTTGACATTAATTTCCCGGATATATTGCCGTTGTCTATCCGTATAATCAAATTATGGCTATATTTAAATTAAAATCAGACTACTGTCCTGCCGGCGACCAACCTGCGGCCATTGAAGCACTGCTACAAGGATTTCGGAAAAATCTTCACGCACAGACATTGTTGGGAGTTACCGGTTCAGGTAAAACATTTACCCTTGCGAACGTCATTGAGAGGCTGGAGCGACCGGTTCTGGTAATGTCGCACAATAAAACTTTGGCCGCGCAGCTCTACAGTGAATTTAAGGCTTTCTTCCCCGATAATGCGGTTGAATACTTCGTCAGCTACTATGACTATTATTTACCGGAATCTTATATTCCGCAGACTGATACCTATATTGCCAAAGATGCCAGTATCAATGAAAACATTGAGCGATTGCGGCTTTCTGCGACTGCGGCACTGGTTGAACGCCGTGACGTTATTGTTGTGGCCAGTGTTTCCAGTATCTACAATCTTGGTTCACCTGAGGATTTTGAACACATGTGCGTGCCATTACGGGTTGGCGGGCAAATTGAACGTAATGATCTATTGCGCAGTTTGGTGGCTATTCAGTATGAACGCAATGATATTGCTCCGGAGCAGGGGGAGTTCCGGGTTCGCGGCGATTCGGTAGATGTGTTTGAACCGCAGCGCCAGGACTTCATCAGAATTAATTTCTGGGGTGATGAGATTGAGTCACTGTCCCGCCATGATATTATCACCGGTAAACAGATTGCGCCACTGAATCGTGTCATATTGTTTCCATGCCGTCATTTTGTCATGCCACCGGATCGGGTGGAGAATGCTATTGGCAAAATTAAAGAGGAGATGACAGCGCGGGTGGCGTGGTTTGAACAAAACGGTCGTTTAGTCGAGGCGCAGCGGCTATATCAGCGGGTCAATTACGATATGGAAATGATTCGTGAGATTGGGTACTGCAGCGGAATCGAAAACTATTCGATGTATTTTTCAGAGCGCGAGCCAGGTTCGTTGCCCCATTCGTTATTCGGTTTTTTCCCGAAAGATATGCTGACCATTATTGACGAATCACATGTTACAATTCCGCAAATCGGTGCGATGTACCGTGCAGACCGCAGTCGTAAGGAGACCTTGGTTGAGCATGGATTCAGATTGCCTTCCGCGTTGGAAAACCGACCGCTTAAGTTTGAAGAATTTGAAACTCTTCACCGAGATATTATTTATGTTTCAGCTACTCCGTCTGCTTACGAATTAGAAAAATGTGCGGGCAATGTTGTCGAACAGATTATCCGTCCGACCGGGTTGCTTGACCCGGAAGTCGAGATTCGTCCGTTGGAAGGACAGATTGATGATGTAATGGCGGAAATTAGAGCATCATCTGAACGCCATGAGCGTGTGCTGGTGACTACTCTGACCAAAAAATCAGCGGAGCGTCTCGCCGACTACCTGAATGAACTTGGTCTTCGTACCAATTATTTGCATTCAGAACTTGATGCGCTGGAGCGAGTCCGGGTGTTGAATAAACTTCGCATCGGTGATTTTGACTGTTTGATCGGGATAAATCTGTTGCGTGAAGGCATCGATTTGCCGGAAGTGGCATTGGTGGCAATTTTGGATGCTGACAAAGAAGGATTTTTGCGTTCAGAACGTTCTTTGATACAGGTTTCCGGGCGGGCTGCCAGAAACGTCAACGGACGGGTCATTCTTTATGCTGAAAAAATTACTGACGCGATCAAAAAATTGATTGCAACGACTTCTGCGCGTCGCCAAAAACAGCTTGCCTACAATACAAAACATGGAATTACACCGACAACTATTGTGAAATCAGAACGTCAGAGTATCGCTGATATTATTGCTCCGGAGAAGAAAAAAATAGAATATTCTTATGATGAGAAAAATCATCAGGTTTATTCGTTGGCTGAGACCCCGGGAAATTATCGACCAGAACATATTGTAGTCAGTGAAGATGAACTGGAAATGCTGATCATTGAGCTTGAAAAAGAAATGCTCGCTGCGGCCGATGCCCTTGAGTTTGAACGTGCCGCGGATATCCGCGATCGCTTGAAAGAATTACAGCCTAAAAAGTGATTACTAAAATTCGCGCGCGCATTATGCGCGCGCGAATTTTATAATCGTTTCATAATTTGGTTTTTATTTTGTCCATACTATATTAAGATGCAATTAATGATGAGGAAGAATTATGTGTCTTCTCAGGCGTATATTGATTACAGGAACTTTCGTATTTTTATGGTTGCCAATTTTTGCAGGGGAGACCGGGTGTACCGTGGATTATATAAATTTTAACACAGATATTCTTGCCGAATCAGAGCTTATTCGTTTAATTGAGTATCATAATAAGTGCTACTGGGAAAACGGCGAACCGGAAATTTCCGATGAACGTTACGATGAGCTGATCAGAGCTTTACGTAAAACCAATCCTGGACATCCGCTTTTGAGTTTTGTCGGCGCGCAGAAAGTTGCCGGCAGCGGCAAAGTTGTTCATCGCAAACCAATGCTTTCTCTGGACAAGGCATATTCATATAACGAAGTGTTGACCTGGGCCACCAAATATGCCAGGAATGGCGATGAGATTTTTCTGATTCAACCGAAGTATGACGGAATTTCCGCCAATTATTCTGAAAATATTCTGGCGACGCGCGGCGATGGTGAAGCCGGCGAAAATATTACCGACAAACTGCCGCTGATAGAATTGGAAACCATTGGTTACCGGGGCCCGGTCAACCGGCCGGTGCGCGGAGAAATCGTCATCAGGGATGACGATTTTGCAAAAATTTATGCGAATATTACCAAAAAAGGTGGCGGCTCATACAAGAATTCCCGCAATGCAGTTGCCGGAATAATGGGACTTAAAGATATTTCCGACATGGTTCGGCAGAAGGCAAAATTGACGTTAGTCGATTATAATCTGGTCAGTTACAGTGTCCTGTTTGAGGATTTACAGAAAGAATCGACCTGGGGCGAGTTGGTTGCCAAAATTGAGGAACTTCCCTATCCGCTGGACGGTATTGTTATTAAACTTGCCGATGAATCATACAGCGAGTCACTGGGAACCACCGCACATCATCCGAGAGGACAAATCGCTTTTAAGTTCAGCGGTATCCGACGCGAAAGCAAAATTCTGAATGTCAAATGGAGCTTTGGCAAAAACTGTCTGACGCCGGTAGCTGAAATTGAACCGGTGGATATCGGGGGGATTACCATCCGCAATGCCACACTGCACAATGCGCAGAATATTGAAGATCGGGATATTTTTATCGGTGATACCGTGATGGTTGAACGCGCCGGTGATGTTATCCCGTACATAGTTGAAGCCCGCCCCGGTGAAAATCGACGAAGTGCAATGATTGTCGATTGTCCTTGCTGCGGAAGCCGGCTGGAACGGCGCGGTCCCGATCTCAGTTGCACTAACCCGGAATGCAGCGAAACGAAGGTTCAACGGCTTTATGCCGCTGTTCGCAATATCGGAATTGAGCGCCTTGGTGAACCTAATATCCGTCGTCTGATTTCAGTCGTTGGCGTTCGTTCACTCAAAGATATTTTTGCTTTGAAACTGGAAGATATTCTGAAACTGGAAGGATTCAAAACGAAGTCTGCCACTAACTTGATGGATGAAATTGCCAAAGCACGCATGGTCACTGATTACCAGTTGCTGGCGGCACTCAATATTCCAAATGTCGGTCCGAATATTGCCAAACTGATTTTAACTGAACATACTCTAGATGAATTGCGGCGGCTGGATGCCGCCGAATTGTCGAAAATAAACGGAATTGGACCGGAGCGGGCAGTCGCGGTGGAACGGGAACTGCGCTTGCAGTCTTCGTTGCTTGATGATTTGCTTGAGGCCGTCACGGTCAGAAACACCAAGGGCAGCGAAAATGGTAATTTGCCGAAAATATGTTTTACCGGAAAAATGCCGGAAAAACGTTCTTTCTATCATGCTTTAGCTCAAGAACGTGGCTATGAACCGGTCGAAGATGTTAATTCTGCTTTATCATTGCTGGTGGCGGACAATCCGGACAGCTCCAGTTCTAAGCTGGAAAAAGCCCGCAAAGCTGGCATAAAAATTGTCAGCCTTGAAGAATGGATCGGTACGACCACGCAAATCCCCGGGACCGATTCCAAAAAAAATAAAACAGAACAACTGGAACTTGGATTTTGACAAAATACAATGAATTAGCGATTCAGCGCTACTGGAATTCTCTTAGCACTGAAACTGTTCTGAAAACTACTGACAATGCGGTGGTGAATATAATCTCTGCCGGTACCTGGAACAGTAGCGGCGGCCCTGATTTCCTAAATGCCAGAATTAAGCTTGAGGATAAAATTATTGCCGGTGATATTGAAATTCATTTACGTGCTTCTGACTGGTTTCGCCATAATCATGAACTTAATCCGGCTTATTTTAATGTGATTCTGCACGTCGCGCTTGTTGACGATCTTACTTCTGAACAACGTGAATTATTGCCGCCTCTGGTGATTCTAAAAAAAATTAAGTCCTCTGACGATGTATTGCCAAATGTGAAAACTGGAATATGTTCCCGAAGCTTTATCGGCAGAAGCCGCGAAGAGATGCTGGAATTTCTCGAAGCGGCCGGGATGGAGCGTTTTTACGAAAAATCACTCAAATTGACTAGTGAAGCTTTGACCGAAGGGATTGAACGTGCTACTCTGCGCTCCGCATTTGAGGCCTTAGGGTATAAAAATAACCGCGATAATTTTATTGAATTGTTCAACCGCTTTTTCGAATATTCCGAGAATATCCGCATTCAACATTACGAAGTAATTTTATGGGGTGAGTCCGGCTTGCTTCCCGATCCGGCAGTTAGTCCGCCAGCCAAACCGCTTCTTGAATTTGAAACTGCATGCTGGAACCAATGGTGGCTGATTCGCATTAAGTCGCGACCTGATATCAAGTGGCGGCGCGGTGCCTCAAGGCCGTTTAATTCTCCGGAAAGAAGAATCGCCGCAACCGTTCAGTTTGTCCGGATGTTTGGCGAAAAACCGCTCCAACATGTTGTTGAAATCGCGAACCGCATGCCGACCTATCACGATTTTAACCAGCGATTACTGGAGATGCTGCAACTGGATGATCCGCTCTGGAATCATTGGACAAATTTTTATTCTCCGTTGAAATCATCGAGCGCTGTGCTTGGCGAAGCGCGCGCGCTTGAAATGGCAGTGAACGTGCTTCTCCCGGCATTGGCTGCTTACGGAAAAATTAATAAAATTGACGGTTTAGCTGAATTTGCGGCTAAAGCATGGCGTCAGTTACCGCCATTGCAAAAAAACATTGTAACCCGCACCGCAGCGGCAAAGTGGTTTGGCGATCATCCATATCGCAAACTTATTTACACTAACGCCGCATCAAGTCAAGGCGCAATGCTGTTGTATCGTAAATTCTGCGAAAGCTGCAGCAGTGATTGTGCCGGATGCCGGCTTAATAATTCGTTGTGCTGAAGTAGTTATAAATCGTTGTAATTAAGGTGCTTAATGTCTGGATTAAAAGAATTTTATGTGCGACATCCTGATCGGTCATGGTTGCTGATTATCTGCGTGGTATTTTTGGCGATTTTCGGGCGGGGTTTATGGTTTCCAGCGGAAATAATGGACGACGTACTTTATATTAATCTTAACCGGAAGCTTGATTTTACCTGGGCCAATGTTGTCTACTGGTGGAAAACTCCAATCCTTGATCTGCATTCACCGTTACAGATGTATTCATATATGCTTGACCGTCTGATCTGGGGAGAGCAATATTTTGTATTTGGTTGTCATCTGCAAAATTACCTGTGGCATCTTATTGCAGTATTTTCTCTGTTTATGATCGGGCGGGAACTAGGTATGCGTCGCGCATTTGCCGGAGTGTCGGCATTGATATTCGCGATTCATCCGCAACGAATTGAATCTACGGTTTGGCTGTCGGAACGTAAAGACGTTTTAGTTCTGGCGTTCGCAATGCTCAGCATTTGGATATTTCTGCGCAATTTGAATAATAAATTCCGGATGATGCAAATTATTCCGCCGCTTTTGATGTTGGCATCGTTGTTATCCAAGCCGATGGCAATTTTGCTGCCGCTGATTATTTTGGCAATCCTTTGGCATATTCGCCGCAACTGGGATTGGCGTTATTATCTTCGGCATTTATGGCCGTTTTTGTTGGTTGGACTGATTTATATGGCGGTAAAATCAACGATGGTGGAAAATTATGCGAAAATTGCGATTTCGGGAGCCGAACCTATGAGTATCCGTCTGGCAATAATCGCTAATAATTTTGGGAATTATTTTTTCAAGACGATATATCCTTATTCGCTTTTCCCGGTTTATCCTTTTTACAATCCGCTATTGGACACGTTATGGCCGGGGATTGCGTTCGGATTGGTAGTGGCCGGCTCTTTCGGATATTTTCTGGCACGTAAAAAATACAATTTTGCCGTGTTTGATCTGTTGCCGTTACTGATATGTTTTGTTGCTGCACTGGTTCCGGTGGTTGGTATTATCAGGGTTGGAAATACTGATTTTGCCGATCGATACAGCTATTTTGCAGCGGCATTTATATGGATTTTTGTTGGATTTGTTTTTCAATGGCTATGGGATAATTTTGTTGCGTATCGGCGTTTGATGGCCGGAGCCGTAACGGTATATGTGCTGATTATCGGTATTTATTCCATAAATTATTTAAGCTGCTGGCAGAGCGGTCGCGATCACATGGAGGCCTCATTGGATCATCCTGCGCCCAATTTCCGTATTGCCTTTCTGGCAGGAATAGAGGCTTTTCATGAAAAAGATTTTGCGAGAATTCAATATGTGTGTGATGAAATGCTGAAAATTTATCCGCACTATCCGGAAAATCGCCGCCAAGCTATTGAAGCTTATCGTTTATGTATGAAGGGTATGACTTTGTTTGCCATGAACCGCGAAAACGAAGGGATTGTTTTTTTGAACAAGTTGATTTTGACTCCGAGGGTTATTTACATGAGAGATTTTGCTTTTGGTTTTCCCAAAGACGTTATGCAGGAAGCGGCGCGTTATCATCTGTCTCGTGGCAACAAAGAGCTGGCAGCCTTGGTGTTGAATAACATTGCCGCAAATTATGAAAGATTAATCAAGTTGGATTTTTATTTTTACAAAGGGATGTCTGCTTATGTTGTTGACGATTTTAAGACGGCTGAACATTTCTTCAGTTTGGCTGCCGAAGAAAATCCCGATGACGAAAATGTTCGTCATAACTTGGAAAATACTCGTAAAAAACTATAATTGTAGCGATTTCGAGTTTACGCCTTTTTCTTTCGGGGTGGTGGCGCCGGCAACGGATCCTTAGTTATGGACA
Organism: Lentisphaerota bacterium; assembly: GCA_012519765.1. Classification (GTDB taxonomy): domain Bacteria; phylum Verrucomicrobiota; class Lentisphaeria; order Victivallales; family Victivallaceae; genus UBA7640. The sequence continues at coordinate 14,019 of JAAYPP010000060.1, forward strand.
TCAAGGCACGTTCTGCTTGGGCACGGTATTCTTCAAGCTGTTCGGAGGTTAAATCTGGAGGGATATCCAGTCTTTCGCCGATAACCAAAATGATTTTTGCAAAAGGCTTTGGAATCTGAAAGTTATCCCAGCTGCGGATCTGCCAGTAATTGGAATAATTGATGCTGATCGGAATTAACGGCACCCCGTTGCAACTGGCAAGATGAACAGGTCCTTTATTCATATGATACTTGGGGCCCCGTGGTCCGTCTGGCGTAAAGCTGACGAAGTATCCTTCTTTTATGGCTTTGATCGCTTCGAGCTGAACCCGCATGCCCCTCTTATTGGACGAACCGCGCAGGCTGCGAATTCCGAAAATTGAGATTAGATCAACGATATATTGCCCATCGCGCGAAGGGCTGACGATGGCAACGGTTCGCCTGCGCAATCGACTGGGAAACATGACCGGAAAGAACATCAACCGGTTGTGCCAGGTTACGGTTACCGCGCCGCTGATGTTTTCCATGTAATTATGCGGATCACGGATTTCAGTCCGCATCAGCAACAGTTTTGTCAAATGCAACAGGAATACTGGCGGTACATAAATCCAGCGAGGAAACTTTTTGATTTTGCGAAACATTTTTTTCAGCATTGACGATCTCTATTTCGATAATAGTCACAAATTGTACGTAGCGGACATTCTTGGCATGCTGGTTTTCCGGCTTTGCAGACTTTTCTTCCGTGTTGAATCAGCAGATGCGATAAATTAACCCAATATTGGGGAGCAATCGCGGCGGTGACCGTCTTTTCCACGTGCACAGGATTTCTGGATGTTGAAATTCCCAGACGGCCGGATAATCTCAAAACATGTGTATCAACCGGAAAACCGGGAATATCGAAAGCATTTCCGAGTATGACGTTTGCTGTTTTTCGTCCGATTCCCGGCAACGAGGTCAGTTCGGACATCTTTTGCGGCACTTCTCCATTGAAGTCGTTCTGAATCTTTCGGGCTGCATTGACCAGATTTCGGGCTTTAGCGCGAAACAATCCGGCACTCCGGATATATGTTTCAATGTCTTCCGGTTCGGAGGTCGCCATGGATTGCACGTCGGGATATTTTTTAAATAATCCTGCGGTAATCTTATTTACTCTCAGGTCAGTGCATTGAGCCGAAATGATGGTTGCTACCAAAAGTTGAAACGGGGTTTCATGATGCAACGGACATTCGACGCGACCGTAGAGTTTAAACAACTCTTCATAAATTTTTGCCAGCCGTTTGGACAGTGCTTCAGTCATAAGTCTAATTTATCCGCTGCGCGCGCATAATGCGCGCGCAGCGGCAATATGCAAGTTATGAATATTATCAGACCCCGGAATAGGCTGAAAAAGCGCCGTCAACCGGAACCACAATGCCGTTTACAAAACCGGCAGCTTTATCATCGACCAGCCAGAGCAAAGCGCCGAGAAGATCTTCGGGGGCACCGAATTTACCCATCGGAGTGTGGTCAATGATTTTTTTGCCGCGTGCGGTGAGAGAACCGTCAGCATTCATCAATAAGGCGCGATTCTGATTAGTAACAAAAAATCCGGGAGCAATGGCATTGACACGGATATTGACTTTGCTCATATGGACCGCAAGCCACTGGGTAAAATTGCTGATTGCCGCTTTGGCACCGGAGTAGGCCGGGATTTTGGTTAATGGGGTAAACGCGTTCATGGATGAGATATTGATGATTACTCCACCGTTGCCTTCAGCCATTCCGCGACAGAACACCTGGGATGGCAACAAAGTACCAAGAAAGTTCAAATTGAAGACAAAACCGACTCCAGCCGGATCAAGTTCAAAAAAAGTTGTCAAATCTTTTCCGGCTTCGCCAAGATCTGCTTTTTCCAGATATTCTTTGGTGGTGGTGCCTTTCGGATGATTACCGCCGGCTCCGTTGATCAGAATGTCGCATTTTCCAAATTTGGCGCTGACTATGGCTTCGGCCTGTTTCAGGCTTTCGGTTTCCAGAACATTAGCAGCAACTCCGATGGCGCAACCGCCGTCTGCGTTGATTTCGTCAGCAACTTTTTGAGCGTTTTCTTCGCGTAAGTCAAGAATTGCGACTTTAGCGCCGCATTCGGCCAAGGCTTTGGCCATTACTCCGCATAAAATTCCTCCGCCGCCGGTAACTACTGCAGTTTTTCCTTTTAAATCAATTTTCAACGGAACGTTCATGTCTCTTCCTCCAGAGTGTTGTAGAATTAGAAATGGTTCGGCAAAAAGCCATAAATAATTCTATTAAGATACCAGTTGAACGGCAGTAAAACAAACTGAAAAGGCAGTAAATTAGAGCATATCTTCGCATATTTTCGGAGAGGACTGGGAATCCGTTGAAATCGGGATGCATGTGGCTTACATTATTCCGTTCACAAATTTGGGATTGGTATGGCTATGAAACTTGGAAAGTGTAATATGTCAGTGGCTGGGCAATTTTACCCGGCAACGGCTGAAGAACTGCATCGCAAAATTGAAAAAATCATTGCGGCGATTCGGTCTGAACGTAATATTGACCGGAAGCCGGTTCGAGCCTTGATTTTGCCTCATGCCGGATACGACTATTCTGCGATGACTGCGATCAAAGGGCTGATGTCAGTAAAAACTGAACTGATCAAGCGGGTAATGTTGATGGCACCGTCGCATCGATACGGATTCAGTGGCGCGGCTTATGCCGGATTTGATAGTTTTGAAACGCCGCTCCGGCCGGTTCGCTGCGATATTGAAGGTATTGCCAAATTAGCAGCGGCGAAAGACCGGCATTTTCTTGATCTTCCGAAAGTTTTTTCCGGCGAACATGCGCTCGAAGTGCAATTGCCGCTACTGCAATATTTTCTTGGTGATTTTGAGATGATTCCGCTGATTATCGGTCAAAACACTTCTCTGGTTAATTCCGCTGTCAGTCAAGCACTAAAGCAATTCTGGCTTCCGGACACGCTGTGGGTAGTCAGTTCTGATTTTACCCATTTCGGCCGTTCATTTGGATATTTACCATTCCAGGAGAATATTTCTGAACAGCTTCGCCGGCTTGATTTGGAGGCGATTGATAAAATTCTGGCACTTGATGCAGAAGGTTTTGCCGAATACATCCGCGATACCGGCGCGACCATCTGCGGTCATTGTCCGATTGAAATTATGCTTAGGGTTGCCGAGGCTGTGACTCCGGAGTTGATAGACTATGCAAATACCGGTGAAATGTTCAATGATTTTTCGCACAGTGTCAGTTACGCTTCGATTGCCTTTGTTGAAAAAGGTGAAGCATGAGCGATCAAACCGTAGTTATTACCGGGGTGTCAAGCGGTATCGGGCGGGCAATGGCGGTCAATTTCCGCAATCACGGATTCAAGATTGCCGGTGTCAGCCGTTCTCCAGCCGGCATTGATCTTGATTTATGGATTTGTGCTGATATAACGCTTGAGGAGGATCGAAGCCGAATTCGCAGTGAAGTTGAAAATAGTTTCGGTTCGGTCGACATCTTGATTAATAATGCCGGAAAGGGGTTGTATGCAACTTGGGAAGAAGCGGACGAGTCTGAATTACGGTCATTATTCGAGTTGAATTTTTTTGCGCTGACAGCAATGACCAGAGAGTTTCTGCCCATGCTGAAAAAATCGCGGGGAACGGTGATCAATATCTCCTCAATGGCTGCACAAATCTGGATCCCCTGCATGGGAGCATACTGTGCCAGTAAAGCTTCAGTCAGTATGTTCTCCCGGTCGTTGCGTCCCGAATTGAAGAAGTACGGTATTAATGTACTGGAGGTTTTGCCTGGACAGATTAATACCGGGTTTTCTGCGCGCGCAATGGGGGAGCGCAGGCCCCCTGATTCTCCCGGTCGTTCAGCCGGACCGGAACGCCTGGCCGAGTCCGTGTATCGGGCTTGGAAACATGGTGACAAAACGCTGTTTTATCCGGGGTGGATGCGCTGGGCTGTGATGATTGTTCGCGGACTTTTTTCGCGCTTTTATGACCGTAGAAGCATCAAAATATGGAATTTGGGGGAATGATCAGATGCGCTTCAAATTATTGTTAATCATGCTGTGCATGCTGTTGTCTTCGGCTGAGGCAAGAGTTTTTTCATTATGGCCGGGGAAAAAAAGCAACAGCCGTTATAATCCGCTTGAGGCCAGAGAGTTCAGTGTTGAGCCAGTGTTGGTTAATGGTGTCAGGCTGGAAATGCGGCTCGGTCTGATTGATCGCAATATCAATGATTTGATGGCAGATTTGAAGGAGAATTTCAGCGATGGCAAAGTCATTTATGGCGCGCAAAATATTGTTTTGACCAAAAAACTCGCTGACGGTTGGGAACAGCGTTATCTGCTGTTCCGAATTCGTGAAGGTATGCCGATGCTTCAAATTGCCATGAAGATTCCTCCTCAACTCCCCGAAAAATTCTCATGGCCGACGGTGTTGCCGATCACCGACGACGGTAAGCCGTTGCGCATAATGTACTTCCCGAATCGTGACGCTTGGTACGGTTCATACCGTATTCAGGGTAATCCAGTTGCTGCGTTGGAACAGATCAGTAATGAGATCAAGCAGAGCGGCTGGACTGCGGTTTCAAAAGAAAAAACAAATTTTGGAAATGCTCGAGGAGAGATATTTATTCGTACTAAGCCCGGTTCGGTGATGCTGGTTAATTTTTCTGATGACGGTGTCGGCACGGTTTATGTCAGACCTTTGGTTCAAAATCCCAAGTCCCGGCTTTGATTTGTATTGAGAAAAAAGTGTTGCGATAATATCGTAAAAACAATAGTGTGTTGATGATATGAATGAAAAAATTTGGAATGTCAGTGAAGTAAACTCGGTGGTCAGAGAGCTGCTTGAAAACAGTATTATGCCATTCTGGCTACGCGGCGAGATTGGAACTTTGAGTATTCAGCGATCCGGGCATGTTTATCTTACTTTGAAAGATCAAAACGCCCAGGTGCGGGCAGTTTTTTTCGGCGGCGCGACGGTGATGAATCGACTGCGTTTGGGAATCGGCGCGGAAGTAGAGGTTTACGGTCAGCTCACCGTTTATGAGGTGAGGGGGGAATATCAATTTAATGTGCGCTCAATCCGTCCGGTCGGGTTCGGTGATTTGCAGCGGCGTTTTGAAGAGCTTAAACGGCGCCTGGAAGCTGAAGGACTTTTTGAGGCTGAGCGTAAACGTTCGATTCCGGTACTTCCGGAAGTTATCGGTGTAGTTACATCGCCTGACGGTGCCGCTATCCGTGATTTTCTGCAGATTGTGCAACGACGTTTTTCGGGGTTGCCGGTACGGATTTATCCTGCTCCGGTTCAGGGAACGGAGGCTGCCGGCAGGCTGGTCAAGGGGATCGAGTTTTTTAATCGTACCGGCGAGGTTGATGTGATAGTCTTGACCCGTGGTGGTGGCAGTATGGAAGATCTGTGGCCGTTCAACGAGGAACCATTGGTTCGCGCGGTGGCTGCCAGTAAGATTCCGGTAATCAGCGCGGTCGGACATGAAATAGATTTTACCTTGTGCGACTTTGCTGCTGATTTGCGTGTGCCGACTCCTTCCGCCGCGGCGGAACTGGTTGCCGCCAATCGCGAGGAACTGGTGCAACAGCTTAAACGTACAGAAAAAGACTTGTTCGCTATTATTAACGATCAGCGCCGTGAACTTCAGCATCGCCTCGAAATGTCTGCCGGTAGTTTTGTATTTCGTGAACCGATTCATATGGTGCGGCAGAAACAGCAGCAAATAGATGAAATTGAGAGTAAATTACGGGAGACTTTGCGGACGGCGGTTTATGAATCCGGACGACGCTATCTTACCTTGGATACTCGTTTTAAAGTGCTGTCGCCACAAAATATGTTAAGGGAAAAACTGGTCACAGTCAATCAGTACGGAGAACGGCTGGTATCTTATGCGCAACGTTCTTCAGCGGCGTTATCCGCCCGTCTGGAGCGTGCGCAATGCGGTCTGAGCAACCTTGATCCGTCGCGGGTTTTGCAACGTGGCTATGCGATTGTCAGCGTTCGTGAAGATGGACGAATCATAACCGGACCGGCTGGGCTGAAGTCCGATGAGATCATAGATATTAGTCTGGCTAATGGTAAAATCGGTGCCAGAAGAATTGATTGAAGTTTTCTGCCGCGCATAATCATGCTGAAAAAGCACTTGAAGCATGATTAAACCGCGTCAGCGTTCCTGCTTTGAGCTTGCCGCACGCAGAGTCATAACCACTATTTCGGGTGGACAAAGAAAACGGGCATTGATGATTGAGTTACCGGTACCAATTGTCACAAAAAGTTTGCGGTCGCCAAGATATGACCAGCCGCTGATGTGTTTTTTGCCATATTTTGAGGGTACCATTATTGCTCCGGTTATGGGTAAGGCAATTTGACCGCCATGAGTATGCCCGGAAAGCATCAACTCGCCGGGAAGCTGCAATTCCCGGAAGTAATCCGGATTATGTGAAAGGAGGATTGCCGGTTCACTGACTTTTCTCAACTTTTGCAAATCGAGTTTGTAGTTTCGGGTTTTTTTATCAGGCAACCCTGCTATGGAGAAGGTTTTTCCCAGAACGTCCACTTCGACAAACTCATTTTCAAGCACTCTGATACCGGCTTTTTCGAGTGCGTTGCGCATTAATCTGCCATTAAACCACCAATCATGATTCCCCAGCACCGCAAAAACACCGTAGCGGTTTTTTAATCTTGCCAGTGGTGCCGTGATTTCTTCCGGCTGAGTATGCTCATTCCAATCGCTTATGTGATGTCCCATGAAATCTCCGAGTAAAAAAATCAAATCTGGATTTTCACGATTTGCGAGCTCGATAATTTGTTCCAACCGTTTCAGGTGGCGTGGGGTTTTAAGTTGATGAATATCGCTGATAATGACCGCCTTTAAGCCGTCATGTTCCTGGTTCCAGCAATCAAGAAAAACTTCTTCATGCCTTATCGTAATCATATCAGGTTCGTAATGAAAGGCATACACATAAAACGACAACATAATAATGGCTGCGAGTATAAAGAGTACTCGGGGAATACGTTTTTTTCCTAATGCAGTTATTTTTCTTAAAGGCGTCATGGCGGTTCCAGAAATCAGGGATGTTTGGGTTGACAATGTGGAGTTATTGCTTTTTTAAAAAATACAGATGACCGCGACATTATCATCTGCTCCAGACTGTAAAGTTGAACGAACAAACGAATTTACGGCAGACTTTGGAGTCGGCGAATTTTTAATAATCTCAATTATTTGCGAGTCGGATAAATATCTGTTAAGTCCGTCTGAACAAAGCAGAAAACGCTGTCCCGGATGGCGGTGTTGAATTGAAGTCTCAATTTCAGCTTTCGGGGTGGTACCGATTGAACGCAGGATTATATGGGAATATGGATGCCCGATTATCTCTGAGGCCGTAATTTTTTTTTGTTTGGCAAGCTCTACTACCAGGCTATGATCGACAGTCAGGTATTCAATTGCAGAATCGGAAACAATGTAAAAACGGCTGTCACCGGCATAACCGGTGATAATATGTTCTGGAGTAAAAATTGCCATTACCATAGTGGTTCCCATAGGTTTTTGGGGATTTTTATTCCGGTTCATTTGATAGATAAAACGGTTGCACTGTTCAGTTCCATCCAGCAATGTCTGCCGTATAAGTTCAGGATCAGTTTCATTTCCAATTCCGCATTTGTGCCAGACTTTCAGCATGAATTGACAGCACAGGCGGCTGGCAAGAGCGCCATCGGGATGACCGCCGATACCGTCGGCAATCATTGCCATTTTATTGGTTTCGCCATGCCGGTTGGTATAACAGAAATTATCCTCATTAATTACCCGGTGCAGTCCGATGTGAGTCTCACCGGCCATGTTCAAAATGTGATGGTCAGTATTGTGCATAATGTTTTTTGAGATTACGTTCTGAAGCGTCAGCTCATAGGAAAGGCTTCAGCGTTAAATTTTCAGCGTCCTGCCGGGATAATGTGCGTCTTCGAGTTCACCGGTTTTTACATCGGTTAGCTTGAGGCTTTCTGTTAGATCAGCGATAAAATCTTTAGCGATTTGGTCGAGATCAGCTTGAATAGTTCCGAGGATCACAAACCCTTCTATTTGTTCAGTGCCATCATCAGTGTCACAGCAATGACCGTGAAAATATACATGGTGTTTTTCTACTATCCTGGAAATTCGTCAGTAAAATTTTCCCAGTTTTCCGCCTTGAATCGGGCAAAAAAATCAAATCCTGCTTCCTGAAATTCTCCGACAAATTTTTTCTTACGCAGTCGTTTGTTCATTTTATTCTCCTGTGAATGTTTTATTAAATGCAGAATAAAGAATTTAGTTTGTCAAACGTTTTTTTCAATCATGTAGCGGGAGACGTTCTTAGCGCTGTGCATCTGAACTGTACTGATTTTCTCTGAATTCAAGATTTTTTTATTTTTTTGATTTGTAATATTATTTTTCCGGACTTTATTAAAAAACTGTTTAAAAAAACGGAATATTACACAATGAACATTCTTCTTAACAACAATTTGTGGTGGCAGACGCGGCTCAGTCCGTAGGTTCTGTTGTGTATTGATTTCACGTAGTAACAAGCGGGTTGAGCGTAAGTTCAACCCGCTTTTTTTATTTTTAAATTTAAACCGGAAAACCTAAAAAGGAAAGAAAAAAATGTACAAACCGAATTTCGATGAATTCAAAGAATTGGCGCAGCGCGGCAATGTAGTCCCGGTTTATCAGGACATGCTGGCTGACCTGGAAACGCCGGTATCAGTTTTGAACCGGTTCATGGATCATGAACATGTAGCGTTGTTTGAGAGTGTGGAGGGCGGCGAACGCTGGGGGCGTTATTCGGTTATCGGCCTGAATCCATTCGGAATTTTTCAGGTTAATGACGGAATTCCGAGTTATACGGAAAACGGCAAAACGGAGGTGCTGGACGCTTCAGAAGGTGCCTTTTTTGCACTGCGGCAGGTGCTGAAGCGTTATCGCGTGGTACAGGTTCCCGGAATGCCACGTTTTTTCGCTGGTGCGCTGGGCTATCTCGGCTACAATGCGATCGGCGAATTTGAGAAAATGCCTGCGCCGAAACGACGGCTGACCGAACCGACGGCATATTTTATGCTGTTGAATCAGGCGGTGGTGTTTGACAATGTCCGACACATCATGCGCCTGGTTTCATGCGCGCATATCAATGATGGCGATGATTTGCGTAAAATTTACGATCAGGCTTGCGCGCAGATTGCGGCATTGAAAATTGAACTTGAAAAGCCGCACCCGATTGCAAAAAGTTCCGGCAGTTTCGAATTTTCACAGATAAAGTCGAACATGACGCCGGAATATTTCAAGGAAATATCCGCAAAAGCCAAGTCATATATTACTGCCGGAGATATTATTCAGGTAGTCTTATCGCAACGTTTTACCGCCGCGCTTGAAGCGTCACCGATTCAGCTTTACCGTGCGCTTCGCCTGATCAATCCGTCGCCATATATGATTTTTCTAAAAACTGCTCATGACAAATATTTAGTGGGGTCATCGCCTGAAGTCATGGTGCGTTTGAATAATGGTAAGGCTGAACTTCGACCGATCGCCGGAACCCGTCCGCGCGGTGAAAATGAATCTGTCGATCGCAAAAATGCCAACGATCTGCTCGGCGATGAAAAAGAACGTGCCGAACATCTGATGCTGGTAGATTTGGGCAGGAATGACCTGAGCAGAGTGGCGCAGCCCGGCAGCGTGCAAGTACGCGAGTTGATGGTGGTCGAACGCTACTCGCATGTCATGCATCTGGTATCCAATGTCGAATGTGTGATAAACCCGGACAAAGACGCGTTTGATTTGATCAAGGCAACGTTTCCCGCGGGAACGCTCAGCGGTGCACCCAAAATCCGTGCTATGGAAATTATCAGCGAATTGGAACCTGAACCGCGCGAAATTTACGGCGGCGCCATTGGTTATATCGGGTTCGACGGCAATATGGACATGGCAATTACTATTCGTACCATGGAAATTCGCAACGGCGAGATTGCTGTTCAGGCCGGCGGCGGTCACGTTTATGATTCGGATCCGGAATATGAATTCAAGGAAACCCAACACAAAGCGCGGGCGTTATTCAAAGCGGTAGAATTGGCGGTAAAAAATCTGGAAATATGAAATCTAAATTTGCGCGCGCATTATGCGCGCGCTAATTTTAAAACAGGAGTTACGACTTATGATTCTGATGATAGACAACTATGATTCGTTCACCTATAATCTGGTACAGTATTTTTATATGCTCGAACAGCAGGTTAAGGTGTTTCGCAATGATGCGCTGAGCGTTGAAGATGCTATGGCGTTGAAACCGCAGGCGATTGTGATTTCACCGGGACCGGGGCGTCCGGAAAATGCCGGTATTTCAGTTCCGCTGATTCTTGCCGCGGCCGGGAAAATTCCCTTGCTTGGCGTGTGCCTTGGACATCAGGCGATCGGTCAGGCGTTCGGCGGCAAAATTGTGCAGGCCAAACAGATCATGCACGGCAAGCTTTCGGAAGTTGTTCATGACGGCAAAACATTGTTTAAAGAAGTTCCCAATCCGTTCAAAGCGGTACGTTATCATTCGCTGGCAGTAGAACGTGAGTCGTTGCCGGAATGTTTTGAAGTCTCCGCCAAGACGACGGATGGCGAAATAATGGGAATCCGGCATCGTGAAATGCTGCTTGAAGGAATTCAGTATCATCCGGAATCAATAATGACTTCCACGGGACGACGGCAACTGGCGAATTTTATGGCACTGGCGGGAGGGAAGCGAAATGTTTAAACAATATTTTGAAACATTATTGAGCGGGAAACATTTAAGCGCGTCCGAAATGGAGCAGGCCATGGATTTGCTTATGGACGGTAAGTTGACCGGGGAACAGATTGCAGCTTTGATTACCGCATTGAGAATGAATGGAGAAGATGTTCATGAAATTACCGGTGCGGCACGTTCGATGCGACGTCATGCCCGGTTTATTGATGCCGGCGTTGGCGAGGTTCTGGACATTGTCGGTACCGGAGGCGACTGTACCGGAACTTTCAATATCTCGACTACTTCGGCGTTTGTAATTGCCGGCGCTGGAATCAAAGTTGCCAAACATGGGAATCGGAGCGTATCCAGTAAATGCGGTTCTGCCGATGTGCTGGAAGCTTGCGGCTTTGACCTGGCGACCAGCGCGCTGTCAATGGAATGCTGCATACAGGATCACGGGATAGGTTTTTTATTTGCTCAGTCGATGCATCCGGCGATGAAAGCGGCGGCGCCGGTGCGCCGTGAACTGAAAGTGCGAACTATTTTTAATATTCTCGGCCCTTTGGCAAATCCGGCAGGCGCGCGTTATGGCGTTTTCGGCGTATATGACCCGATGCTGACAGAAGTATATGCGGAAGTGTTCCGTGAACTTGGCATGCTACGGGCGATGGTGGTGCATGGTCATGACGGACTGGATGAGATTTCAGTTTCAGCGCCAACCAGGATTTCAGAACTGCGTGATGGGAAAATTACCACTTTTGATCTACAGCCGGAACGTTATGTGGAAACTTATCCGCTGAGTGCGCTGGAAGGCGGCAATGCCATTATGAATGCCGCGATACTTACAGACGTGCTGACGGGACGTGAACAGGGCGCTCCTCGGGCGGTTGTGCTTTTGAACTCAGGTGCTGCGATTTATACTGCGGGCAAAGCCGATTCCATTGAAGACGGGATTCGCGCCGCCGCTGACTCCATTGACTCGGGCGCGGCTTTGGAAAAGTTTCAGACGTTGATCAGGTGTAGCAAAGAATGAAAACTATTTTAGATGAGATTGTTGAAAAAAATCGTACGCATCTGGATACTTCGGCGAGCCGCAGGGAATATATCGCCGGACTTGCTTCAGTGCGGAATGCCAGACGTTCGTTTGCCAAGGCACTGCGACGTGACGGATTTAACGTTATCGCAGAATTGAAAAAAGCTTCGCCGTCAAAAGGTTTGATCCGGGGCGATTTTCAACCGGCAGTTTTGGCCAAAACCCTTGGGGTGAATGGCGCGGCGGCATTATCGGTGTTGACTGAACCATTTTATTTTCAGGGGGCGCTCGATTATTTGCCGATTGTCGCGGCAGCAACTGACATTCCGATTTTGCGCAAAGATTTTATTTTTGACGAAATTCAGATAGCTGAAGCTGAAGCCTATGGTGCTGATGCGGTTCTGCTGATTGCCGCGATGCTGGATTCAGCGCGTTTTAAAGATTTGTTGCAGTTTGCCGCCGATAAACGGCTGGATGCGCTTTGCGAGGTGCATAATCAGGCAGAATTGGAAATGGTTTTGAACGCCGGTGCGGAAATTATCGGTATCAACTGCCGGGATCTTAAGACTTTTCAGATTGACCGTGCGTTGACGCTGAAAATGATGGGCGAAATTCCTTCGAACAAAATCAGAGTGGCAGAAAGCGGAATTGCCGATGGCTATGAAATGGCGGAGTTGCGCCGTGCCGGAGCTGACGCATTTCTGATCGGCGAAACCTTAATGCGACAAAACGAGCCGGGAATTATGCTCAAAAAGCTGATTACCGCGGCAAATGAGGCATCAGATTGACCATGAAGTTTAAACTGAAGATTTGCGGGTTGACCAATGCCAGGGATGTTGCGACGGCAATAGATTGCGGCGCCGATTATCTCGGCTTTATTTTTGCGCCGAAATCTCCCCGCTACATCGAACCGCAAACGGCGGCAGCTCTGACTGCCGGGATTAAGGTTGCCAAGGTCGGCGTATTTGTCGATGAAGATCCGGAGCGGGTGATTGAAATTATGCAGATGTGCAATCTTGATATCGCGCAGCTGCATGGTCGGGAAACCGCTGAGATGATGGAAAAAATCGGTTTGGAACGGGTTTGGAAAGCAGTTAAGTTGACCAATCATAATGATGTGGCAACTGCTGTTGCATTGCCGTGCGCGGCGGTTTTGGCCGATTCGGCAGTGGGTAATGGAGGAACTGGAAAATGTGCGGACTGGTCATTGGCGGCCTTGGCGGCAAAACAGATAAATCTGGTGCTTGCCGGAGGTTTGACACCGGAAAATCTGGTAGAGGCAGTGACCGTCGTAAAGCCATTTGCCGTTGATTTGTGCAGCGGTGTTGAAAAATCACCAGGAATAAAGGACATGACTAAAATGATAAAATTAAAAAATAGTTTTCCGGTTGAACTGAAGCATGATTTTTGCTTCAATAAGTCCGGTAATGAAGGAGCAATGGAGAAATGACTAAACATTACGGTATTTATGGCGGTCAATATGTTGCGGAAACATTGATGCCGGCATTGAATGAGTTGGAAAACGCCTACATGAGTCTGAAGGACGATGCAGAGTTTCGTTCGGAACTTGATTATTATCTTCGGGACTATGTCGGTCGCGAATCGCCGCTGTTTTTTGCGCAACGGTTGACCGGGCACTGCGGCGGTGCGAAAATTTATTTGAAACGTGAAGATCTGAATCATACCGGCGCGCACAAAATCAACAATACTATCGGTCAGGCGCTGATTGCCCGGCGTATGGGCAAAAAGTTTTTGATTGCCGAAACCGGAGCCGGTATGCACGGCGTCGCCACTGCCACGGTTGCCGCTCTTTTCGGTATGGAATGTGAAGTTTTTATGGGAGATGAAGATATCAGACGGCAGTCACCGAATGTTCAGCGCATGGAGATGCTCGGCGCCAAAGTTACTCCCGTACACAGCGGCAGCGCAACATTAAAGGATGCTATGAATGAAGCGCTCAGGCAATGGGTTGCCAGGGTTGAAGAAACCATGTATGTCATCGGCACAGTTGCCGGACCGCACCCTTATCCGGAAATGGTGGCTGATTTTCAGTCGGTAATCAGCCGTGAGGCACGCGCGCAAATTCTAAAAATAAATGGGAAACTGCCGGATGAAGTCATTGCCTGTGTCGGCGGCGGCAGTAACGCCATGGGCATGTTCTTCCATTTTATTCAGGATGCTGAAGTTATTCTGACCGGTGTTGAAGCCGGTGGGGCCGGGATTGAAACCGGACTTCATGCCGCCAGTATTTGCGGCGGACGCCCCGGCGTTCTCCATGGCTGCAAAACCTATCTGCTGCAAGATGAGTTCGGACAGATTCTCGAAACCCATTCCGTTTCCGCCGGTCTCGATTATCCGGGAGTTGGTCCGGAACACAGCTATTTGAATGATATCGGGCGCGTCCGGTATAAAGCGATTAATGATGAAGAAGCTTTGGAGGCTTTTGAACTGCTTTGCCGCCTTGAAGGAATCATTCCGGCGCTTGAATCGTCTCATGCAGTAGCACAGGCTATGAAAACAGCCAAAACAATGCGCCCGGAACAATCTATCGTCGTGTGTTTGTCCGGACGTGGCGACAAAGATATGCAGAATTTCACTGAAGCAAAACAGAAACTCAAGGCAGGAGAAAAAAAATGAAAGAAAATATTGCCAATGCGTTCAATAAGGATCATAAGGCGTTAATTATTTATGTGACCGCCGGACATCCTGATATGATAGAAAGCGAAAAAATTATCGGTTCGCTGATCGAATCCGGTGCTGATATGATTGAACTCGGAGTGCCTTTTTCCGATCCTACTGCAGACGGCCCGGTTATTCAGGAGTCGTCGCAAATGGCGTTGAAAGCCGGTGCTAATCTGCCAGAAATTTTAAAGATGGCAGCTCGTATCAGAAAAAAATATCCGACTCCACTGGTGCTGTTTTCCTATTACAATGTTCTGTTGGCACGCGGTTTTGAGCAAACCATGGCTGACTGTGCCG
>JAAYPP010000061.1 GCA_012519765.1 Lentisphaerota bacterium
GGGAAAATAGTGACATTGAAGTTTTGAACTCAAAAGAAAATTTCCATTTTTTTTGAGTGCGAAAGATGGGCTAAAGACTCAAGATGGTTTTAAGTTCCAAACTATGGCTATTCTGATGATTTGGATGGGTTATTGCGTTCTAATTTGTCAAATCTAAATACCAGCGACTGACTGCTAAAAATCTTATCTGCCACCAGTCTCTGTTGTCTTTTTCTTTTCAATGAGAAACTGACCACTGGATACCGGATCATTGGTCTGCATTCTACCAGACGGGACATAACTTGCAAATTTTTTCAGGATTATTCGCCCGGTAATGAAATTCCCTTGATTTTTTTGAACAGCACTACGGCGCGGGTATCGGTCATTCCAGAAATAAAATCCAGTACGGTCAATAAGCGATAATAACTGTTGTCAAGCCACTCGGGATTTTTTTGCATATTAACGCTGCCCGGAATCAGTTGAATAATTTTTTTATTGCGATGCAACGGAGAACGGTTTTTGCGGATTGCCTCAGCAACCTCATTCACACATGAAACAAATACATCAAGTAGCCCTTCAGTCAACTCATATCCTGCCACTTCAATTTCCACAGCCCGTGGGAAATTATAAACATCTACGAGGCTACGTTGGTAAATTTCCTGAAGCGTTTCGGCGCTTGGGATCAGCTCAATAAGCGGTTGCTGCAGCGTACCGGTTAAAATTTCATCTTCCCATTTATCAAAAGCTTCAATCACTTCAGTAACCAGGCATCCTATGGCTTTGGCACGTAAAAACTGTACTGCCAGCTCCCGGCTGCTCATCATTTCAAGCTTTTTATTAACTTCATCGGCATTTTCAATCAGCTTCAAAAATAATTCTTTCAACTCGGAATAATCAATTATTCCCATTACCCAGGCATCTTCAAAGTCGACAATCCGATAAGAAATATCATCTGCCGCCTCAACCAACCATGCCAATGGATGACGGCACCAACAGTAATCATCTGAATTTTCAGAATAACTTATAAGTCCGGTAATCTCGGCAACTTTTCGGAACAACTCGCGTTCCGCCTGGAAAAAATTAAACTTTTTGGAAGATACCCCTTCAGGTCGAGTCTTGATATATGATTCAACCGGATATTTGGCAAATGCTGCCAGCGTAGCACATGTAAGTTGCATTCCTCCAGGATTATCCGGCATCTGAAGTTTAGCCAGCACTCTAAAACCTTGTGCATTACCCTCAAAAGCAGCAATGTCGGCTTGTTCTTTCGTCGACATGTTTTTTTTCATCTCAGTTACTAAAGGAGAATTTTTAAACCAGTAACGAATCGCTTCCTCGCCGGAATGTCCCAGCGGTGGATTGCCGATATCATGTGCCAAGCCGGCAGCGGCAACAATTGCACCGATATCAGAAGGCAGAATATTATCCAGCTTATGTTTGGCGCAAATTTTTGCGCCTGCCGCAGTCCCCAGCGAACGTCCGACGCAGGATACTTCCATGCTATGGGTCAAACGGGTATGCACGTAATCGTTGTCAGCAAGCGGAAAAACCTGCGCCTTATCCTGAAGACGCCGGAATGCCGGAGAGAACACTATTCGATCGAAATCCTGCTGAAAAGGGGAACGCCCCGGAGCTACAACGTCAGGATGACACTTTCCAAGACGATGCGGTGACAATAATTTGTCCCAGCACATTTTGCGCATAACTAAAACTCCCAACTTACTTTTGAACTACTGTCCCGAGATGGGAAGTATTCATGATTTCCAAATTTTGGCAGACACGCCGGCCGGCAACAAATGTCCAGATGCGGCAGGAATGGTCATTTCTCCTGATTCAAGTTGGTTGCCTGCCCCGAAGTAATCTTGGAGAATATGTTCCAGCACCAACGGTGAAAACCCCGGAGAATGACAACTTAAAATAACAAAAAAAGGTTTATCAGTATCAATCAGTTCACGGCAGTTGCACATCAGTTCGTCGAGATTATCTTCAATTTTCCAAAGTTGTCCTTTGGGTCCGCGCCCGAAGCTGGGAGGGTCGAGAATAAGGCCGTTATACTTGACACCACGGCGAGTTTCACGAGCAGTGAACTTCACAACATCATCAGCGATCCAACGAATCCGGTCATCAATACGAGGATTAAGCTGGAGAATCTGACGTCCCCATTCATTCATTCCCTGTGCGGCATCAACATGGCAAACTTTTGCGCCGCCTTCAGCCATCGCCAGCGAACCAAGTCCGGAGTAAGCGAAAAGGTTTAATACTTGAGGTTCACCCTGCATTTTACCGATGGTTTTTTTGAGCCAATCCCAATTTTCATACTGTTCCGCAAAAAAACCAAGATGTCCGAAATTGGTTGGCTTAACGAGAATGTTGAATCCAGAGTATTCCACTTCCCAACTTTCCGGGAGACCGCCGTTCTGTTTTCGCCACTTTCCGCCGCCGCTGGAATTACGCTCAAAAACCGCATGTGCATCATTCCATTCACGACTCGCCAATGCGGGTTTCCAAAAAGCATTAAGCGCGGGTCGGACAATTCGATATTTACCGACTTGCTCCAGCTTTGTCAGGTTACCGGAATCCAACAACTGATAATTTTTGAGCGTCATCAGTTCTCCTGTACGCTTTCGGTGTGAAGATAATTTTCTGGACCGGCGTTATAAACAATTTCACCACGCCGCACCGTCATCAACGGTAGATTAGTTTCCTTGGAAAATACCGCAAAGTCGGCACGTTTACCGGGCTGGAGAATACCTCGATCATGAAGATTAAGAGTAGCGGTAGGATTCATGGTGACACAAGCGGCCGCACTGGTGTCCTTCATATGCGAATAAGATGTAAGTTCGCGCCAGCTCCGGTCAAGCAGTTGTGTGGTTCCGGCAAGAATACCTTTGGTAGTACGTGAAGTCCCGTTTTTAACCACAATTTCGGTGGCCCCTAAAGTATAATGACCATCCGGTAATCCCGCAGCCTGTATCGCATCGCTAATCCCGACAACTTTATCAATCGGTTTACAACGGCAGGCCAAATCAACCATCCGCGGGTTCAAGTGCATTCCGTCAAGAATCAGTTCTATCGCCACTCGTTCGTCGGTCAGTGCCACACTGGTCAGACTCTGATCACGCTGATGAAGCGGCGGCATCCCGTTAAACAAATGAGTAACACAGCGTGCGCCAGCATCAATCGCGCGCAAAGTAGATTTATCGTCGGCGATGCTATGCCCCATTGAGGGTAAAATATGATTTTCAATCAACAGTTCTACCAGTTTATCTGATTTCTCGAGTTCCGGTGCGAAAGTCATTTTTATCAATTTCCCTGATGCGGCAGCAATAAACTCACGAACCAACCCGAAATCTATCTCTTTAATGTCATTCTGAACCATGGAACCGGCTTTTAAACGATTCAAAAAAGGACCTTCCATATGAATGCCAAGGGGTTCGGCACCCGGTTGAAACTCACTGCACAAGCGTCCCAAAGCCTCAAGGTTGGCAATCATTGTATCACGATTATCAGGCACCATAGTAGGAACAAAACTGGTAACACCACGCTGTACCAAAGTCATACTCATCGCGGAAAACATTCCCGCCTGAGCAACGGCACGCGAAGAGTCAAAACCACCTGCCCCATGAATATGGCTGTCAATAAAACCAGGTGTAATATAAGCATTTTCAAATTCGTAGATATCGACATCTTTATCGCGGGTAAAAGCGGAAACTCCGCCAATCGCCAAAATTCGTTCGTTATCTCTTAATAATGCGCACTGATCAACTACTTTTAGCGGGGTCAGACAATAATCAGCGATAAATAAAGTTCGTTTTCTAACCCCAAGATTTTTCTCCATACTGACCAGTCTCCAGCTAAATCATATTCTAAGATTTAATGTTGTAATGAATATACTGCGTACAAGGATGATTTCAATATTTCAAGATGGGCTAATACTGCTCAAACAGTGCTTTTTTGAGAGACAATTCGAATAATCATTACCAACACAATCCTATGTTAATTAGTCAGTTATATATCACAACCAATGACCATAAAAACACCGCAGAGCCGGAAAATTTATCGTATATTCTTGGCTATGAAACACTTCCTGCCTTGCGGCGGAATCACTGAATGTCATTTTACATTTTTTAACCCGCTTCGGATCACGTCTGTAATCCTTATGGAACGCCGCAGTCTAATGATCTGACTGCTTTTTCAGCATAATTCTTTCAGACAGAAAGAATATCGTCGGTTTTCCACTGAACAATTTATTTTACCGAAGGTCTTTTTTCGCGGTTCAAGATAGAGTAAATAACCGGAACAATGATCAAGGTAATCAAAGTTGAACTGGTCAATCCTCCGATAACCGCGCGCGCAAGCGGAGCCTGTGCTTCACCGCCGTCCCCCAGTCCCATCGCCATTGGAACCAGTCCAAGAACCGTAGTCAGCGTGGTCATCAGAATAGGACGCAGGCGGCGGCGGCCGCTTTCCGCAATCGCCGCATTTTTATGCAAGCCATCACGACGCCGCAATAGGTTAATATGATCAACCAGAATAATGGCGTTATTGACGACAATCCCGGCCAACATAATACAACCGATATACGAATACATATTGAAAGTGGTATGAGTTATATAAAGAATAATGCAAACCCCGATCAAGCTGAATGGTACTGAAAACATCACAACAAACGGATCCAGCAAAGATTCGTATTGGCAAGCCATTACCATGTAAACCAGAATCAACGCCAGAATCACACTGCCCAATAAAGTGTAAAAAGACTTCTGTTGTTCTTCATAATCGCCGCCAAAGGTTATACTAAAACCCTGTTTTACTGGAATTTGTTTGAATTTTTCGTTCAACTCTCCGACCAGCGTACCCATGTCAATTTCAACCAGCTGCCCAGTAACTTTGATCAGCCGTTCCTGGTTTTTTCGTTCAATGGTCAGCGGCCCGAGTACTGGCTCACTTGATATCACATTGCGCAACACTACCGGTTCACCGTCGGAATTTGGTATAGCAATATCCAGAATCTCATCAATCGACATCCGGTCCGCTTCTTTGACTCTTACCACAATGTCAAATTCATCGCCGCCTTGACGGAAAACACCTGCGTTTTTGCCGTCAATAATGGACTGAAGCGCATTGGCAATTTGTTTAGTGGTCAAACGCATGTCGTATGCTTTCGAACGATCAATACGGATATTTTCTTCAGGATTACCCAGTTCACGACTGATTTTAATATCTGCCAGATTTGGATGCGCCTCCATGATTCCAGCAACCTGCCTGGCAATATCATCGCCGATTTGTAAATCAAAACCGCGAATTTCTATTTCTATACCGGCATCACTACTGCCGCGGAAAAAACTCCGCCCCGGACGAACACGAATGGTACAACCCGGAACGGCATTAGTCAACAACTTGCGGAGGGTGTTGGCAATTTGATCGCTGGAACGTTTGCGCTGATCACGTGGAACCAGCGGAATTCTGAAATCGGCAGTATGTCCGCCACGCTGCTGCCAGTTGTTCGCCCCAACACTTCCGGAAACGAATTTAGCCTCAGGTACAGCTTCGGTAATCATCCTTTCCAGATGTTGATAACTTTTATAGATAATGTCAAAACGAGTTCCCACCTCCATTTCAATGCTGAGGCGAATTTCACTTTCGTCGGTGACAGGCATAAATTCTGAACCGATTATCGGAACCATCGCGATTGCCCCGCCCATCAATAATACCGAAAAGACAATTACAATAGCGCGATGCTTCAATGCCCATTCCAGAATCATTTTGTAATCCTGTTCAAGCGTATGCATAAGATATTTGCTGAATTGAAAAAGCTTTGCAAGCAGAAATGTATGTCGTTGATTATCGCCTTGTTCACTGATTAATCTCGACGCCAGCATTGGCACCAAAGTCAACGCGGTTATCAACGAACAGAAAAGCGAAAAACTGATTACGAGCGCCAGTTGAGTAAACATAATTCCGGTCACGCCAGTCATAAAAAAAGCCGGCAAAAAAACTGCCATCGTTGTCAATGTGCTGCCGATAATCGGCGCCGCGACCTCTGCGGCACCGGCATTTGCGGCAACCAGTCGCGGTTTTGCGTCTTCATCCCGCATTCTGTAAATGTTTTCCAATACGACAATTGAATTATCGACCAGCATTCCCACTCCTAAAGCCAGTCCGCCAAGGGTCATGATATTAACCGACAAACCATTGAAGTACATCAATGTAAAAGTAGTGATTATCGAAATCGGTATCGAAATCGATATGATTACTGTGCTGCGGAAGTCACGCAAAAAGAAAAAGAGAATAATAATCGCCAGAATAGCGCCGTTAACAGCAGAATTGCTGACACTGTCTATCGCATTTTCGATATACTCGGATGAATCAAAAATTTTGATAATATTGAGCTGCGGCATTTCCTGTTGGATTTTGTCGAGCTCTTTGCGCACCGCGCGCGCCACGGAAACCGTATTGCTGCCGGATTGTTTGTAAATTACTACTCGTACTCCAGGAATACCGTTGACCGGATGAACACTGCGGATTTTCTCCCATCCGTCGGTAACAATGCCAAGGTCTTTTATTCTGATTTTTTCATCATTTTGCGAGCCGACAACCACTTCTTCAATTTCATCGACTCCAATATATTCTCCGGGCGTACGAACCGTTACTTCCAAATTTCCGCGTTCAATACCACCTGCCGACAAATTCAGTGTGCCTTCCCTGATACTGGACATAATAGTATCTATGGAAATTCCAGATGCTGTAAGGCGGTTAATATCAAGATCAACATTTATCTTCCGGTCTTTGCCACCCCGAATATCAGCTGAAGCAACCCCCTCAACCCGTTCAAATCGGTAGCTAACCTGATCCTCAATCATCTGTTTCATCTGAACCGGATCAAGGTCAGCGGAAGCGCCCAGCATCATGATGGGGAAACTGGACATGTCAAATTTGCGAATCATCGGACGTTCCGCTTCGTCGGGAAAATGCGGTGTTATCCGGTCTAGTCGATCACGAATATCATTAGTGGCTTCATTGAGGTCAGTTTCGTAAGAAAATTGCACCGTAACCCGGCTGCTGCCTTCCATTGAACTGGAAGTAACTTCCTCTACTCCGCTGACCGCGCCAACCGCGCGTTCAATCGGACGGGTAATAATTTCCTCGACTTCTTCGGAGCCGGCATTTTCATAGGTAGTGATAATGGTAAGAACTGGGCGGGTGATGTCCGGCATCAAATCAACCGGAAGCCGTGATAGAGAAATCCCCCCCAGCACCAATACAATTATCGTGCACATCGAAACAAAAATCGGACGTTTAATCGAAAAATCTATCAGCTTCATGGTTTATCGATTCTCCGCTGCGGTTTGCTGAACCCCCTTGCCGGCAATCATTATTGCTGATCCGTCTTCAAGCAGATGATGCCCCATGACTACTACTGTACCGTAAAAATCTTTCGGACTGATGATTTCAACAAGGGATTTGGTGGAGATACCGGTGGTAACCGGAACAAATTTCACTTTCGAGTCGCTGGTAGTTACAAACATGCCCTCGACATCATTGCGACGCGCCAATGCGGTAACCGGAGCTACCCTGGCATTCTGACTGGCTCCGAATTCGATTTCAGCTACCGCAAACATTCCCGGTTTCAATTCGTGGGAATGATTGTCTATACTCAGCTCTACTGCGCCTTGACGTGACTTTTCTTTGACAATCGGAGAAACCCGGATAACCTTGGCGATAAAAGGGCGATCTTTAAAAGCATCGACGAAAATCTTAGCATCTTGTCCAACTTTAATAAACGGTAAATCCCGCTCGATCACGTTAATCACGATTTTCATTGTATCAAGGTCAATCAGCGTCATCAATGGCGCGTTGGCTTGCAACAGTGAGCCTTCATTGATAAATCTTTCGCCGACATAGCGGCGCGGACTTCCGCCTGCCCAGGTCGCTTTCACCGTAGCATAACTTTGTTGAACCTTAGCCGAAGCCAGCATTGCCTGACGCAGTTTGACCTGTGCCTCTGCCACTTTTTTCTTTGCTTCATATGAACGATATTCCGCAGTAACCCGATCTAGTTCAGCGTCGGAAACAATCCGGTTGCTATGCAGTCCTGCAGCACGACGATAATCACGTTCCTTAACGTTCAGCATGCTTTCATACTCTGCCAAATTGGCGCGGGCGACTTCAAGTTCCGCCTCTGCCTGCTCTTTATTCAAGCGATATTCCTCATCATCAAGAACTGCAACAATATCTCCGTTATTAACAACATCTCCGACGTTAAAATTGATTTTTCGCGCCCACCCGCTTACTCGCGGTGCGACGGTAAATTCAGCGTCGGAAAAAACGGTTCCGGTAAATCTGCGCAGATCGAAAATAGCGCGTACCTCAACTTTTGCGACTTCGACGGCAACCACCGAAGCGCCGCCGACAGAACCTTCAGATTTTTTTTCGCGGTATATTACCCGCCAGACGACAAATCCGCCCAGCACTAAAATTACGAAACCGATAAATAATGCAGTTTTATTGATTTTCATTTTTCCCTCCTGAATGAATGTTATTTTCATGAGTTTTAACGGATGCAATATAGCCGCCACATTCGCCGATAGCCACTAAACCTAAGCATAAATCAGAAAAATTATAGCATCCTGATGCAAATAACAGATGGATATTTTTAACATTTTCTGATTTGACATAACGGTACAAATCATGAATATTCATTATCGTCAGATATAACATCCCAA
>JAAYPP010000062.1 GCA_012519765.1 Lentisphaerota bacterium
CACTGTCCTGAACATTCTCACTGTCCTGAACATTCTCACTGTCCTGAACATTCTCACTGTCCTGAACATTCTCACTGGTTGATGACTTTTGTTCCGGTTCAGGAGTTATGACAGAATTTTCTTCTTCAGTTAGATAGCGAAGCCAGGTTATTTTAAGTACTTTTTGGGAATATAGCAACTGTCCTCTGGCGCGTGGGCTGCGAACGGGAAGCTCCTTCAAATTCAGCTGAGCAGATTCAGATTTTTTTCTTGATTCAACAAATATTTCATATATTGCATCGGCGCGGACGGTGATAACTTCCAGTCGGCAGCCTTCCGGACAGAGACGGTAGGACTTGTCGGTAATAAATTTCTCAATGAAACAACGTTTTCCATAAATTTTGCCGGTTTTTTTGTCGCGATAAATCACCCCGAATTCGGTCTGAGGATCAAAACGGCGCACTTCATATAATTTGCCGGCATAAATTTTATCCGGAATATTGATGATTTTATACTCACCGCTGCGCTCAATGCAAAGCAATTTATCAAATTCGTTGCACTGAATCATTTCATCACTTTTTACATTTGTACCCAGGTAGCCATTTTTACGATCCCAGCCGACTTTAACATTCTTGAGCGCGATATTTCGAACGTTGATCTTATCAAATCCATCAACTATTTCGGTGCGGCGCGGAAATCTGTCGCCATATTTGTCCAACAACGCCTGAAGATAAGAAATCGCGTATTCAGTGAGGTTTTTCAGTTGTTTCGTGACTTCTTTGATCTGCTGGTGGATTTCCGCGATTTCCTGTTCGTTTTTCTTGATGTCAAAAAGGGAAATACGACGAATTTGAATTGCCAGCAGCATTACGATATCCTCTTCGGAAACATCCCGCGAAAGTAGTTCGCGAAATTTCATGACGCCGTCATAGACCGCTTTGGAAACAGCTTCCAAGGTGGTGCATTCTTCGATATCCTTATAGATGCGGTTTTCGATAAAAATCTGAGCCAGCGTTTTGCGATGCGCTTCATCGGCCAGTTTCTGCAGTTCATTTTCCAGCTCAAGCCGCAAGTATTCAAGCAGTTTTTCGGTATTGCGTTTAATTACTGACGGTACATCCATGACTACCGGGCGGTTATCGCAGATGACCAGCATATTCAAAGTTCTGGAAATCGAACAGTTGGTGTAGGCATAAAGTGCCTGCATGGTTTTCTGCGGATCCTGCCCGCGTGAGGGGACAATTTCGATTTCAATTTTATTGCCGGTAAAATCGTTGATGGACGCGATTTTAAGTCGATTTTTTTCGACTTCTCGTTCAATGGAGGCGATCAGATGCTCGGACGTAGTCAGTGCCGGAATTTCACGGATAATCAGTTTGCGTCCTTCAATATCGATTTTGGCACGGAGTTTGATTTTGCCGTTGCCGTGATCATATTCGGAAACGTCCATCATGCCGCCTTGCTGAAAGTCAGGATAAAGCTGATAATCTTCGCCTCGCAACTCGGCAATTTGAGCATGTAGCAGTTCGTTAAAATTGTGCGGCATGATGGTGGTTGACATTCCGACTGCGATACCTTCAGCGCCCAACATTAGAAGTACCGGGATTTTGACTGGCAGAACCACCGGTTCTTTTTTGCGTCCATCGTAGGTGTCGATGAAATTGGTGAGGTCATCGTTGAACAATACTTCACGGCCAAGATGGGAGAGTCTCGCTTCAATATAGCGGGGAGACGCAGCTTTGTCGCCGGTATAAATATTGCCGAAATTGCCCTGACGGTCAATAAAATATTCTTTATTGGCCAATACTACCAGAGCGTCGCTGATAGATGCGTCGCCGTGAGGATGATACTGCATGGTCTGTCCGATAATATTGGCCACTTTGTGAAACTTACCGTCGTCCATGAGATGCATCGACCAGAGAATGCGCCGATGTACCGGTTTAAGTCCGTCATCAACATCCGGAATCGCGCGTTCTTTGATCACATAGGCAGCGTAATCAAGGTAATTGCGTTCCATCATCTGACGGATAAGCTTGTTGGACGGTTTGTTTTCTCCGACCGGCACTTCAATTTCACCGTCATCCAGTTCCGGTGGTTCTATCTGTGAATTATCTTCAATATCAGCCATTTTACATATTGTCCATTATTTCCAGGTTGGTCATAATATATTCTCTGCGCTCCGGTGTATTATCACCCATATAGAATTTTAGCATTTGCGGAACATCTCTCATGTGATCAACCGTAACTTTGCTCAAACGGATGTCTTCTCCGATAAACTGACCGAATTCATCCGGTGAAATTTCGCCCAAACCTTTAAAGCGAGTGATCTCAATACCGCCGCGCTTGAGTTTGGCGACCGCATCTTCACGTTCGATTTCGCTGTAGCAGTAAACGGTTTCCTGTTTATTGCGGACTCTGAACAGCGGGGTCTCCAGCACGAAAAGGTGTTCCGACAGCACTAGTTGTTCATAAAAAGTCAGGAAGAAAGTAATCAGCAGGTTACGGATGTGGAGACCGTCGACATCGGCGTCAGTGGCGATAATGATTTTGTTGTAGCGCAAATTTTCAATATCGTCTTCTATATTAAGCGCACGCGAAATGCAATAAAGTTCTTCATTTTTGTAAGCGGTGTCAATACCCATGCCGAAAGTATTAAGCGGCTTGCCTTTCAGTGAAAACACCGCCTGAGTCATGACGTCGCGGCAACTGACCAGTGAGCCGGCGGCGGAGTCGCCCTCAGTCAGAAAGATCATCGATTTCTCTCCCCGTGCGTCGCGGTCGCCGAGGTGAAATTTTGAATCGCGCAGTTTCGGTATTTTGATGCTGGTCTTGCGGGCATTCTCTTTCGCCATTTTTTTTACCGCCTGCACCTGTTTTCTGACGGTTTCGTTTTGCGCTACTTTAGCCATCAACAATTCTGCTTCATCCGGTTGCATATGCAGATATTTTTCCACCGAATCCTTGACCGTATTGACAATCCACATTCGGATATCGGTATTGCCGAGTTTGTTTTTGGTCTGAGATTCGAAAACCGGATCTTTCAGCTTGATGGCCACTGCCGCTACAATGCCATCGCGAACATCGTTGGCCTGGTAGTTTTTTCCGGAATATTCATTAATGGCCTTCAGCAGCCCTTCTTTGAATGCCGACAAATGGGTTCCGCCGTCGGTGGTATGCTGCCCATTGACAAAAGAGTAATAATTTTCCGAATAGTTATTGGTGTGGCAAAAAGCAAACTCAAGAGCTTTGTCTTTAAATGCAATAATTTCATAATGGCGGTCTTCGCCGGTTTCTGTGGTGATTAAATCCTTCAACCCATTGCGGGAAAAAAAACGTTTGCCGTTCAACCCCAGTGATAAGCCGCTGTTAAGATAGGCATACATCCAAAGCCGTTTTTCAATATATTCCAGGTGAAACTGAAAATTGGGAAACAGCGATAGGTCCGGCTCGAAAGCCACTATCGTACCGTTCGGTTCTTCGGTAGCGCCGTTGCAGTCATCGGCGAGCACGCCGGATTTGAATAACACTTCGCGATATGTTCCTTTGCGAATGGCGCGAACCGTAAAATTCTGCGATAACGCATTGACCGCTTTAATACCAACTCCGTTCATGCCGATTGAAAATTGAAAGACATCGTCATTGAATTTACCGCCGGTATTAACTTGCGACACGCATTCTGCAAGCTTTTCCAGTGGAATTCCCCGCCCGTAGTCGCGTACCGAGGCAATCCGGTCTTCAATGCTGATATCAATGCGCCGTCCGGCTCCCATGATATACTCGTCCACGGCATTATCAATAACTTCTTTGAGCATGACATAAATCCCGTCGTCAGGGTGCGAGCCATCGCCAAGACGCCCGATATACATCCCTGGCCGCAGCCTGATATGCTCGAGCGAGCTTAAAGTTTTGATATGATCGCCGGTATAACTGTTATCGGGTAAAATATCTATATCTGAATTAACGACTTTGTTTTCCATGATCATCCGATTTTCTGCTGTAAAATATAACTTTGACAATAGCACAAACCGCCTGGAAATCAAGCGCTGACACTGTTCAAATTTATCTCCAAACATTATGTCAGAGTTGCCTGATATTATGCTATAAATATTTATAAATAAACGTGTTGCAACCAAAAATCAGCCCGGTTTCCGTGGTCTTTGAAATTTGTGCCGAATCTCTTGAAGTATTTTATACGCTTAAATTATAATATCCTCTTGAAAAAAAAATGCATCCGATTATATTAAAAACCCTGAATTGCTTCCATAGCTCAGTTGGTAGAGCAGATGACTCTTAATCATCGGGTCGAAGGTTCGAGTCCTTCTGGGAGCACCACTTCACCTCTCGAACATCCCGCAAACATCATTCTGGTTATTTTACCACCTTTTCACGCGTCTTAAACTTCGCGCGCGCATGATGCGCGCGCGAAGTTTAAGTATGCCCGGCATGGACGATAACTCGACGGTAAAAGTCCGTTATAGACTTGCCAGTAGGAACTGTTAGCTTAAGACAAGAGTGTTCATCGTGAGGTGGAATCTGAAAGAAGTCGGCGGCAAATTATCGGCTTGTCGAACCGCCGTATGCCGAATGGCACGTACGGTGGTGTGAGAGGAAGACCGCTCAAATAATGGGCGGTCTCCTACCAATAAGCAAAGTTACGAAGTTTTTATCCGATTGCCTGGCAAACGGTGATGGCGGCAACGGCATAAATATCTTCAGCACTGCATCCGCGTGAAAGGTCATTCAGCGGTCGTGCCAGTCCCTGCAGAATTGGGCCGTAAGCGCCGGCGCCGGCGAGACGTTCGGTCAGCTTGTAAGCAATATTACCGGCGTTCAGGTCCGGAAAAATCAGGACGTTGGCCTGTCCGGCGACTTCACTTCCGGGAGCTTTGGAAGCGGCGACTGTGGGAACCAGAGCCGCATCGCCCTGGAGTTCGCCGTCCGCGACGATATCAAGGTTTTCCGCCTTGATTTTGGCTTTGAATTTATTGGCGGCTTCAATCACTTTATCCACGATTTCATGTTTCGCGCTGCCAGCAGTGGAGAACGACAGGAATGCCACTTTCGGCTGCTTGCCCAGCAATGAACGATAAGTCAGGGCAGTCGCGTAAGCAATATCCACCATCTGGTCGGCAGTCGGATTCGGATTAACTCCGCAATCCGCATAAAGCAGAACGCGTTCGCCGTTCGGAGCCGGATTAGCCAGATCCATGACGAAGCAACTGCTGCCAATCGAAATGCCCGGCGCGGTGCCGATGCAGTTGAATGACGCTCTTAGCATGTCCGGAGTGGAAGCGATACTTCCGGCAACCAGACCGTCAACTTTATGATTGCGCGTCATCAGGCTGCCGAAGAATATCCGGTTGCTGACGGCTTTGCGGGCTTCTTCAATCGTGATGCCTTTCTTTTTGCGAAGTTCGGCGAATTGAGCCGCGTAACTTTCAAAAAAATCACATTTCAGATGATCCAGGGTTTTGAATTTTCGTTCCGTTACTCCGGCTTTCTGGCAGGATGCGGCAATTTCCTATTCGGTTCCGAGTACCGTTACTTCGGAGGCGACGCGGTTTTCAACAATCATGTTGGCGGCGGCCACTACGCGTGGATCCTGTCCTTCCGGCAAGACCAGAGTTTTTGAAGCGTTTTGAGCTTTTTTTACGAATAAATCAATGGCATACATTTTTAATCAATATCCTTATGGTCTGTTGCTGTTTATTGTTATTTGTGTTTGGCGGTTTCACGTGGTAACGCGGGAACTTCATCGTTGGTTACAGTGGTCACCACGCTGCGTGCGATCATCAATTCTTCATTTGTCGGAATCACCAGTACTTTGCAACTGCTGCGCGGGCTGGAAATGATGTCCTTGACGCCTGAACACTGCTGGTTGATTTTTTCATCCAGCTCAATGCCCAGTCCGTTAAGTTTGCGGACAATTTTGGCGCGCGAATATTGACTCCATTCGCCGACTCCGCCGCAGAAAATTATAGCATCCGCACCGCCGAGCAACGCATAATAAGCACCAATGTATTTGACTACGCGGCGAGTGAACATGCGACGGGCGCGCTGCGCCTGCTGATCACCTTTTTCTTCGGCGGCGATGATATCGCGCATATCGCTGCTGCCGATGCCGGCGACGCCGAGCAGACCGCTCTCTTTGTTGAGCATTTTGTCAATTTCTGCCGGGGTCTTGCCGAGTTCAAAAAGACGCAGCACGACAGCCGGGTCGAGGTCGCCGGAGCGGGTTCCCATCATCAACCCTTCCAGCGGTGTCATGCCCATTGAAGTGTCGATAACTACGCCGTGATCAATGGCGGCGATGCTGCAGCCGTTGCCCAAGTGGCAGGTAATCAGTTTTAAACGTTCATATGGCATGCCGAGCATGCTTCCGGCAGCTTTAGCGACAAAGTTGTGCGAAGTGCCGTGAAAACCGTAACGGCGGATGGCGTATTTAGTATATAATTCATACGGTACCGCGTAAAGAAATGATTCCGGCGGCATGCTCTGGTGGAAAGCGGTATCAAAGACTGCAACGTTGGGGACACCGGGGAAAGCTTTTTCGCAGGCTTCAATACCGGCGAGGTTAGCAGGATTGTGCAGAGGTGCCAACGCATAACAATCGCGAATGATTTCTTTGATCAAATGGGTGATCAACGCCGGCTTGGTGGCGCGTTCGCCGCCATGGACGACGCGGTGTCCGATAGCTTCGATTTCGCTGAGTTTTTTGACAATACCGATTTTTTTGTCGGTCAGACAGGCACAAATACTTTGCAATGCCCCGACATGATCATTTTTTTCCGGTGTAGTTTCGTGTTCCACTCCATCATGCCGTTTGTATTTCAGCAACGGCTGGTCAGTTCCGACCCGTTCGACCAAACCATTGGCCAGCACCATTTCTTTGCCCATCGCAAAAACCTGAAATTTTACGGATGAACTTCCCGCATTTACTACCAATACTTTCATTTTTTTCTCGCACTCCTGTTAGAAAAGATAATTAATAAAAAACTATTTTATCGAAAAAACAAAATAACTGAACTCACGAAACAGATATTATTCTCCAAACATGGCGTCAGCATAAAATTGCGGATCAAAATCCTGCAAATCTTCCGGGCGTTCCCCGAAACCGGCGAAAAATACATTGTGGCCGAATTCCTGATTCAAAGCAACCGCCATACCGCCTTTTCCGGTACCGTCCAGTTTGGTCAGCACCAGTCCGGAGATAGGGGCGACTTTAGAAAACTCACGAGCCTGATTGATGGCATTGCTACCCTGATTTGAATCAACGGTCAGCCAGACCTCATGCGGTGCGTCCGGATATACTTTGCCGATAGTCCGATGAATTTTTGCCAGTTCGTCCATCAGGTTTTTGCGGTTATGCTGACGACCGGCGGTATCGATGATCAGAATATCGGCTTTACGCGATATTGCCGCATTTACCGCGTCAAAAGCGACACTTGACGGATCAGCATTCGGAGCCGCGGCAATGACTTGGGAGTCAGTGCGTTCGCCCCATAATTTGAGTTGTTCAACCGCCGCCGCGCGGAAAGTATCACATGCCGCCAGCATCACGTTTTTCCCCTGGTTGCGATAAATCCATGCCAGCTTGCCGGCAGTAGTGGTTTTGCCGCTTCCGTTGACTCCGACCATAAGAATTACAGTAGGCTTGCCGGTCTCGGCAAAATTGATTTCGCGGGTATTCTGCGTCATGATGCTGACCACGGTTTCACGGGCGATATTCTTCAAATCGGCGGAAGTCTGAATCAAACCGCGTTGATAACGGTCGCGAATGCTTTTGACGATTTTACGGCTGGCGACGACTCCGAAATCACAGGAAATCAACATTGCTTCCAGATCTTCAAAAGTTTCTTCCGTCCAGGCTTTCTCTCCGCCCAACGCGGCAAAAACCCTGGAGACTGCGGTAGTAGTTTTCTGGAGTCCGGTTTTGAAAATCGAAAAAATAGACATTAGAGCTCCTTGACGGCATCTCTGGCCGGGCGTGTCAAAGTATCTTTCAGTCCGTTAAGAACACCGTTGATGAAATTGCCGGATTTATCACCGCTGTAATCGCGGGCAATCCCGACTGCTTCGTTGATACTGACTATCGGCGGAACGTCGGCGACAAAAAGCATTTCGTAAATACTTACTCGCATGATATTGCGGTCAACAATCGACATGCGCGCAATATCCCATTTTTCGGAAAAATGCTTTAAGGTATCGTCAATTTTGAGGTGGTGTTCAATGACGCCATTGATCAGTTGTGCCGCATATTCTTTGCCTTTGCGAAAATTACGGTTTTCTGGAATTTCGAAAGTGGAACCGTAGTTCTCAAAAAATTTATCCAGAACGTCCGGTTTCACTTCTTCGTGATCCAGGTCATTCTGGAATAAAAATTGCATTGCAAGTTCGCGACCAAGCCTTCTTGAATGAAGTTGTATTTTGCCGTCCGCTAATTCATCCTCAAACGCCATTCAAGTCCTCACATGCTTTTGATGAGATTGGCCATCTCAATGGCTGCCATCGCGGCGTCGGCGCCTTTATTGCCGGCTTTAGTACCGCTACGCTCGATGGCTTGTTCAATATTATCGGCGGTTATCATTCCGTAGGTGACCGGGATGCCGGTCTCCATACCGATTTGCGCCAGCGATTTTGCCACTTCATTGTTTATATATCCGGCATGAGGTGTTGCGCCCTGAATAACGACACCGAGCGCAAGCACGGCATCATATTTTCCGGATTTAGCCATTTTCGCGGCAATCAGCGGAATCTCATAAGAACCGGGAACCCAAGCTGTTTCGATATTTTTGGCGTTTCCGCCGTGACGAACTATCGCATCGATGGCTCCGCTGAGGAGCTTGGAAACAAAAAACTCGTTGAAACGCGCACACACAATCCCGAAGCGCAATCCGGACGCTTGAAGCATCCCTTCATAAATTTTACCGGTTGTACTCATAGTGAATATGTCTCCTTCTTTAATTAGAGAATAATGTCATTAACGTAGCACATTTAATTGCGAAAACAATATATGACGGTTTCGAAACTATGATATCTTGCCAAATGTTAGGATTGTGTTAGAATTTTGGTTTTATTTTTGTTTGGTTGTCAATAAAATGTATACTCTTTCCGGATAGAGTTTAATGCAAAGTTGCTAAAATCCAGTTAATTCGGAAGGGATAAAATGATTTTTAAAAGATATTTTTCAGCATCGCTGCTGGTAATGGCGCTCGGTTTTTTCTTGACCGGATGCGACGGCACCCAACAGGTAACAATGGACAAAATCAGGGTTTTTCGCGGCAGTGGTCAATGTGCGCTCCCGGGAAAACCGTTTGCTCAGCCATTGATCGTCGAATTGTCCGGTAAGCCTTCGACCGGTTGGTTCGGGGGAGGGCGTCGTCCTTCTGCGTTCGGCAGCAAAGTGATATTTGAAGTTGAACAGGACTCCGATCTGTTGATTTCAGCTCGTGAGGGGATTGCAGACCATGGGGGGCTGGTAAAAGTTTTTGTTACTGCCGGTCGCAAAATTGGCGATCAATATCTGAAAATAATTCCGGTTGACGCGCCATCCAAAGCGATCAGCGTCCGGTTTACCACTGGAATTGAAATCAGCGGAGTATCTCAGGAGGCGCGTTCCGGCAATATTTTGAGCGAGCCAATGACAGTTAAGCTGGTTCAGGAAAATGGCGCTCCGGCAGCAGGTGTGCCGGTCTTTTTTAATCTTATGTCATCGCCATCCGGTAAAGACAGCGGCAAACTGGTTCATGAGATGGTTGTCACTGACATTGACGGTGAGGCGAAAAATAATCTTAAAATGGGCGATGGTACCGGCCATTACGAAATTAATGTTGAAGTGGGCGGTGCAGGCAATGCCATGGTTGCCCGGGGAATTACGGTTCAGCAGCTCGGGGTTAATTTCTATATGCTGTTCATAACCATCTTCGGCGGGCTGGCGATATTTGTTTTCGGTATGAAAATGATGGGCGATGGGCTTCAGAAAGCGGCCGGCAACAGAATGCGCGGGATTCTCCATTTCTTCTCAAGCAACCGCTATATGGCTTTAGTGGCCGGAGCTTTGGTGACTGCGGTTATTCAGTCGTCCAGCGCCAGTACGGTTATGGTGATCGGGTTTGTGAATGCCGGGTTGCTCAACCTCATGCAGGCTATTGGCATTATTTTCGGCGCCAATATTGGTACGACGATTACGGCGCAGATTATTGCGTTTGATGTTTCTAAACTTTCATTGCCGGCAATTATTATCGGTTTGCTGATGCTGTTCTGCACCTGGAAATTACTATCTGGCTGGGGCGAAACAATAATGGGATTCGGTCTGCTTTTTTTCGGCATGGTTATGATGGGCAATTCCTTGAAATTGATTGCAGATTTTCCATCGTTTGTCAGTTTTTTCCGCTCTTTCGACTGTGCACCAGTCGAAGGCGGGTTTATGCCGTTTGGCAGTTTATTGGGTGCGATTGGTATTGGCATGGGGGTAACCATGGTATTGCAGAGCAGTTCTGCGACAACCGGGATAATTCTGGCGCTCGGTGCCAGCGGGCTGTTAAATTTATATACTGCCATTCCGCTGGTTATGGGTTCCAATATCGGAACGACGATTACGGCGTTATTGGCATCACTGCCGACTAACCGTATCAGTAAACAGGCCGCGGTCGCTCATACGGTGTTCAATGTCTTCGGTGTTTTGCTCTTTACACTGTTGCTTTATGTGCGCTGGAGCGACAGCGGAGTTCCGGCTTTTCTTTTTCTGATTGACAAAATTACTGCCGGTGATGCTTTTGCCGCGGTGCCGCAGAATTTACCGCGTCACATTGCTAATGCGCATACTTTGTTCAATGTTATTACCGCGCTGGTAATGGTGCCTGCGATTCCGTTGGTGGCGAGGTTTTGCGAATGGGTCTTGCCCTTGAAAAAAGAGAAAGTCAAGTACCAATACCTGGAACCTTATTTGCTGGATACTCCGGTCGTGGCACTGGAGCAGAGCGTACGTTCGCTCTGTTATATGGTCAAGGAATCATGGCGGATGATTGATCAGGCGGTCAATGTTCATTTTATAAATTCCTACGTCGACGAGGAAAAGTTTAAGGACTTGGATGACCGTGAGGAACGTATCGACCAACTTCAGGCCGAGATTACCAATTATCTGGTGCAGATTACCAGGCGCGAGTTGACCGAGCCGCAATCTGAAATTATACCGTTGCTGATGCACTGTACCAATGATGCCGAACGCGTTGCCGACCACACCGCCAATATTATGGCGCTGACCGTGCGCCTTAAGAATGCAGACGGCAATCTTTCGGAAAAAGGGCGCAACGATCTTCAGCAGATGTGCGGTTATCTTGGCTCACTGGCTTTGAACGTGATTGCCGCGTTGGAGTCTTCTAATCAAGAATATATCAGCCAGGCGCTTGACCTGGAAAATCAGGTTAACCGTTTGGCTAACGAACTCGAAGCAAATCATATTGAACGGCTTCGCGCCGGTCTTTGTGATGCCATTGTCGGGGTAATTTATATTGAACTTATCGGAGAGCTGGAAAAGGTGGCCGACCATCTGACCAATATCGCGGAACGCGCCAAATCAATTCAAATGCATTATCTGGATTTAGGTTGGGAACATTTCAGCCAGACCGAAATATTGGGCGAAATCAAGGCATGAGTTCAGTGAATAGATATGCTAAATTCCTGAAATTTAGTTTTTTTTCGGGTTGACTCTTGATAATGATATGGTATTGTATGTCCTTTACATTAAACCGGAAACAGAAACATATTAAGTTCAGGATTGTTAAAGATGATTAATAAGTCAGCAGCAAAAAGAGATCGTAACAGTAAAAAAGCTCAGTTAATAAATCGCAGCCGTATCAGCGCGCTGAAGACCATCGAAAAACGTCTTCGTTCCGCTATCAGCAGCGCCGACTCCGGCGCCGAGTCTGTTTTGCGTGAATATTGCAGCAAGCTCGATAAAGTTGCCAAAGCCGGTACTATTCACCGGAATAAAGTTGCGAATAAGAAATCGCAGCTGACTAAGCTTTTCAATAGTGCCGCGAAATAACTTCGCTTATATCTGATTTTTCCATCGCGCTTCCGATTATTGTCGGAAGCGTTTTTTTTTGTTCGCGCGCCGTAAAGTTGGATAGATAAAATTCGCGAGCGCATTATGCGCGCGCAAATTTTAGACAAAGTTTGGTGAGATAAAAATTCTGAATCGGTTGCAATGATTTTTTCAGGGATTCAGTAAAAAGCTTATTTTTTACGGTTGCGTTTTTTCCAGTCTTCGTATTCTTCAATGGTACCCGGGTAGTCAATAATTGCTTCAGGCGTAATTTCGATGATCCGGGTGGCCAGGCTGCTGATGAATTCGCGGTCGTGACTGACGAAGATCACGGTATTTTGAAACAGCGTCAGCGCGTAGTTGAGTGCTTCAATTGATTCGAGATCGAGGTGGTTGGTCGGTTCGTCCAAAGCGAGAATATTGCCGGCTTCCAGCATCATTTTGGCAAGGATAAGCCGTGCTTTTTCACCGCCGGACAAAACCTTGACCGGTTTATTTACGTCATCGCCGCTGAACAGCATTTTGCCCATAAATGAGCGCAGTTCGCCGTCAGTAAGACCTTCCGGCGGGCTGAATGTGGCGAGCCAGTCAATGGCGCGTTTCTCCATATTCAGGATATCGGCTGAATCCTGAGGGAAATAGCTGATTTTGGCAGTTTCTCCGTGGATTACGGAACCGGAACATGGTTCAATATTTTTAATCAGTATTTTCAGCAAGGTGGTTTTGCCGACGCCGTTGGTACCGATGATCGCGATTTTGTCGGCGTTGCCGATATATAAATTTACATCATTATACAGTTGATGTTCATAGGTTTTAGCGACCTCAACAGTTTCAATAACTTTATCGCCGAGCCGTTCTTTCGGGACGAAACGGATATATGGTGATACGCGTGAACTTGGTTTTACTTCATCGACCTGGATTTTTTCCAGCTCCTTTTGGCGTGAAGTTGCCTGTCGCGCTTTGGATGCATTAGCGCTGAAGCGGTTGATGAATTCTTTAAGTTCTGCGATGCGATTTTCTTTCTTGGCGTTTTCCTTGCGCAGTCGTTCTTCGACAATGGCGCAGGCGGTCATGAAGTCGTCATAATTACCGGAGAACATTCGTATTTCACAATAGTCAAGGTCGGCGATATCAGTACACACTTCATTCAGAAAATAACGGTTGTGCGAAATTACAATGACCGTGCCTTTATGATTTTTGAGGAATCCGCATAACCAGTCGATACTGGAGATGTCCAGATGGTTAGTCGGTTCGTCCAGCAGAAGAATATCCGGGTTGAAAAATAATACTTGCGCCAACAGTACCCGGAGCTTAAATCCGCCGGTCAGCGAAGATAACGGTTCCAGATGTTTCTGTTCAGGGATTCCGAGGCCGACCAGCAGCTTTGCCGCATCGGCTTCCATGGTATAGCCGCCGAGTTCTTCAAAAATACCTTCAATATTGTTGGCGCGTTCCTCTTCATCATCAGTCAGTTCATCCTGAGAATAAAGATATTCGCGCTCCAAGTGGGCTTTCCAGAGTTTTTCATTGCCCATGCAGACAGTGTCGATAATTCTGGCATTTTCGTATTCGTAGTGATCCTGTTTGAGAAAACCAATCAGGCAATCTTTATCTACGCTGATTTCGCCGGTTGTGGGATGTTCCTGCCCGGAAAGAATCCGCATGAACGTCGACTTGCCGGAACCGTTGGCACCGATCAAACCGTAACGGCTACCCGCTTTAAATTTTACAGAAACATTTTCGAACAGTATCTGTTGTCCGAAGCGCATGGAAATGTTGGAAGCAGAAATCATGAAGTAAACCTGTCAGTGAAGATATATTTTATTATAAAACGAAAACTATTAATATAACGCCGCAAAGGTTTTCTTCAAGATTGTTTTTAATCGCAAAATCGTTGAAAAGACATTGGAACCAGCAATATTTGGGCTGGATTATGATCATAAAAAACGTCTTGAAGCTATGAATATTCATTTTCTTCTGCTATGTTACTTAATATGATTTTCATCAAATATTTTACGGGAGATTTATTATGAATATGTTGTCGATGCCGTTTTTGGCCAGCTCGGGAGTTTATTACGCTTTTGAAAACAGTGATTGGTTCGGCAAGGGAATCGTACTGCTCATGCTGGTGGGCTCGATTGTTGCATGGTCGATCATGTTTGAAAAATGGATATCGCTTAAACGCATGTTCAGCAGTTCCGATGCTTTTATCAAGTCGTTCCACAAAAAAAAATATTTTGCAATGGCGATGATAGAAGCGAAAAAAAATCCCGGTCCGGCGGCCAAAATATATCTGGCAGCAGCAGAGAAAATATTCGAAATGTACGGGGTCAGCGAAGCCAAGGCCGCCGCTATGACCGCTACCGGAATTCGGCCCGCGATGTTGGGAGAAGCGCAGCTTGCATTGGTTCGCGCCATTATTGATAAAGAACTTTCGGAGCAGACCAAAATTCTGGAATCACGAATGGGGATGTTGGCGACCTGCGTCAGCGCGGCGCCATTTTTCGGCTTGTTCGGAACGGTTTGGGGCGTTATGTTGGCGTTCTGCTCGTTGGCGGAAAGAGGGCGAGCCGAAATCAGTTCGCTGGCACCGGGGGTGGCTGGCGCATTATTGACAACTGTGGCCGGGCTATTGGTTGCGATTCCATCGCTGATCGGTTACAACCTGCTCACTTCTCTGATCAGTTCATTGATTTCTGATCTGGAAAATTTCGCTGATCAGATGTTGGCTCAACTTCAGGTAGAACAACTTGAACAAGAAGAACGCAACGCAGCTTCGACAGCGGGAACGCAAAATGATTCCACCGGCTATCAGCCACCGAACCGTGTCAATCCGACGCCGGCCAAAGTTTTTGTTCCTACTCCGGATTCGGATACAACCGTAATAAATACGCTGGCTCGTGGGTCTTTTAATGATTCTGCAAATTAAATAATCGGAGCAGAGAAAATGTCAAGACGACCTAGGAACAGAAAAGGCGCGATGGATCAGATTAATGTTACGCCGTTGCTGGATTTGACTTTCGTGCTGCTTATTGTTTTCATGATTACTACACCGTTGCTGGAGTATGCGATCGACGTTACTCCGCCTGAGATGAATGCCGATACAATTCCTGATAACAATACGGTTTCGATTGCGCTCAACAAGCGTGGCGAGTTCACATTTGATAAAAAAGTAGTTAGTCGCGATGATTTGCTGGCCAATCTTCAGAAATTGCGACTCAATTCACCGAAGACAGTGGTACTGGTCAGTGCTGATGGTACACGCTCATACAATGACGTGATTGAGTTGATGAAGACGGTCAGAGATGCCGGATTTTCGAATGTATCATTGATAACATCCGGGGAATCCGGGGATTGAGCGGCGGCGTTTTTACAATGTTATTTGCACGGGCGGTTTTTAAATTATGACGGAAATGAATCAAATCAATCAGATGCGCGGTAGCCGTCGTTCAGTTTTGGACGAGGTTTTTGCCCTGGTTTCCAACCGGCTCCGCTTTAAAATATTACAGGCGTTGTTGGCGGTTCATATTTTAGTGGTTGCCTGTCCGTTTGTTTGGAATCT
Organism: Lentisphaerota bacterium; assembly: GCA_012519765.1. Lineage (GTDB taxonomy): Bacteria > Verrucomicrobiota > Lentisphaeria > Victivallales > Victivallaceae > UBA7640. The sequence continues at coordinate 15,588 of JAAYPP010000062.1, forward strand.
TTTCAGCAGGATATTCAATCCGCCTCCCAAAAAACTGATTAATGTCCGGCTGATAACTCAGCTTCCAGATGCTCCTTCTGAATTTTCTTCATCAGCCAAAGGGGGCGCGCCGCCGCCGCCCAGGGTAATTCCAACCCGGCCGCAGCCGCGAGTAAGACCGCAACCGATCAAGCCGCCGCCGATCAAGCCGGTTAAGGCTCCAACCATAAAACCGGTTAAGCGGCAGACTCCTATAAAGAAGCAGCCAGTGGTTAAACCCAAACCCAAAACCAAACCCCAGCCACCCTCTCCGCCGCGACCACAACCCAAGCTTCAACCACCCTCGCCGCCGTCGCGACCACAACCCAAGCTTCAGCCCATTACCGATTCGCAATGGCAGGAGATGAATCGTCCAAAGACACCACCAGATAACCGCAATGTGTCCAGAACGGAGCCACAGGGCAAACCCGGAGATAACCAGGAAGGCGAAAAGTTTCGGCTTGGTTACGGCGAGTATGTCGGAAAATATTTGGAAGACAAATGGGATGAGCCGAGTATTCATCAGCTTGGCGGACATAGACTTGAAGTTGAAGTTAAGATATGGTTTTCTCCGACTGGCGCCATAACGCAATGGCAGTTACTCAAATCCAGCGGGGTTACCGCGGTGGACATTTCAGTCATCAGATTATTTCGAAAGATCCGCAAATTGCCGCCGCCGCCGAAAGGGCTTAGCGATCTTACGTTGATCTTAGAAGCAAGTCCTGAAAAAAATAATACTGAGGACTGATCATGATGATTTGCGTTAAAAATTTACAAATTCCGGTAACGGCGTTTCCGGC
>JAAYPP010000063.1 GCA_012519765.1 Lentisphaerota bacterium
CCTGAAAAGATTTTCGAATTAGTTCGGAAAGTCATTTGACCAAACCATGCCAGATTGAATTGCTGAAGCTGACTTTTCGGAAATTCTGCAAACCCATGTGAATCCATGGGCAAGAAAAAAATGGTGGGCGTAACTGGGCTCGAACCAGTGACCTCAACGATGTCAACGTTGCGCTCTAGCCAACTGAGCTATACGCCCCAAAGTCAATTGAAGAAACTCAATATAAGCCGAAGTGTACTGTTTTCAAATCGCGAATAATAAAATTCGCTGATTTTTCAAGTTTCTTATCGAGGTATTTTCCCGTTCATACCTCGGACGATATTCATATCACCCATTGGCCTAAACAAAAAAACAAACCATAATTTAACGTATTCAACCCGATATTTTCAGTTTTACAAAGACCCCAGTGCTCTGCAAAGCTAGAAATTTCAATGTTTTTTAGGTATAAACTTTGCGCGAGCATTATGCGCGCGTGAAGTTTAGAAAGTGATTTTGGTTTTTTAATTGGAGTTATCCACCGGTTAAACGGCATCGGGGTTTATGTAGCTCAAAATAACGTTTCCGTGAAATTAAATTACGGGTACCGTCCCGCTGATTCATAAAAATTTTGCTTGATAAATTATTGGCCGGCGTTAATTTCTGAATAGTTGCCGGCTAATATCTTTACTGCTTTACCTGAAAACAGAGAGATCGCGGTTGCAACCTTGATATTGTATTTGCGAGTATGAGAGTTATAACGTCGGTATCCGACACTTTTAATGTATTTCAGTCTGGAGTTTGAATGAAACAGTTTTCTTTTATTGATAAAACCGTCATCATGGGATTGCAATTTACGTTGCCGCTATTGTTTTTATCTGAAAAAAAGCAACATTTATGATCAGCCTGCACCGCGCATGAGTAGGCAAGTATTGCAGTCCATGATACAAAAGTTTATGAATATAAAAATGCCGGCACATAGTTTCGGCTGGCAGGGCGGTGAACCCACCTTGATGGGGCTTGATTTTTTTCGTCAGGCAGTCGCTTTTCAAGAACAGTTTGGACGCGCGGGACGAGTGGTATCCAATGGACTGCAAACTAACGGCACTTTGCTGAATGATGAATGGGGCGAATTTCTGCATCGGTATAAGTTTTTGGTCGGTATCAGTATGGACGGTCCTGCCGAATTACATAACTGCGGTCGGACTTTTATCGATGGGCATGGCAGTCACGCTGACGTGCTGCTGGGCATGGAGGTTTTGCGGCGGAACCAGGTGGAATTCAATGTCCTGACACTCGTTTCTGCGTTTAATCAGGAAAAGCCGCTTGAAATCTATCGTTATCTCCGCGATCAGGGTATTTTCTATCATCAGTACATCGAATGTATTGAATTCGACCAATCCGGGAAATTATTACCTTTTTCGGTCGCGCCTGGACGTTGGGGCGAATTTCTCTGTACAATTTTTGATGAGTGGTTCAAAAATGATATCGGCAAAGTGTCGGTTCGACTGTTCGATTCCATCCTGGTTCGGTTGGTCGATAATTTTGCCAA
>JAAYPP010000008.1 GCA_012519765.1 Lentisphaerota bacterium
CTCTGAAAAAGCGATAGCGATGATTGGCTACCTTAATCTTAGGTGAAAGCCGGACAGACATCTGCTGGTGAGAGGTGCAGGGTTTGTCCGAGACAGATGGATTCAATCGCTTTTCGTGCCAGATACACGGCCAGATATCCCGCGATTTCATCGCAGGGCGACGGAGAATCTTCCAAAATCGAACGAACAAAAAAATCAAGCATATTGTAATGCCCTTTGTCCACCGTCAAATCGCCGTACCCTTCTTTGCTGTTCCGGAGTCCTTGAACCCGCAAAGCGGCTTTCTGCATATAGGCATCAATGCCATCACTCGCAATCCGTTCTTTCATGCAATCATGCTGCAAAGGAAAATATTCCTTATCCAGTCCCGGTACGCCGTAATATTGGTTTTCGACAAAAAAACAACTGCGGAAAAGCGCTCCTTCGCAGGTCAGTTCGTAAGTTTCTTTCGGATAATCAAACGTTCCTACCGTACTGAACACCAGTAACGCATCATCACCATTGTCGAATTCCAATCGAATGGAATGACTCAAACGCGGTGAACCCATGCCCGTGATACGAACCGGTCGTGCCGGGGCAAACAGTGCACAGACAAGGTCCAGCCAATGAACGGCTTCGCCCATGATTTCGCCACCGCCGTTTCGCGGGTCGAGGTGCGTCATGCGGTATGACATTCCCTCGTCCTGTATTGATATCAATAAATGGGCAAAACTGTCTTCGGTCAACCGCGGCCGCCCATTTTCAATATAGCGCCAGGGCTGATGCCTGGGCGCGGCTCGATGCGCCAGGAATTGTTTTTGGAGCGCTAGCATGGCAGGTGCAACCCGGCGATTCATATCGACACACATCTTTACCCGGTTCTTACGTACGGCTGTGATAATTTCAAATGCTTCAGTTTCATCCAATGCCATCGGTTTCTCGCAAAAAATATGGATCCCGCGTTCTGCGGCCGCACGGATAATCGGCAAATGCACTGAATGTGAAGTCGAAATCTTGATCATGTCGATTTCCGGATCGTTCAGCACATCCATAAAATTACTGGTAACGTTTGGGACTCCGAATTTAGACGCCATGGTCTGCGCCCGCTCGGATGAAATATCACATGCCCATTTTAAATTTACCTGCGGATGAGCGTTTAAGTTGCGAAAATCCTGCCCCTCGGCAAATGCACCGCATCCTATCTGTCCTACATTTAAAATTTCTTTTTTGTTCATGGTTTTTAAAACTCTGTTGTTATTTTCTTCAATTAGCGGATAAACATGATTGCATTTAATCTCATGGAAACGAATACCCTTCGACCAGGTTTTCAAGGTCGAACTCAGTCCACTCCATGGCACGTTCGAAGTTCATAAACGCCTCATTGATACTGTCCGCGGTGACGGTTTCACCCTGATGAATTAATGGCGGCGCATGACTTATTGAATCCAACAGATTCAACTTAACCGGGCCAGGAATTTTGTATGGTGCAATACTGCTTCTTCGTGCCAGTCCCCGCTTGACGCCTTCAGCAATTTCAGCACAGGCTCGAGCCGGAATCATAGAACAAGCCTGGTATGGTGAAATCGCCTGTTTGACGACGACCTGCTCAATGTCGATAATTTTCTCACCGATTTCAGCCGCCACTTTATCATCACCGCTCATCATAACAGTCGGCACCCCGAAATCTCCGGCAATAGCAGCAGCCATGGAACCTTCACTCAAGTACAATTGTCCGTCGTTGACTTCCCATTTGGAATGCGGAATGATTGCTTTCGGCGTTCCTCCCATTGCATGCATGCCGATCAGGATCATGGCATCAAATGACGAATCCAGAAATGGTAGCCAATGCGGCCCGCTGCAATTTCGTCCATGTACAATCCGGCAACGCGGGTCTAATTCTTCAAAAATTATATTGTATCCGGTACCATGGTTGTCATTGACGACTACATCGGTCGCTCCGGCATCGAACGCAGCCTTGACGGCGGCATTTACTTCTCCGGTCAACAAGCGATACATCCGGTAACGGTGGCGAATATTCTCATAACTCTGATTGCTGCGATTTTCCCGAAAACAAAAACCGGCAACTCCTTCGATATCGGTTTGAACGTAAATTTTCATAATGACTATCCTTAATGTTGAAATTTTATGAAATTTTTGTTTTTTTCATGGTATTGCCTGTGGCGATACCTGCTGTTGACTCATTAATCTAAAACCGCGATTCCGTTTTTCTGTTATCTCCTCCTGACTGGAAATTTATTCATTTTTTTGAACACGTGGCGCGCTCCACCAGCTTGGAACGCAAACTGACTTTATTTTTCTTGACAGGTTCGTTTTTCAGTTGTTTATCCAGTAGTTCAAGACAACAGCCGCCAAGTTCGGACAGCTGGGCATCAAAAGTTGTCAACGAATAGTCTTGGGAGCTGTTGAGCATATCGCCATTGCCGATAACTGATAGATCCTTTGGTACCGCGAGCCCATTTTTGGCTGCGGCTTTAATAACCCCGCAGGCGATATAGTCTTCCAGCGCAAATACTGCGGTAGGTACATTTCCAGTTTGCATTAAGTTCAGAAAAGCTTCATAACCGCCGTTCACACCGTAATCGCAAGATTTAAAAAAAGCTTCATTAACTTCAATATCTAATTCAGCCATAATGTGTTTATACGCGGTATAGCTGATTGACGTACTTCTGGCATGATGCGGTCCAGCCATTACACAGATATCGCGATGTCCCAAATTGTAAAGATACCTGATTGCTTCACAGGTGGCGGCAAAAATATCGACGGTTACACTGTATATATCTTCTCCGTAAATATCATTATTGGCCAGGACAAAAGGGATTTTGTTTTGCTTGAGTATAAATACGGAGCTATACGGCAGTACGGTCAGCACAATCAGCCCATCAAAATTTTCATGGTGAATGAAGTCGTCAATTGAATAGTTATTGATGCAGAATATTTTCATATTGCATTGGATGGTTTTTGCGCGTTCATACACGCCTTTGATAATGCTCGACATATAAGGATGATCAATATTGTCGAAATCGGCCAGAAGAATTCCAACGTTGGGAACAGTTGAATTTTCTTTCCTTTTATGAAGAACTGCTTTCGGATTTTTTAAATCTCTGACCAGGGTTCCCTTCCCCTGCACGGTGTAGACAATCCCCTCATGAACCAGGTCGGAAACTGCTTTGACCGCAGTGTTGCGGCTGGTGCCAAACATTTCGGACAAGCGGTTAACGGACGGAATAACCGCGCCGGGCTTGTACTTGCCCTGCCTGATCTCTTCAGTTAAAACATCTTTGATCTGCTTGTAAGCAGGAATACTCATTTCAATGCTACCACTTCAATTAGTATTGGTTTACCATAACACTTATTATAGCAGTTGAATTTTAACCCATCTTTCGCACTCAAAAATTTGACATGTTGATAGTCAACGACTTAAGTGGTCGGCTGGCACTACACTTTTTTTACATCTTACAGCGAAAGACTTTTTTGTGAACGGGCAGGGACTTC
>JAAYPP010000064.1 GCA_012519765.1 Lentisphaerota bacterium
CGACGAAATCACCGCACAACGGAAAATCCGGGTGCGCGGTTACCGGCGACCTGACGGTACGGTTTACCTGATCAGTGTTCGCGCAGCCGAGTAACTACTGATCTCACCCTGAAAAAAGCGGGCGGTCATCATTGCCGATGGCCGCCCTTTTTTTTATCCATACCGATAAGTGCTACCTGGCAGTCTGATTCCACCATTCCAGACGTTTCTGTTCCTGCGCCGACAAAGGGGTTAGCCGCAATGACGCCGGGCGTACCACCGCATCCAGAAATCCGTTCAGTCCATCGGTCAGAAAGCGCACATCCTGAAAGCCGTTTCTCATCAATTCGTTGCGTAGCTGAGCCGGATGCGTCATGCCATTGGAATAGAGTACCATCGGAAAATCATAAAAATCGCGGGCAAGTTGCGGCAACAGTTCCTGTGGCTGAATATTGACCGCGCCGGGCAGATGAAAAGCCGTATATTCCGCGGCAGGCCTGACGTCAATCAGCAAAATTGATTCCGGGTCTTCCATCAAAATATCGGCGAGTTCGCCGGAGTCAATATGATCAGCGCCGGAATCAATATCGGAGAAAAACGAGACCTCACCGGAAACCGGCTTGGAAAGCGACGGCGCCAAGGTCGCGGTTATCATCAATCCCGCACAAAACACCCATAGCATACGATTTTCCCGTAATCTGGAAAAGACGAAGCGTTTTTCATCCGGGTTCCAAAGTTCACAAACCCACAACACTATCACTGCCGCCAACGACATCAACATCAGCATCGCGGAAAACGGAATGCCGAGGGTCCGGTCAGCAGTAGCGATTCCGGCTGCCCCCCATTGCGAAAGCGGATAAAAAATCCGGTAGCCCCAATCGAAAAAAAGAACCCCGATCATTGAGCCGACGATAAAAATCCAGGCATCAATTTTGCCCGCGGCCGCGCCGACGGCAGCTGTACCCGGACACCAGCCACCCATGACAAACCCGACCCCGAAAACCAGACCTCCAATAATCGACCCGCCATAAAAAGTCGCCATGTGATAAAATTCCTGCGCCGGCAATATCTCCGATTTTTCAAGCAGAAAAATCAGCAACAGCGCAGTCATCATCGCCGAAAACATCACCTTGACCACCGTCAAGTCGCGGAAATAAAAAACTCCGCTCAGCCGCCTTGAACTGCCAAATCCGGCCAATTCCAAAGCCACGCCAAAAGCCAACCCGACGCCAAAAGCCGCGGACAGCGCCGCGCCGGAGGAAAGAGCGCCTTGTGAAAAAAATGTACTAATCATGCCATTGCCTCCTGAAAAAATATGCCGAAAGATATCCACCGACAAACACACAGCCCATAAAAAGCAGGCTGCCGGTAAGCAACAAGGCGCCGCCGGACAGCGCCTGTCCGGAAGTACAGCCCTGCGCGATTCTTCCCGCCCAGCCGGCGAGAATACCGCCGCAAAGCGCCAGCATTATTCTCGTCCATCGCGAAGCCTTGGAACCGCGTTCCAATATCAGTCCCGCCCGGCCGTTGATCCAGGCGGTCAGCCCGCCCCCGACAAAAACACCGATAAACATCCAGAACAGATAATATTGGAGGGGTTGTTCGCCCAAGGCGGCAAAATAACCGTCAACGCTTCCGATACTGCGGCACAACCCGGCAGTCAGCCGGGCCGGTCCTGCAGAAGCGCCGAGTCCGGCGCCCAATATTGCATAGCTTGCGGTCAGAACGATACCGAGAAGGATTCCGGCCGCATAGGGATTAATGGGTGGTTTACTTTTCATTTTTTCACCTCCTTCAACAGCCGGCGCTGCGTACCGGTGCGGCTTTTTTGACCGGCTTTTCCGGTTCAATAACCGGATTCGGCAGGGTTTTCTGCTCCGCCGGGAGGCCTTTCACGGTAAAATTCCAATAGGCTTCAATACCACCGCGGAGCACTTTAACCGGGCGCGGCGATTCTTTGGCCAGGATTCCGCCGATGGCCATGGCCACAGTGCCGTCGCGGTCAATAATGATAAGCGGTGCCTTGCCGCTGCGCCAACGCGCATCGAAAATCAATTCGCCGGGATCAACATTGGTCGAACCCTGAATTGAAAATTCGGCAAAATCCACCGGCGGCCGTATATCAACCAATTCAAAAGTACCCGGCAAATCTTTAATCAGCGCAAGCAATTCAGGAACGCCGAGACGGTCGGGCAGCGGCAGAATCCGGGTCGAAGCCGTCGCTGAACTGCTGCCATGCGGCGATTCAGCCCGCAACACCGGATAACCGGCGTTGAGCCAGCTCTCGACACCGCCGTCAAGACTGGCGAGCCGCTTGAAACCTTCGCGTTCCAAGAGACCAACCGCCATGCTTGAACGGTAGGCGGAGTTGCAGACGGCGACTGCCGGGTCATCTTTTTTCAATTTATGCGCCAGCTCCGGCAGTTTGGTAAGCGGCAGATTGACGACATTTTCAATACGGACCCCGGCCCATTCCGAAGGCAGCCGGACATCGACGATAACCGGTGCTTCAGCAGATTTGATGGCTTCATTCAGTTCCTGAGGAGTCAGCAACACCGTTTTGAGCACTGGCAGTTTGGCTTTAACCCAGTCTTCATACAAAATACCGCTTCCGGAATAGCCAATGCTATGCAAACGCCGCGCCGCTTCTGCCAGCTCTTCGGCGTTGTCGGCAACCATCACCAGTGCGGAATCCCACGCCACCAGCGTGCCGAGCCAGGTTTCCAAACGGCCGCGCACCCCGATATTGAGTGAATTCGGTAAATGCCCCTCTGCATAACGTCGCGCAGAACGCAAATCGACCACGGAATAACGATTAAAATCAATCAAATCGGCAGAAGGCGCCGCCATGGTGACCGGACGCGTCCAATCAACCAGTTGCGGCCCCTGGCGGTTCAGCGCGGCATTATGCGAAAAATACTGCGGTGCCGCGACCAAACCGTCCAGCACCTTGGCAATGAACGCGCTGCGGGTTTTGGCCTGAAGATAAGGATTGTCGCGCCGTTCCTGACCGATTGTCGAAAAAGGTTCATCACGCAAGTGAACACCGCAAAGCGAACCCGCACCGTGAGCAGGAAAAAACTTCAGGTCGTCCGGCAGCCTGGAGAGTTTATCATGCCAGGTGGCAAAACTTTTTCCGGCCAGTTCGGCGGCGGAAATGGTACCGCCCATCAAATCCGGACGACCGATACTGCCGACAAACAGCGTGTCACCGGAGAACATCAGCTGCGGTTTAGCTCCGGCATAGACCAGAGCGCACATGCCGTCAAGGGTATGTCCGGGAGTTTCAATAAATCTGATGGTTACACTGCCAAGCGGCATTGACGCGCCATCTTTAAGCGCTTTATGCGGATATCCGGCATGCGCCGCCTCGCTGATATAAACCGGCACTCCGAATTTTTGTGCCGCCTCAATGTGACCGGCCACAAAATCGGCATGAGAATGGGTAAGGAAAATACCGGTGAGTTTCAGCTTGTGCTCCTCAATATAATCGCGATATTCTTCAATATCGCGAGCCGGATCAACCAGCAACGCATCAGAGCCGGAAACCAGCAGATATGAATAGGTAGAGAGCACCGCGAGCTTAAACTGAACCAGCCGGCAGTCTTCGAACTGATAGGTTGCGGTTATCTCCTGCCGCGAGGCAGTATCATCATGCGAAGCTGATTCCGCATCTTTAATGGCTGCCCCGAAAACTGGAATTGAAAAACCTGCAAACAAGACACTACACAGAACAAGGATACTTGATTTCATAAGGCCTCCCTTTGGTTTGGAAAGTTCACTATTCAAAATCGCCCTGAAATCGGTTCAGGTCGGTTTATCGGGTTCACTTAACGAAACAATGTTCTCCGCATCATCCGGGATTTATGATATCAAAGCCAATGCGAAGAATCGCGCTCTATTCCTCATCCGACGGCTTTTTAACTGTTTTTTTCACCTGCCAGTTAACATAATATCCTGTTTTGGATTTTTTTCAAATTTTAGTGTCGAATTTCGCATTAAGATTGAATGCCAAGGCCGGATATTTCTGCGTATAACGGTTGATTTTGCCTTGGAAAAAGGGTAAGTTAACTTTTTTATTATAAAACAGAATTAGCAGAGGATTTTTTTTGTTGGAGATTGAAATTATTTACATTATTGCGCCGTTGATCGGGTTTATCGGCATGATGTCCGGTGGTTATTGGGGCGTCGGCTGCGGCTGGGTTATTGTTCCAACCATGCTGATTTTTGGCGAAGACACCCTTTCGGCGGTGGGAATCGGGCTTTTGCAGATGATCCCGTCAACCGTATTCACCACGGTCCGGCAACTTCCGGAAATCGGCTGGAAACGCGGCAGTTTCGGGCTTTCACTGGCGCTGCCGATATGCGGCGGAGCATTGTTGACTTCATTATTCGGGAAGAAACTCAATACGATGATTATTGAGCTTGCCGGCAGCCCCCGCCCTATTCAGTGGTTTCTGGTTGTGTTTATCGGACTGATCGCGATCCAGACCCTATTCAGTAGTACCGCATCCTATGACGCGCCGCTCGCCAAAATCAATGGCAAACAGAGCCTGATCGCGCTGATTACCGGCATGATTACCGGACTGATTTCCTCGATGCTGGGAGTCGGCGGCGGAATTTTGATCCGCCCGCTGCTGAGTTCGTTTTTTAAACTTAAAGAATACTTCACCAGCCGCATTTCCAGGTTTCTGGTACTGGTCACCTCTATTACCGGCGGAACCACTTATCTGCTCAAATCGGGAGTGATTGACTGGCATATGCTGGCGTTGGCGGGAGCGATAGCGGCTGGCGGGATGTTCGGGTTTCCGCTCGGTTCCAGAATCCACCATATTGTTTATGAAGGCGGTTATGCCCAACATATTCACAAAAGCTTCGGTAGCGTCACCATTGCCGTACCCGTGAGTACCATTCTGAAAATGTACGATTATGCGTTGCTCAGCCAAATCGTAATGCTCACTGTCGCTTTTGCACTTGGCGCCTATCTGCTGCTTTTCGCGCAATATGTGAAAAAGCATCCGTTGCGGTGAATTTTTTAACTTCAGGTGTTTTTGTTCCATAATGAGTTATATTACGGCAGGATTATCGGATTGTGCCTGTTTTTTAGAATATCGATATTTTTCTGACAATCAATTGTCAAGAGCTTAATCATCAATAATATACAATAATTTTAAGCAGGGAGGCGGTTTAATGCGTCAGATTTGTGAGCAATTGGGAAAACTTAAAATTGTTCCAGTAATAGCTATTGAGGAGACGGAAAACGCCAACAATCTGGCTGAAGCGTTGGTGGAAGGCAATTTGCCTTGTGCTGAAATCACATTCAGAACCGCAGCCGCGGCAGAAAGTATCCGCGTCATGGCCAGGCGCAAAGATATTCTGGTCGGTGCCGGAACGGTAATCACGGTAAGCCAGGTCAAACAGGCGGTGGACAATGGCGCGAAGTTCATTGTTTCGCCGGGTTTTGTTACCAAGGTGGTGGAATATTGTATCGATAATCACATCCCGGTCTTGCCGGGCATTTGCACTCCGACTGAACTTTGTCTGGCGCTGGAATACGGATTGGACGTAGTTAAATTTTTTCCGGCTGAAGCGTATGGCGGCATCAAGACGTTGAAAGCCATCAGTGCGCCGTTCGCCAATATGCGCTTCGTTCCGACCGGCGGCATCGATGCCTCAAATCTGCTTGATTATCTGAATGTTAAAAAGGTTCTGGCATGCGGCGGCAGCTGGATGGTCAAATCTAATTTGATCGCCGAACAGAAATTTGAAGAAATTACCAGATTGTCATTGGAGGCAACCTCCATATTTCACAAAATATAAAAAAGGGAATCATTAATTATGAAAAAAGTTTTCGCATTGATGTTCTGTGCGGTGGCACTGGCGGGAAGCATCGGATGCTCTCACGTGGCAGCCACCAACCGTTTGAATAACATGAGATTTCAGGATGCGCCGCGCAATGAGGTTTTCCATATCAACAGTCAGATTTACGGCGTATATCTTTTCGGCGTATTGCCGATTTTTTCCGGCAGCGCCAATGCCGCCGACAAAACCAGTGTTTTTACCGACACAGTGCGGCTTGATTACGCGACTCTGCTGGCAACCGCGGCTGCGCGCGAATTGCAAGCAACCCGCCTTAAAGATATCAATTCACGCATCGATTCCCATATGATTTTCCCGTTTTTCTTCCTGAGTTACAAATCAGTTGAAGTAAACGTTACAGCAGTGAAATAAACCTATGAACAGACAATTTGAAGGACAGCATGCTATTGTTACCGGGGGGACCCGCGGTATCGGACGCGCCGCTACAGAAATATTGTTGCGCGGCGGTGCGGCAGTAACGGCTATTTATTGCGGCAACGATGCCACGGCGGCATCATTTGCCGCGGCATGGGATGGTTATCCGCTGACGACAACCAAACTGGATGTTGCCGACTACGCCGCTTGTGAATTGTTTTTTCTGGAATACTCCGAAAACCATGAACGGCTTGACATTCTGATCAACAGCGCCGGAATCCGGCTTGATTCGGTATTGGGCATGATGAAGCCGGCGGACTGGGATCGCGTGCTCGCGGTCAATCTGACCGGCAGTTTCAATATCTGCAAATTTGCGGTTCAACACATGATGAAACACCGTTACGGACGGATTGTCTGTGTGACCTCGCCGTCGGGTCGTCTCGGTTTTATCGGGCAATGTAATTACGCCGCATCCAAAGCCGGGCAAGTCGCCATGGTCAAATCGTTGTCCAAAGAAGTGGCCAGTCGCGGCATAACCGCCAACTGTATCTCGCCCGGCTTCATTGAAACTGAACTGCTTGCCGATTTAAGTGAAGACCTGCGCAAGGAATACCGCCGCCAGATTCCGATGAAACGTTTTGGCAAACCGGAGGAAGTTGCCGAAGCGATCCGCTTTCTGGTCTCCCGTGAAGCATCATACATTACCGGCACCGTAGTTGAAATTTCTGGCGGACTTTAAGTTGTAACTTCCGCTTTAAATTCGCGCGCGCATAATGCGCGCGCGAATTTAAACCTAAAAAAAACAATTATAACCATCTCCGCAAACCAAAATTCAAGGGGAAGCGCATGGCAGTCAATGTCATCAAAAAAAGCCAATTTTATATGATCTTTTCCTTTCTCGGCCTGATTCTGGTCGGGACGCTACTTTTGAAATCGCCGTTAGTGCAACATAATAACGGCGGACTGGACTGGCTGAACGCGTTGTTCACCGCAACATCCGCGGTCTGCGTCGTCGGCTTGACCAGTATTCCAACCGACGGCTTCAACTGGGTCGGGCAACTGGTAATCATGTTGCTGATCCAGGGCGGCGGGCTGGGAATGGTCACCATTACCGCTTCGGCAGTTTTGATGATCGGGCGCGATTTCAGCTGGGGGGGGAAAAAGGTTTTAGCTTCAATAAGTGAGGATTTCCCGATCAGCAGCATCAATGAGATGATCAAAACCGTGGTCGGCTATACTTTTTTTATGGAACTTTCCGGGCTGATTCTGCTGCTGCCGGGTTTTCTGAGTTATGATTTATCTTTCGGTGAAGCGCTCCGACAAAGTCTTTTCCATACGATTTCAGCATATTGTAATGCGGGTTTCAGTACGTTAAGCAACAATTTTATCATCGAAGACAGCAGTTACATAAAAATGGTTATGACTGCGCTGATTATTGCCGGCGGCTTAGGCTTTTACGTTATTTACGATATCCTTCACCACGAGCGCAATAAGCATTATCAAATCAATACTAAAATCGTGTTGGCTACGACATTTTTGTTGCTGTTTGCAGGAACTTTATCCATCAAAGGGCTGGAGTGGCTCGGAACTCATCACAATATTTCCTGGCTGGACGCTTTTTTTCAGTCGACAGTATGCCGCTCAGCCGGCTTCAATTCCGTTAATTTGACCGCGTTAAACTCGTCAACCCAGTTTATTCTGGTCTTGCTAATGATGGTCGGAGCATCACCGAACTCAACTGGAGGCGGCATGAAAACCACTACTTTCGCGTTGGTGCTGCTCTCCATCTGGAACAGCATTCGCGGTAAAAACCGAGTAGTCGTATTCGGGCGGGAAATCGCGCAAGAATATTGCGTCAAAGCTTTTGCCATTATGATGATCTATATTTCAATTGTGATTATCGGTTCTATATTCGTTTGCGCTACGGTTGAAGCATCAGGATTCACCCTCAAGCAGATCGGCTTTGAGGTAGTTTCGGCCCTGACGACCACCGGATTGTCACTGGGTTATTCCGGAGGCGCGGGCACCTACGGCAAAACAGCATTGATTATCTGCATGTTTATCGGCAGAATCGGGCCGTTTGCGATTTTTATGTTTTTTATCAGCAAAAACCGTCAAAGCCATCTTTCGTATCCGGAAGAACATATTATTCTGACCTGAGCCATGTGATTTTATCCCGGAAGCCTGCTGATTCAGGAAATTTTTGAATAAATTTTTGAATTAAACAATGCAATTTCAGCAGATTGGGCTAGATTATACAACTTGGTTTAAAAAATCAAATTTAGCCAGACAAACATAAAACAACAAAAGGTTGCGAAATGGGTAACTTGAAGAAAAAACGCCGTAAGAAAATTGCCAAACACAAACGCCGCAAACAGCTGAAAGCAATGCGTCACAAGAATAAGTAATTTTCTTCGCAGTTACTATAACCCTTTTGTTTATGTGCGGCATAACAAAAGGGTTTTATTTTTTCCGGGGTGAAGGCAATATGAAAATTTTTCTAACACTGCTGTTAGGTTTCGCGGTTCTTTTCCGATTTTCAGGGTCAGAGATTGGGAGTGATTTTTCATCATCCGACATTCCTGCTATTGAACCTGCCAATGTCAATAAGGCAAAAATCGACCAGATTGTCGACTTCATTTCCGCGCTCCTGGAAAAGGACGATGTCACTGCCGCAAAAATGTTGATACAAGTTTTGCAGAACGACTCCTCCGGCGAACTTCCGCTCTTGCTGCTAATTCAGAAATTCAAAAACCCCGAAGCCGCCAAAGCCTGCCTTCCGGAACTGCTTCGACTGGCTTCTGAAAATCCAAGTGCACTGAAACTGAACCTCGCTGCCCTGATCCTGAATCCTGACAAGAATCTAAAATTACGTAGCGACATGGCTTTAGCCGCCCTGGCAACCGTAAAAGATTTTGATGCCCTTGATACCAAAACCCTGCTGGCGGCCATTCGCATGGCAGGCATTACCGGAGAAATGCTGGCCGAACAAACACGTTTCAGCGAGGGCGATAAATTATATGAAAGATTGTCGCGCAACCGGACAGTCATTAATAATGCAGAATTCATTGAAGCCGCAGCGCGCTTTTACCGTAAAATGGAACTCAATTCAGCATCGCAGGAAGAGGAAGAGCGTTCCACTGCGCAAAAAAACCTCTACACTCAGATTTTCAGCAAAAACTTCGCCAATCCAACTGATCCCGACCAAGCTCTGCAGCTGGCTAAATTTTATGAAGAGCTGGGCGCATATCAGACTGCAATCGAAGTGCTTGAAACACAGTTGCGCAAGACTCCGGAACATCACGGGATCCAAAGCATGCTGGGCGCCCTTTATGTCCGAATCGGCAATAATCAGGCGGCACTGGAACTGCGGCAGTCTCTCGCCGCGACCTTCCCTGACCATCTGCTGATTCAGCTTCATTACGGCGAATCGCTGGTTTTTACCGGTAATTTCCAGGAGGCGATTCCCGTTTTGGAAAAATGTCTGAAGAGCAAGAAGCATGAAATCTACCTGAAACTATTGTTGGGTCATGCACATTATGGAACAGGCAACTACCGGGAAGCTTTGAAATATCTTGCCGGGATCAATGATTTTCATGCCTTGCGCCTGCAGGTTGATGCCCTTAATCAGCTTAAGGAATATGGACGAGCCGTCAACCTGCTTGAAAACTCGGAGCAGGAGTTTGGCGAAAAAATCGGTTTGCCGTTTTATATGATGTTCCTTAATACCGGCGAGAAAAGCCGGGACGTCGAACTGGTCAATAAATATGGCGAAATCATCAAAGACAAATTCGGCTGGGATAATCCTGAAATTGCCAACGCGCTCGGCTATATCTATGTCGAATTGAATGTAGAATTAGAGCTGGCAGAAAAACTCATCCGCAAAGCACTTGCACAGAAGCCGGACAGTATGGAAATTATTGACAGCATGGCATGGATGCTTTACCGGAAGAACGAGTTTGAAGACGCCCGCACCTATATTGACCG
>JAAYPP010000065.1 GCA_012519765.1 Lentisphaerota bacterium
AAAACGGTTTCAGACGGATATCAAATACTGATGAATCTGTAAAAAAAACAAATCAGAACATTCGTTATCGGAAACCTCGGATGAGGAGGAAATCTCACATCGAATTTTCAACTGCGTTTTTTAGGTTGATTACTGCATTACGATTTTCGTTTATCAACATAATATCGCTTTTACGCTTCAGAAGTGATTCATGGATTTTTTTTAACGCGGCTTCTTCTATTTCGCGCTTTTCTGCATTCATTTTCTCTTTATCCCGCTCCAACCTCATCCGGCGCTCACGCAAACTGTTTTCCTGACGACTCAATGATGCTGCGGTAATTCTAATTCCCAAATCAAAATTTGCCGTAGCCACCCGCTGCAAATTGGCGAGCGAAGAGCTCGAACGCATATTGCGATAACTTTCGCTGAGGCTGGCAAATTCTACTTCATGCCGTTTGATTTCTTCTTTGGCTTTGTTGATAATCTTGCTTCTGGCGGCACCGCGTTCATTCTTCGGCAAACGGTTGATTTTTTTCAACTCATCTTCGAAGTGGTATTGCATGTATTCATTGACATTGAAACGACCGCGAACCACGATCTGAAAACGGGAAATGATAGAACGATCATGTTGCACCTGCCTGATCGCCTCAACCCGCTCCGGATCAATCGGCTGGACCGGGGGCGTATTGTCGCCGCATCCGGTTCCACCCAATATCCATCCGACCGCCAATAAAAACCGTATTATCTTCATCGCCTTATTTCGGCACCTCAATCCGCTCAAATCCGGTAAATGGCCGCAACGCTTCAGGAATAATCACGCTGCCATCTGCCTGCTGATTATTTTCGATAATAGCAATAGCCGTCCGTTCGGTCATTGCCGTAGCGCTGATAGTATGAACGAAATCGCGCCCGCCCTCTTTGGTTTTATATTTTATCCCCAAACGCCGACTTTGAAAGTCGGTTAGATTGGTATTGGAAGTTACTTCACGATAGCCGCCAAATCCAGCAAACCATGCTTCAATATCATATTTTTTGTACCCAGGCGCGCCCATATCACCAACACAGACATTGACGACATGGTAAGGAATCCCAAGCTGCTTCAGCAAATATTCTTCATTTTCCAAGCAAAGCTCATGATATTTCGGCGAATCTTCAGGGCGGCAGAAAATAATCTGTTCGACTTTATTAAATTGATGAACGCGGAAAATACCTCGTGAAGCCTTGCCATAACTCCCGGATTCAGTACGGAAACATGGAGTATACGCGGAATACAGCAGCGGTAATTTTGATTCATCAAGCACTTCATCTGCATGATACCCGACCAAAGTTTGCTCAGAAGTCCCAATCAACGCCAAGTCTTCTCCGGACAACCCATAAGTCTGATCCGCGAAAAAAGGCAGATAACCGGTACCGTAAAGCGTTTTGCTTTTGGCGGCACATGGCGACATGAACAATGTAAAACCACGCTTCACCAACTCCATTTGAGTCCAGAAAAAAAGTGATTGGCAAAGTATCGCGCCTTTACCCTTCCAAAAATAAAATCCGGCCTGTGCCACTTTCGCTCCGCGCGCAGTATCAATAATATCCAGCATTTCGCCGAGTTCCTGATGATCACGCGGTTTAAACGAAAATTCAGGAATAATCCCTTCCTTGCGCAATTCCAGATTGTCCGCGTCATCTTTGCCGTCCGGCACATCATCCGCCAAAAGATTCGGCAACCAGCTAAGCTGGGTTTCGACTTTTTTGAACAGTTCTGCGGTTTCGACTTCAAGTCCTTCCATTTCAGCCTTAAGCTCTCTTACTTGCTCACGGGCAGCCGGATTGTCTTTGCACTCTTTACTCAAGCGGTTACGTTCGGCTCGCATAGTTTCTATCTTCTGCACAGCAGCACGCCAGGCCGCATCATCGGCAGCCAGTTGATCGAGATCAACCTGACAGCCGCGTCTGGTACAATTTTTTTTCAGTAACTCGAGTTGTTCACGAACTAATTTTATATCAATCATTATCGAAATTTCTCCAAAAATTAAAAATGCGGAAGCGGAAAATCAGCAGTGAAATTTTTCACTTCTTCGCCGATCGCCTTAAGTCCTGCTTCATCGTCAATCACTGCGACCGCACGATTGATGAATTCAGCGATTTTCACCATTTCGGCTTCACACATACCACGGGTAGTTACAGCAGGAGTACCGATCCTGATACCGCTGGTGACGAAAGCTTTTTCCGGATCAAACGGAATCATGTTTTTGTTAACTGTAATCATCGCTTTATCCAAAGCGTTGGCCACCGCCTTGCCGGTGACATTCTTGGGCCGCAAATCCACCAGCATCAGGTGATTGTCTGTTCCGCCGGAAACAATTCTGAAGCCGCGTTCAGTCATTGCCGTTGCCAACGCCAAAGCGTTTTTACGCACCTGTTGCTGATATTTTTTGAAGGATTCGCTCATGGCTTCTTTAAAACAAATCGCTTTGGCGGCAATCACATGCTCCAAAGGTCCGCCTTGCAGGCCGGGAAATACCCTAGAATTAATGGTTTTCAAATATTGTTCCCTGCACAGAATCAAACCGGAACGGGGGCCGCGCAAAGTTTTATGAGTAGTTGTCGTAACAATGTCGGCATAAGGCACGGGGCTGGGATGTTCACCGGCCGCCACCAGTCCTGCGATATGTGCCATGTCAACGAATAGATAGGCACCCACCGAATCCGCAATTGCTCTGAAACGCTTGAAATCAAGGATTCTCGGATAAGCACTCGCGCCCGCCAGAATCATTTTCGGTTTATGCTTGGCAGCCAGTTCCGCAACTTCATCATAATCGATCAGTTCGCTTTCCTGGTCTACTCCGTAAGGAATAATATTGTAAAGCATGCCACTGAAATTCAATGGATGTCCATGCGTCAGATGACCGCCGTGATCCAGGCTCATCGCCAGTACCGTATCGCCGGGATTGAGCAAAGCAAAATAAACCGCCTGATTAGCTGAACTGCCGGAATGCGGCTGCACGTTGGCGGCTTCGGCACCAAATAACTTGCAGGCTCTTTCAATGGCCAACGCTTCTATCTGATCGACAAACTCGCATCCGTTGTAATAACGTTTGCCGGGATAACCTTCAGCATATTTATTGGTCAAAAGCGAGCCTTGAGCAGCGCGAACCGCACAACTGGCATAGTTTTCTGAAGCAATCAACTCAATGCCATCTTTCTGGCGATCCGCTTCGCAGTCAATTATCGCCGCAATATCCGGATCGCTCTGACGCAATGCCGCAATATCATCGTAACTTTGAATCTCCAGTTTCTCAAGACGACGTGAATGACGTTTATCACCGCTGTACGGCGTAGACAGCCAGGCATCAATTATCGCCAATGAGGCGTTCATATCCAGACGGTCGCCCGGCAGCACCAGCACATTGGAGCAGTTATGTTCGCGGCTCTTTCTGGCAGTCTCCGCATCATGCGCGACGACTGCACGAACATGGTGAAAGCGATTTCCTGAAATTCCCATCCCGACTCCGCTGCGGCAGATCAGTATTGCGCACTCGGCCTCGCCCATATAAACCGCTTTTGCCGCTTTTATGCCAAAATCCGGATAATCATCTTCGGCGTCATAACAGCACGGCCCGGCGTCAATAACGCTGATGCCTCTGTTTTCGAGTTCTTTCAACAATTCATTCTTCATCTCGAATCCGCCGTGATCGGCAGCCAAAGCCATTGTTAATTTTTTGCCATGCCAGTCTTTAATCATTACCTACTCCTGATTTTATTTATGATTTATTTTGCTAAGAAGTTCATCAATAGCATATTTTATCTCTTCAAAACATTCCCGGTAAATCTGGTAATCACCGCCAAAAGGATCGCTGATGTCACAACTCCCATTCAGCAGTATTGTTTTCGATGCTGCTTCCGGAGAAATTGCCAGCACCGCGCGCAAATGAGCCGAAGTCAAAGCCACCACCAATTCGGATTCCTCAATCATCTGTTTTTCCAGACGCCGGCTTTTGAATTTACTCAAATCACCTCCGGCATCGCTGACAGCCTTGACCGCATTCAGCGCCGCAGGGCTGCCGTCCACCGCGTTAATTCCCGCGGAGTGGGCGACATACTGAGCACCCAACATATTGAAGTATGCTTCGCACATTGGGCTGCGGCAAGTATTGCCGGTACAGACAAATAATACTTTTTTCATTGTTTTTGTGGTTGCTTAAGTTTGAAATCAGCCTTGAGACAATATATTTTAAAAAGTTTTAATATAGCATTCAGCTTCAGCTTTTAAACCCCCCGGAATAAGTTTTATATGTTGTTTTATGATGATTCCTACCGCAATTCTGAAATACCTGAATTGTACCGCCATGACGCCGAAGTAGAACTTGATTTAGGTTGCGGCAACGGACGTTTTTCCGAAGAAGCCGCGGCACGTTTTCCGCAACGCACCTTCCTGGCCGCCGACATCATGATGGGACGCATCCGCAAATGTACCAATCGTGCCCGCCGCGCCGGACACGCCAACGTCATCCCGATTCGCGCTGAAGCACGTTTGCTGGTAACCACTTTTTTGCCGGACACGTCGTTGAACCGCATTCACATACTCTGTCCTGATCCATGGCCTAAAGCCAGACATCGCCACCACCGCCTGATCTGTTCCGAGTTTATCGGCCAAATCCACCGCGTACTCAAGGACGACGGCGAATTTCATTTTTCATCTGATGATCAACCATACCTGGAAACAGTTATTCATCTGCTGGATATATCCGGTTTGTTCAAACGCGACGATAGCAGATTGGCAGAAATATCCGACATCAAAACTGATTTTGAACGCCGCTGGCTTGATAAAGGGAAAAAAGTAACTCATTGCCTGTGGGTAAAACAACCTTTACATTTCAGCGGTTCCGGTCATTAGGGTTTAAAATTCACGCGCGCATTATGCGCGCGCTAATTTTAAAGCCACCAAAAAGACTTCCACGCGTTGCCGACTTTGAGGTAAATTCAGTGGTTGATTTTTTTTACTTTAGCTGTATCTTACAAAGCTTACTCTTGAAAAAAGCAATCGGATCATTATTAAAATTTCAACTGCTTTTTTTAAGTTAATTAAATTGCGGATGAGGACTGTCAGATGAACGGCTGGGATACTGAGAAAATTATTGCGTTACTTCAGGAATGTGGAGACATCGCCATAAAATATTATGACCGGCCGTCATTTGAATTGAAAGATGACTGCTCGGTTGTTACCGTCGCCGACCGGGAAATCGAACAACTCCTGGCGCAACATTTCGACCACCCCGAAAATAATTCGTATCTGATCGGCGAAGAAACTATTGCTGCTTACGGCGAAGATTATATTCAGTCCGCTCTGAACGGAAATACCTGGGTTGTCGACCCGATTGACGGAACCGCTCCATATTCCATCCATTGTCCGCTCTGGGGAATTTCGGTTGCCTACATGGAAAAATGCAAAATTAACGAAGGCGCAGTATTTTATCCGGTTCTCGGTGAAATGATCTTCACCGATGGCGCTGATACCTGGCTGTGGACGACCGGCGGAAAACGCCTCCCTTTCCCTTTTGCCGCCGCGCCGCTCAACAACTCCTGGCCGGTTTCATTGTCTCAACAAATGGTCATGCACGGACAATTTAATTTTTCTAACCATTTGTCGGCCTGGGACTCTGCAGTGGCGGTTTTTGCCTATTTGCTGCGCGGACGTGTGCTCGGCTATATCGCCGACCTGAAACTCTGGGATATCGCGGCCTGCCTGGCATTTGCCGAGCGTGGAAACTTTGTTTCCAGCACTTATCAGGGGCAACCCGTAAACTGCGACGTTGCTGATTCATTTTATCTCGATTCCACGGATCTGCAACGCTGGCGCTTACGTAACACCACCGTTTTCGCGCCAAACCCTCAAACGCTTGAATATATTCTCAAAAACACCAATGAAGGACGTTAAATCACTTATGCCAGATACTAACCCGCTAATGATTTTCATGGTCAGCCTGGGCTGTCCCAAAAACCTGGTTGACTCCGAAGTCATGACCGGCCAACTGCTGGTCAAAGGCTTCGGACTGACAATGGATCAGAATGAAGCCGATATCTATGTCATCAATACCTGCGCCTTTATTGAAAGCGCGCGTCAGGATGCTTTTGAAGCTATTGAAGAAGGCGTCAGCTGGAAAGAATACGATCCCGAAAACCGCATGCTGGTGGTTACCGGTTGCCTGATTCAATGGGACAAAGATGAACGCGTCAAGCATGAGTTTCCGGAAGTCGATCTTTGGACCGGACTGGATTTTATTCCGCAGTTGCCAGAGAAAATCGCCGAAATAAAAAAATCACCGAAATTCAGCGGAATATCGTTCAGAAATAACGAGCCGTGTTACCTTTATAACGACGAAACTCCGCGTTTTCAATGGACGCTTCCTCACCTGGCCTATTTAAAAATCGGTGAAGGTTGCAATAACCGTTGCAGTTATTGCTCGATTCCGGATATCCGCGGCACCCTTCGCAGCCGGGAAATACCGTCACTGCGCAAAGAAGCAGAAAACCTGATCAAGGGCGGCGTCAAAGAATTAATTCTGATTGCGCAAGATATTACCGCATTCGGACATGATTCTGGAAACGGTACGCTGGCCGATCTGCTGCGGGAACTCCAATCTATCGATGCGGATTTCCAGATCAGGCTGCTATATGCACACCCTGCCCATTTGACTGATGAAATAATTGAAGCGATGGCACAATGTTCCAAAGTGATTCATTATCTTGATTTACCGCTCCAGCATATTGCCGACCCGCTTCTGACCGCAATGCGCCGTCATGTCACCCGCTCTCAGATCGAAGAAACTCTGGGCAAACTGAAAAACCGCATTCCGGACATCGCGATCCGTACTACGTTCATAACCGGCTTCCCCGGTGAAACCGAAGCTCATTTCAACGAACTCAAAGAATTTGTAAAGAAATGGGAATTCAACCGGCTCGGCGTTTTTTCCTACTCACCGGAAGCCAAAACTCCGGCAGCGCAATTCGAAACCGCAGTATCTCCTGAAACCGCTGTCGCCAGAGCCGAAGAAATCATGAAAATTCAAGGAAAAATATCGCTTAAACAAAATCAACAGCTTGTCGGCAAAGAATTCAGTGTTATTATTGATCAAGTCAACAAAAAACATGCCGTGGGACGAACCTATATGGATGCCCCGGAAATTGACAATATTGTCCAAATATCTCCCGCGCGGAAAATTGCGCCAGGCGATATTGTTGAAGTCAGAATTTGCGGATGTAGCAAGTATGAACTGTTTGCTGAGCCAATAAAACCTAAAGGGAGTAAAAAATAATCAAATGAAAATGATGAATCTGCCCAATTCGCTGACAGTCGGCAGGATTGTTGCGATTTTTATTTTTTTAATACTGGCGAATATTGTTGAACCGGATGTCTGGCCTCATTTTTCTGATTCTTCAATCCGCCAGATTAAAATTTTTGCTTTTATTCTGGCGACTTTGGCCGGACTGACTGATTTTTTTGACGGCTGGGCTGCCCGTAAATTTAACCAGGTAACCGACTTCGGCAAACTGATTGACCCGCTGGCCGACAAAATATTTGTGTCCGCAATTATGCTGATGATGGTGGAATTCCACATGATTCCGGCATGGATCGCGATTATCGTTATTTCACGGGAGTTCCTGGTTACCGGCCTCCGCATGCTTGCGCTTCAGTCTGCACTCGTAATTCCGGCCGACGGTTGGGGCAAGGCAAAAACCGCGATGCAGATGACCATACTGTTTATTGGCGGTGCGTCATGGGTAGGACTTTTCAGTCTTCGCTATGATATCCTGATCTTCGGCGGAACGCCATGGCTCGACATGGTTTCCGCTACTTTTTCCGAAAATTTCCGGGTCGATAATGGAACACTTCAACTGAGGATATGGTTTCTATGGAAATTGTTCCTCTGGGGTATGACCGCAGTCACCATCTATTCCGGCATAGGTTATTTTATCAAATTCAAATATCTCTTTTCGGAAAAATAACCATTACTTAATCCGTGAGAGATTCCGTTCGGTGTAGATGCGGGACGTCAAAACACTGTGCTGTAATATTTGCATAAAGCAACTTTTCCAATACCATGCATGGTGTCAATTTTTCAGGAATCCAAGTCGGAGACAGCATACGGAAGAACGTAAGAGGTACCGTTGGGTTCGCGTAAAATCCGGGTTTCAATATTAAATGTAGCGCGCAGGATTTCACAGTTCAAAATTTCAGCAGGAGTGCCGATATTGGTGATCTTGCCGTTACCGACGGTAGCCATGCGGGTGGAAAAGCGAGCAGCCAGATTGAGATCATGCAAAACCATCAATACAGTCAAACCAAGTTCACGATTTAATTTGGCAATCAGCTCCATAACTTCAAGCTGACAACGAATGTCCAGAAAAGTGGTCGGTTCATCCAGAAGCAATAATTTGGGGGATTGCGCGAGAATCATCGCGATCCAGGCACGCTGGCGCTCGCCGCCTGACAACGTGTTAATATTGCGTTTGCGCAGATGCTGTAAACGCGTCATCACCAGCGCATTTTCGATGGTGCTCCGATCTTCTGCGGTGAACGGCTGGAAGCGTCTCCGGTGTGGAAATCGTCCATATCCGGTCAGTTCTTCGACAGTCAAGTCATCCGCACAATAATGTGACTGCGGTAGCATCCCCATGATTTGTGCAAGTTTGACGGTATTCATGCGGTGAATATTTTTACCGTCCAGAATAACTGTGCCGTGCGAAGGTTTCAATAACCGCCCGACAGTTTTCAGCAACGTTGATTTGCCGCAGCCATTTGGTCCGATCAGAGTCAGAATTTCACCGGATTGTACGGTCAAATTGAGTTTATCCAATATCAGGACATTATTATAACCGGAGGAAATTTTATTGACTTCAAGTTTCATGTTTCAACCTGGTTTTCAGCAGCCATAGGAAAAACGGCGGTCCGATCAGTGCCATGATAACACCGGCAGGCAACTCCAGAGGTGCCATTACCAGCCTTCCGATGGTGTCGCAAGTAATCAACAGCGCCGCCCCAAAGATGGCGCATCCCGGCATTAACCAGCGAAAATCTGCGCCGATTATAATTCTTATCATATGCGGAGCGACCAACCCCACAAAGCCCAGCAAACCGACTACGCTGACCGCGGACGCTGCCAACAACGCAGCGACAGCCAGAAAGATAAAGCGACTGAGCTCGACCCGCTGGCCAAGACCGGTGGCTACTTCATCGCCAAGCGCAATGATGTTCAAATCGCGGGCTCCCAGCAATGCCAGAATACCGCCGCTTAACGCATATGGCCAGATTGATTTAAGGTGCGACCATGAACACGATGACAGGCTGCCGACCGAGAAGTCCAGCACGCCAATAACGCGTTCAGGATTGAACAAAAGAATGGCGGTTATAGCTGCACCGAGCAGGCTACTGATTGCCACTCCTGATAAAATCAGTTTTATTGGTTGTGCCCCGTGATTCCAGGCGACCAGATATATTGCCAGCGCCGCAGTCAGCGCGCCACCGAATGCGGCCCAGACTAAATATTGCGAATAGGCGGGGAAAACCACCAGAATCAACACTGCCGCCAGTCCTCCCCCGGAAGTTACTCCGATGATATTCGGAGAAGCCAATGGATTGCGCATGATTCCCTGCAAAATCGCCCCGGACAAAGCCAGTGCTGCACCGACAATTGCGCAGAGTATAACCCGTGGGAGCCTGATATCCCAGACTATTTGGCGTGCGACTCCAACTCCTGAGTTCATTGCATCGATGATTTCACTGAAACTCAATTTAATGGAACCGGCACATAATCCCCACGCAGAAGCAGCCAGCAAAAGCAGTGTTAATAAAATCAGTACCCCAATCCGATATGACAGACGACTTTTGATGATAGTAATCTTTATGGGCATTCTGCGGCCGGAAGTAGTAAAATGCATGACATGATATTCCTCAATTGTGTTACGCGCACTTCTAATACCGCCTTAAGGATCCGGCTTTAACGGTTGCGCGACAGCCCCGGATTAGCACCGGGTTCACTCAGGCGGTAAAAGAAATAATATATGCCGGATTGCGTCATTTACAACATAAATAAAGATGGATTACCTCACGGGAAAAAAACATATTCTCTACCACAAAGCAAATGGCATCAGCATTTGACAAGGAATGAAAAATCAGTAAATTAAAAAACCAAACCTGCCTGACAAGAAATCACCGCCCGGATGTGTGCTGGCAAAGCCGCCCTTTACCGGGAAACCAATCAGCCCGAAAAGATTTTACCGGAACTCATGAAGATGACATCAATCGATACTGACTACTTGAACAACTCTTCATTCTTAATTGCCGAGTTAGTGCGCATTGCCTGTCGCTCCATATGGTACAGCGCAATGGTGCAACTCGGTCCGAATGACAAAAAATACGAGCCGATTTACCGTCAAGCGCTGCAAATTATGAAATCACGTAAAATTCATTTACCCAGTGAAAGTGGATTTTATCTGCATATTCTGTCAAGCGATATTTACACTTTTTAC
>JAAYPP010000066.1 GCA_012519765.1 Lentisphaerota bacterium
AGAGTTTTGGTCATTTATATTAATCGCGTGGTTGATCTTGAGAATCCGGAAAACTTATGTGGCGATGCCCAGGGGATTCCGGAATTTTTGTCTTGTTCACAAATTTGATAATGTAACAACGATATTATGAGGAGGTTTTGGTGGATAGTCAACAGCAAGAAGTAAGTTTCGGTATGGTAATGGAATTTTTAAAACCCAATAGATGGCGTTTGCTCTTTTTTGCGATATTTAGTTTGGGTATAATCATACTGTTAGGCGGCCTGATTTATTTAATTTTTACCATCGGATAATTTTTTAGCTCAGCAGATACAGATTATGCTTCCGAGGTCAGGGGCCAACAACAATCCGGTTTATCCCAATAAAAAGCCCTTTAACCGTCTTGATATAATAAGTCCTCCAGTCCTGAAACAGGTTTATGAACAGAATGGTTTGGATAAATTCTTAAGCTTCAAAGATTTTCAAAAGAAATTAGGGGTCGTTAATTTTTCCCAAAAGCGCGCTTTTCTGGAAGCAGAATTTGCGTCGAAACTGTCTAAGCGCAACCTCAGTGCCACTGATTTGGCAGAGCTTGAAAGAAGTTATCGCGAGGCAGAAGCAAGGATTGATGACAATATTTATAAAATAATTATCAGGCAGGATAGTTTTCCGCCACATCTGGCTGACAAGGTTTTAGGTGGAATTGTACAGGCATGGTATGAAATTTACCGTGACCTTGAATCCGATAAACTGCCAACGTCGAATATTAATTCTGACATCGAACAAAAAATGCATGATAATCTCGGTCAAAGCCGGTTGCTTGCTTTAGATCATTTAAGCGATTATGTCAAGCAGTTGGATGAATTTCTTAAACAGTTGCAAGAAATCCTCAACAACCGTTCTTTGAGCCTTCCTTCCGGCGAATATATCGGAGACCTGCAAATTGCCTTGCAATATATAAAGCGGTATCAGGATATGCTTCAGCAAATGGTGGTGGATTCTCAGTCTCTGCAAAGTAGTTTTGACACCATTTATCTTCAGAGCCGGATACAAAATGTTCAATTTGAACTTGATGCCTTGCAATCTAAACGCCAAATGTTGCTGGAATGGTTTGAAATGGTTCAAGGGCGTACTTCCGGTGGCGAAAAGAAAGCTCACAGCACTGAAATGACTTCTTTCACTATCGACTCAACAGTACTAAATCAACTGGCAGACCTATATCGGCGTGACGCCATCAATAAGATCAGGAGTGATATTTCGTCCGAAAGTGTTGAGCTCGGTGATACTATTGCTACCGTAAGCGCACAGCTTTCCCATTATCAGAAAATGCTGGAGCGGATACAGCAGCAACAGAAACAACAAGCTGATGTCGCGAATCAGGAATTATTCAATAGTATCTTTAATAAAACGTTGCAGAATACAGTTAGTTTGAGCCGTAAAGTATTGGAATTTAGAAAATTGCTTACCGATGAATATTTTTCTTCTTTGGAATTTTATACTCCAGTTGGGGGAACTGCTCTATTCAGGGAACGAACATCTCCTTACGTTGGTTAATTATGATATCAGGACTGATTTGGTTGCTTGGCAACTTGTTTTACATTGGCAGCTTAATTGTTAAAAACTACAATCTTATTACAAGTCCAGGCAAAAGTCAGCACAGCCATTGAGCCTGAAAAGACAAAATAACATTCAGTAACTTTGGCGAAAGAAAGAACGGAAGTATTTAATAATCCAGACATGGCATAAATTTAAAGTATCAACGGTTTCTTCTGTATGATAAAATTTATGAATTGCCAAAGCCAATGCAATCTTGAAAACCTGGGTTTATGTTTGGTATTCAGAGTTGAGGAATTCGCTGAGCGCGGTCTTCCAGTGCGGCATTGGCGGTAATCCGGAAAGTCTGAGCATCATTTTGTCCAGCCGTGAATTGGCGGGGCGTGGTGCGGGGCGTGGGAATTCCGCCGTCCGGCATGGTACGACTTCCTGGCGGATTTTCAGAACGGCGAAAACTTCTTTCGCCAGTTCGTACCAGGATGCTTCACCTTCGCAAGTCAAATGAAAGGTACCGTTCAACTCCGGGCGATTGATGATTTTACGCAGTGCCCGCGCTACCGCGATTGTGCTGGTAGGGTTTCCAATCTGGTCATTTACCACTTTCAATAGAGGACGACTGCCGTCTGCCAGTGCCACCATGGTATGCACAAAACTGGGACCGCCCGGTCCGTAAAGCCAGGAAATTCGGCAAATCACATGATCCGGGCAATGATTTCTAATCGCTTCTTCTCCTGCGAATTTGCTTTGCCCGTAAACGCTACCGCCGCCGGTCGGACGGTCAAATTCATGGTATGGTCGGTCAGCGTCGCCGTCGAAGACATAGTCGGTCGAAATCGCGATCATCCGGACACCGTGGCGGCGGCATGCTGAGGCTGTGACGGCGGAGCCGAAAGCGTTGATTTTATAAGCGAGGTCAACTTCAGATTCGCAGCGGTCAACCGCAGTCATCGCCGCGCAATGAATCAGGACATCGGGACGGGACGCTTCAACAATCCGGTCGAATCCGCGGGGATCGGTAATATCGGTTTCGGGCAGGTCGACCGGAATGATATCATCGTCAGTAAACATTTCCGTCAACGTGCGACCAAGCATTCCTTTAGCGCCGGTAATCATGATTTTCATAGAGATCTCTCCGCATAAATCATTTCATTGTTCACAAGATAGCGCTTCAGCCTCAGCCAGCATCGGATTGCGGCGGTCTTTGTCTGAAAGAATAGCCTGTTCCGGAGTAATCCGCCAGTCGATGCCTAACGCGGGATCGTTATACGCGATGCCGCGTTCGTGTGAAGGCATATAGCGATTGTCGCATTTGTAGGCGAAAATGGCTTCCTCACTCAATACCGCGAAACCGTGGGCGAAACCGCGCGGTACGAATATCTGCCGCTTATTCTGTTCATTCAATTCGACTGCGACGTGTTTGCCGAAAGTCGGCGAACCGTGGCGGATATCGACGGCGACATCAAGTACTGCGCCTTTGATGACTCTGACCAGTTTGGCCTGAGTATATGGAGCGGCCTGGTAGTGAAGTCCACGCAATACCCCGAAACGGGAAAGCGATTCATTGTCCTGAATAAAGGTCACATGAATTTCGTTTTGTTCGTATTTTTCTTTATTCCAGGATTCAAAAAAATAGCCTCGTGAATCTCCGAATATTTCCGGCTCCAAGATCACTACTCCCGGCAATTGTGTACTGATTATGTTCATATGAGTAATACCTGACCAGTGTTGAGTTCAATTCTAAATGAATAAGAATAATATTGCACTTCAAACGTAAACCGCAATCTGGTTTTTGCTTCTTGCAAGCATGAATTCCCCGGATGGCGATAAATAACCGGTTCAAATTGAATTGCGGATTATCGGCGGTATATTTTTTAATTTTTACGGTATAACTAACTGGATTTTATATGATTATCAAGTGCAGAGCATATCCTCGGGCCGCGCTGATCGGCAATCCGTCTGACGGTTATTTTGGCAAAACCATAGCCTTTGTGTTTCGGAATTATTGTGCTGAAGTGGAATTATACGAAAGTCCGGAACTGGAGTTGATTCCGACGCTGCGCGATCAGACGGTATTCAGCAGTATCGAACACCTGGCTAATGATGTTTCGCTCTACGGTTATTACGGCGGAATGCGTTTGCAGGTGGCAACGGTAAAAAAGTTCAACGATTATTGTAAACTCAATGGCATTGCGTTGGACGAGCGCAACTTCACCGTGCGTTATCGTACTGATATTCCGAATCGGCTGGGATTAGCCGGTTCTTCGGCAATTATCACTGCCACCATGCGCGCGCTGATTGCTTTTTATGAAGTGGAGATCCCGCCGGCGCTGTTGGCCAATCTGGTTTTGTCGGTTGAAAAAGATGAATTGGGCATTCAGGCCGGACTGCAGGACCGGGTTGCTCAGTCTTTCAACCGTCCGGTGTTTATGGATTTTAACCGTGAACACATGGAGAAGCACGGCTACGGTGTTTATACACCGATGGCAATCCCTGCCGAGCTGAATCTATATGTCGCGTATCGCACTGATCTGGCGGAAGGTTCGGAAATTCTTCACAGCCGTCTCCGCGAAGACTATGAAAACGGCGTTCCTGAGGTGTTGTCGGCAATCCGGGAATGGTGCGAATTGAGTGAAGCAGTCAAAGAGTGCCTGAACAACCGCCAGTTTGACTACCTGCCTGCCTACCTGAACCGCAATTTCGATTTACGCTGCGAAGTCTGTGCCCGTTCTGTCAGTCCGAAAAACAAAAACATGGTGGACATCGCCCGCAAGGCCGGGGCCTCGGCGAAATTTACCGGATCCGGCGGCGCGATTATCGGCACTTACGAAGATGAAAAAATGTTTGCTAAACTGAAAAAAGATTTAAAACGTTTCTCTGTAGAAGTAATTAAGCCGGAAATAGTTAACTCCGCTAGCGCAATGGAGGTATGATGATACGCAAAGCCGTTATTCCTGCTGCCGGATTCGGAACGCGTTTTTTACCGTTCACTAAGTCGGTACCTAAAGAAATGATCCCTCTGGTCGATAAGCCGGTTATTCAATATGTCGTTGAAGAAGCTGTCGCTGCCGGTATCACTGATATTCTGATTGTGGTAAGTTCCGGAAAAATGGCGATACAGGAACATTTTAATCCGGATCCGGGACTGCTGGCGCGCCTTGAAGACAACGGCCGCTCTGCGCTGGCCGATGAGCTGCGGGCGATTGACCGTATGGCACGGCTGCATTTTGTCTATCAGCAGGAACTGAAAGGTTTGGGCGACGCAGTGTTGCAGGCACGCGGATTTGTCGGCGATGAACCGTTTGCGGTGCTGCTCGGCGACACGGTCACCACGTCTGAAGTTTCCCCGGTTATCGGCCAATTGTGCGCGGTGTCGCGGCAAAAAG
Source organism: Lentisphaerota bacterium (assembly GCA_012519765.1). Lineage (GTDB taxonomy): Bacteria > Verrucomicrobiota > Lentisphaeria > Victivallales > Victivallaceae > UBA7640. Next base: position 4,914 of record JAAYPP010000066.1, read on the forward strand.
GCGCTTCAGTGGTGGCACTGGAAGAGGTTCCATGGGAGAAAACCAGTCGTTACGGCGTAATTGACGGGACTGCCGTTGCCGAATCGGTCTATAAGGTAAAAACATTTATCGAAAAACCTTCGCCGGACGAAGCGCCTTCAAATCTGGCGATTGCCGCACGCTATGTTTTTACTCCGGAAATATTCGGATTTCTCGAAAATACTATTCCGGGCAAAGGCGGCGAAATTCAGTTGACCGACGCCATGCGGGAAATGGTGAGGACGATTCCGATGTACGGTTGCCGGTTTGATGGCAGGCGTCACGACATTGGCGACAAGCTGGAATTTATCAAGGCGACCGTGGAATTCAGCCTGAAACGCCCGGAATTTCGCGACAATGTCGGGGTCTGGCTGAAAGATTTATCGACCAGACTGGAGGATTGACCGATGAAAATTATGCTGCTGCTGTTGATTATCGCCATAGCTCCGTTTTTGAGCGCGGATGAAGCAAAAAATGAGTCCGGGATTCTAATTAGGGCTGATGGGGAAGTCCGAAAGCTTGCTCGTATCGGTAACGCCTGCCTCGCGTATACGGTGGTAAACTCCGAAGCTTTTCCGAACAAACCCGGTGTATCAGGTTTTGAACTTTTGATCCCGCGTTTTTTGCCCGATTACAATCTGCTGATTGCCGATTTTGACAAAGTATCGAGTCCGGTTGCGGTTGGTGAGAAGTTGACCGAACAGAATACCTCTTACGCCTATGTCGGTGCCGGTTTGAGCAACGGCAAAAAGTTCAGTAATGGCCGGGTTGAAACGCCGATCGCGTTTGAAAAACCGTGGTTGCGCGACGACGGGATTGTCAAAGTCCTTTATCTGGGAGGTCAGGTCGAATCGGTTCGGATTACGGCAGCCACTTGTGAGGATATCGTCCGGTACCTCCGCGAGAAAAATTATCCTGAAGATCCTTATTGGGAGCGCATTGTCTTTAATGCCCGTACTATTGACGCTGTTCATCAAGGCAAACCGCTGCCGGAGCCGCCGACACCTCAATCGCAAAAATCATCGGTACCGGAAGTCATCGTCAGATCGCCGGTCAATCTCGACGAAATCAAAACCAAACCGGACGCGAAAATTGAAACAGTTCGTCCGATTGAACGTAACGC
>JAAYPP010000067.1 GCA_012519765.1 Lentisphaerota bacterium
CTGGAAATAATAATGCTATTATCAAAAACACCAGCAGTATTGGAATAGCCGCAATCAAAAACAGGATCATAACGAAAAAAAACAGAAAAAGAATCAGCCTGGTAATTATAGTTTGAGCATTCATGGTGTTCGCTCCTGCTGACGCAAACCTTCATAAAGGGCAATTGCTGCTGAATTAGCTAGATTTAGACTGCGAAAATAACGACCGCGCATGGGGATTGCAAATAAACGTTCTTCATATTTACGATAAAAATCATCAGGCAACCCGGAGCTTTCATTGCCGAACACCATAAATGCTCCCGGCGGATATTCGCCTTCCCAATAGGAACGTTTTCCTTTGGTGGTAAAAAAGAAGAGGCTGGCATCCGGATTACGTTCAAGAAATTCGTCCCAGTTTTCGTAAATATGCAAATCAACGTGAGCCCAGTAATCCATTCCGGCGCGCTTGACATAGCGATCATCCAGCGAAAACCCCAAAGGCTTAATCAAGTGCAATCGAGAACCGGTAGAAACACAAAGTCGTCCAATTCCTCCGGTGTTCTGTGGTATTTCAGGATGAACCAACACCAAATTGAATGAAATATAGTTGTCCTCTTGAGCATCCATCAGTATTTAATAATGATTGATCCCCAAGTCAAACCACCTCCGAACGCAGTCATAAGAACGTTTTGACCTTTTTTGATCAAGCCATTGCGAATCATCTCGTCAAGACAAATTCCGATTGTGGCGGAAGATGTATTTCCATAGCGATTAACATTGACATAAACACGCTCAATAGGGATTGAAAGGCGGTTTGCAACCATCTTCATAATACGTAAATTAGCCTGATGTGGTACGAGCCAGTCAATATCATCATTAGTCAACCCGGCAATTTCCAATGCTTCATTGCATGAATCAGCCATTGCGCTTACCGCTAACTTAAAGACATCCTGCCCGCTCATGTGAATACAATACAAATGATTATCAATTGCTTCCTGCGTCACCGGCATACGACTTCCGCCTGCCGGCACCTGAAGTTTGGACCAATGATTTCCGTCCGCACCAAGCGAGGCCGCAATAATTGAATCTTCGCCGTTATCAGTACTTCCCAATACCAAAGCGGCCGCACCATCGCCGAAAAGAACACAGGTATTGCGGTCAGTCCAATCAGTAATGTAAGAGAGTTTTTCCGAGCTGACCACCAATACTTTACGAAATTTCTTATTGCTCAGCATCATAGAGTGCGCAACTTCAAGCGCATAAATTAATCCGGTACAGGCTGCCTGGAGGTCGAAACAAAAGGCGCGGGGACAATTCAAGCGTTGCTGCAAAATACACGCAGAACTTGGAAAAAGATGATCAGGACTGATTGTACATAGAATAATCCCGTCAATTTCTTCCGGAGTAGTACCTGCCGCATCAATTGCTTTCATCGCCGCGTGATATGCCATATCGGAAACCGCCTCATCGTCCGCCGCAATATGGCGTTCCGCAATTCCCGTACGGGTCGTTATCCATTCATCGCTGGTGTCAACGATCCGCGTCAAATCGGAATTCGTCAATACTTTTTCCGGAAGATAAGAACCTGTACCTAATATTCTAATTCCCATAACTTCTCCTGAAATATCTCTAATATGCCGAAAAGTTTAACTGTTCTTTCCCAAGCTGGAATCTGCTATTCTCGAACCAGTTTCTTTTACACGCTTAATAATTTTGTCGTTAATACCATATTCTACAAATTCACCGGCGACCTTGATACCGTTACGAACTGATTTGGGAGTTGAAGAGCCATGCCCGATAATCATTATTCCGTTAATTCCCAATAAAGGCGCCCCGCCTGCTTCCTCAGCGTCAGCAAACGACTTCAACTCGCGAAATGCGTTACGTGCCAGAATCGCACTGGTTTTACGTAAGGCATTTTTGGTAAACACGCCTTTCATCCAATACATGGTTGATTTGGCCAAACCTTCGCAGGTTTTCAGCAACACGTTACCGATAAAGCCGTCGCAAACGACTACTTCTGTAATATTCTCAAAAATTGTATTCCCTTCGACATTGCCGACAAAATTGATGGGCATACTCGAAAGCTTTTTAAATGTTTCTTTAGTCAACTCGTTGCCTTTGCTGTCTTCTTCTCCGACGCTGAGTAAACCGATGCGCGGATTATCTATTCCAAAATAATATTCAGCATAGGCTTCACCCATTAAAGCGAATTGAACCAAATTCATCGGTTCACAATCCGGATTGGCTCCGGCGTCCAGCAAAATATACTTACCATACATGCCTGGCATAACGGTAGCAATCGCCGGGCGTTCAATCCCCTCAAGGGTTCTTACCAGCACTGTCGACACCGCAACTGCAGCGCCGGTATGACCGGCACTGAAAACCGCGTCAACTTTTTTATCTTGAAGCAACTTACCGCAAATCGTGATCGACGAATTTTTTTTGCCGCGAAGAGCAGCTGTCGCCGGCTCCTTCATTTCCACTGTCTCTTCCGCGTGAACGAGTTTTACCCGCGGATGGTTGGCGATACCATACTTTTCAAGATAATAAGAAATCTTTCCCTGATGACCGACAATAGTTATTTCGTACTGAGGGAAATCATACAGAGCAATCGTAATTCCTTCAATCACGACAGCGGGGGCATAATCACCACCCATTGCATCTACGGCAATTCTGATCATAATTAATTACTCGGCATCGACCGCAATAATTTGTTTACCCTTGTAGGTTCCACATGAAGAACATACGCGATGCGGCTTAAGGGGGCTGCTGCAATTTGTGCAGAAAGTGGCTTGAACCCCTTCATAACGGTTAGCCGCCTTACGCTGACGCTTCTTCATTTTAGACATTTTTCTTTTTGGCACTGCCATTTTTCAATCTCCTGATTTTAGTGATTCCGGATACTTCAGACGAGCATCCAGAAAAAAATTTTACTTACAAATGAAATTATGGAATATACCATTGCAGCATGATTTTTCAAATCTTAAGCGTTGAAGAATCTCGAAATATCTATACCGGCAAAATTATACGTCTGAGCGCTACTGTTTAAACATCAATATTTCCGATGGAAACCGCCCATAATGCAATTTAAAATAATATACATAACGCCCTGACTCCCATTTCTGGCAAGGCTGAAGCCAGCATTGACCGGCATTGCCGCTGAATTCAGCTTTAAAAAAACGTTTCGGCTCAGTTTCAACCGGTTTACTCCAAAGCAATTCAGCTTCGGTCGGTATCGAATCATGGCATAATCTGCGGCAAGCTCCCGTACTAAAAATCCCGGCACATAGTCCGGCAAAACGGAGCACCTGCGAGGACGGAGAGTCCGGAGGCAGGAGCTTTCTCATAATTTCAAAGCGCGATTCCAGGGCCGGCTTACCGGAAGCAAACAACGATTCGTGCTCCGATAAGTAATTCAACAACTTATGCAATAGCTCAGGATGTTTTTTAAACCCGAAAATAAAAGCAGAATGCAGTTGCCGGGCATTATAGAAATTATCCAGCAAAAGTGACAAAAGCATAGCATCGCGCATTTCCGCCGGCTTAATGCTGGCAGTTGAAATTACCTCATAGGGCGGTTCCTGATTGTGCTTGATATCAGGACATCCGCAGAGTGGCGTGCCCGGCAGGATTTTTAATTTTTCCAACTGTATTTCCTGCGGGCACAATGCTATTACGGTTTTCACATCTTCAATCAGCGATTTCATGGTCTGTTCGGGTAAACCGGCAATCAGATCAACATGAAGTTCAAAGTTACCGCACTTAAGAAGCCCGCGAAGCCCGGTAAGAACTTTGTCAGAATCGGCAAAACGGCGGCAGGCTTGAAGAACGTCCGGATCCAGTGATTGAATTCCGGCCTCAACGTGAAGTTTGTTCTTGGGCGCTTTGGCAAGTTCAGAAAGAAAACATTCAGTCAAACCTGCCGGTTCTATTTCCAGATGGAAACGCATTTCCGGGAATTCTTCACGAAATAGTTTTAAAAGTTCAACTGCTCGCTTCGGATTGGTGTTGAAGGTACGGTCAAGCACACGAATATCTTGAAATCCGTATCCGCGTAAAGCTTCCAAATCTGCCCGGATTCTGGAAATTGAATAAAACTTTACGTTGCGAGAAAGTGAGCTGGTGCAAAAACGGCAACGCCCCGGACAGCCGCGCGAGGTTTCAATCTGCCAAAATGGTTTCGACGGATCAACATAGCCGCGCTGGTGCGGCGAAGGCAATTCGTCAAGTTCACCATCGAAACATCCCTCCACAACCTCATCATGCTGGAGATAACGATAAAATCCCGATTCATCACCGCGGATAACCGCGTTAATTCCCGGATTATGTTCAAGAAACTGACGGTTATCTCCTAAAAACTCCGGTCCGCCGAGAACAATTCGCGCCCGCGGTGCCGCTCGTCGAGCGGACTTCAACAGATTCAGGACAGTGACGCGGTTAAACAGATATACGGTAGCGCAAATCACTTCCGGTTTCAGCTCGCTGATTTTATCCTCAAAAATCGCAGTATCCGCGTTTTTAACGGTAAACTCAATCTTGTGCCAGCGCCATTCCGGCGCATATTGTTCAGTAAACGCTCTGAGCATTCCATAAGAGAGCATTGAATGCGAATAAGAAGAATTTAACTCAAGAAACAGTACATCAGGCATGGCTATTACCGTAAATTGAGCGATGTTCAGTAAATCGGAACTGCTTATGACCGGCGGCAATATTTGTTATCGCGTCATCAGTGAACCAAGCCTCGGCAAAACGTGTACAGATGATCTCCTCAGCCAGTTCCGACGGATGGGTCATGTCAAGCGCGTAAAATCGATAATCTCGCAGTTCGTCATTCATAATCTCGTAGGACGGAAAATATGCGGGATTACCGGAAACGTCATGAATCGCCGCTAAGAGCGAAGCTTTACTTCTGGCATTCAAAACCGGATCACCGGGCAGATGGCGCACCGGAGAAAGCGAGAACACCAACTGTGCGTGCGGCGCAATAATCGATACGTCCCTGACAATATTTTCAATCGCGTTCAGATTTTCATGATATTTGAGCAGCCGGCGGTTGAACTTTTCGCCGGAAACCTTGTGACAATTCGAAACTACCTGACCATTCGCTTTCAATTCAAAAACCAACGATGTCGAAAAAGTGATGACAAAAAGTTGCGCCATTGCCGCGGCATTCCGAAAATTTTCCATTGCGACATTACATTTCGCCAAAGCATCCGGCAAATCAGGTTCGGCAAATGAACCGTGATGTTCCCAGGTGCGCCAACGTCCATCATGCTGAAAAAAATCTTCTTTAACAAAGTAGCGCTGTTGCGCGAGGCGTTGTACCGTGCCGGCAATTGAAAATGCATTATAGACAATGCCGCAAGGATTAGCTTCAACGTTCATGCCGCCGCGCGCTAACCAGTTGGCGATACGCTCTGAAAAACAAGACCCCAACGAAACCACTCCGGCATCAAAATCCAGGCGTTTTTCGGCAGGGATAACTTTGACTTCAGTAAATAATTTTGTCTTCATTGGCGTTGCTCTCTATCAATCACGATAAAATCTTCAAGCGATGCGGCAGGAATTCTGTCAAACACTTGGTAATTAACGATATAAGCATATTCAGAATTGGGATTAAGCAGATATGCCGCACGTGCCAGTTTGCGCGCCAGCGGCATGTCGCGTTCGTGCATAGCCTTGGCGGCAAGTTCGGCAGTAGCTTGAGCGCGCTGTTGATTGTCACGACTGATAAAACGAAACAGCCGGAAAGCGTTACCGGCATTCGAATATTGCTCTGGAAATTGTATCTCGTAAAAATTTCTGAGCAAGTGTGGCTTGCTATCCATCAAATAAGCTGGACTGCTCTGCGCCAGGTCTTTTATTCCAGACATATAACGATACGAATAAATATGCAGGGGCGCAATAGCGTTGCCGCGCACATAAACCAGAAATTCAACATTATGTTCTTCACAAAAAAGATTCAATGCTTCCTGATCAGAAGAAAACATCGCCATAGTATAGTCATGAAAAATTTTGCGCACTGCCGGAAATTCGAATTTGGGCTGTACCACAATTGCAGTATCGGCATAAGCTTTCAGTAACGGAGAAATTTCCATGCTGGCCAGAAACACCCGTTTTGACACTCCGGCACTTCGCAAAAAATGGAGCAAATCTGCGGTTTCTCCCATCGCACCGCCCGGATAAGAACGACGTAGCCGACTCAGCATCTCGCCCTCCCCGACCACCATCAGCAGCGCCGCACACAACAACAGTATCCGCAACCATCGCGATTCAGTGGCATGATAGCAAAGGTAAAACAGCACCCCGGACGCAACACTCATAAATAGCGCGGTCAAAACATGAAAGCGGAACATGAATATGAATATTATGAAAAATATCAATGTCAAAATCAGCGGTAAAAAATTCGAAGGCTTCAAGAGTTTCCGCCGGATTTCAGCATAGCATAACGCAATGATTGCAAGCAGCGAAGTCACCCATAATGCAACCGGAAAATTATATATGGTTTGATGAATATCGGCAGAATGCAGCGCCGGAGTCCACAATACCCGCGCATTAAAACTCAATTTTGCGGGGTCGGCCGGTTTGACATTCATATATCGCAATTTCGCCATTATCAGCTCGGAAAAATGTTCATAATTACTGCTGAATCCGCTGTTGCGCGAACTCACCAGCCAGAACAAGCCCAGAATCACCAGCATTCCCAGCGCAGTTAGCCGCCGGAATTTCAGCGGCAACTTAAAATTCAACAGGCATAATACGGGGAAAATCACGCTGAACAGCGGTGACATCATCAGCCCATGCGCGCGATGATATGGCACCAACACTGCAACCAAAACCATTACCACCCAGAAAGTCAAAAACAACACTCCGCGTCGCTGTCGCGATTCGGCATCAAAAAATGAACGAAACATTTCCCACACTGCCCAAACCGCAAACACAAATTGCGAAATATCCCAAAACGCCACTGCACAAAATACCGAAATCCCGAATGCCGCCAGGCGAAAACGCCCCGGATTACGCAAGAACCAGGCGGCAAATGCAAAAGCAGCGCACAAAAAGGGTAACGCAAAAACTTCACAAAGCAGGTCCTGACCGGTTCCTCTGGCCACTGCCGCCGGCGAAAGCGCATAAATCATCGCCCCGAAAAACGCCCACGGCGCCGATACCTTGAGTGCCAAAAGCCACAGTAACACAAATCCTCCGGTCAGACTGATCCATAATCGCGCCTGAAAACGCACAAAATCAGCATCTCTCAACACATCCGGATTTTGACCGGTCAGCAGGTTTTTGCAACGAAGGCCCCAGCCCAGAAAAGGTTCCAGTCCAATCGGCATCTGCTCAACCAGGCGGACATTTTCCATTTTCGCCAAACCATGATCATATTCAGGAATACCCCGACCAGCGGCAACCTCATGTACATAGTGATACATGATTGAACTCTCGACCAGAAAAGGCACCAAATCGGCACCGGTAAGTTGAGCCGCCGCCTTGATGTCACGATTACATACCGCAGTGCGAACACCGAATGCCATTCCCCAGGCGGCAAAAAACAACAGCAGTCCGGTTCGGAAACTGATACGCTGTAAGTTTGTTTTTAAAATTCGCGCGCGCATTATGCGCGCGCGAATTTCAGTTATCAAATTACGATATTTTTTCCAAACATTCATAAGTATTTTTTCCGAAGATGAGAGGGGGGGATGCCCATTTCCTCGCGATACTTAGCGATGGTACGCCGGGCAATGCTGACCATGCCGGCGTCTCGCAGCATTTTTTCCAGTTTACTGTCGGACAATGGTTTTTCCGGCGGCTCATCATCAATCAGTTCGCGGATTTTTTCTTTGACGCCACGCGCTGAAATATCACCGCCATCGTCAGTACGGTAACCACCGCTGAAGAAAAATTTATATTCAAAAACGCCCCAGGGCGTTTTCATGTATTTATTTGCAATGGCACGGCTGATGGTGGCGCCATGCAGATCCAGCCGGTCGGCTACCTGCTGAAGTGTCAACGGACGTAATGCTTCGACACCTTTATCGAAAAACCCGTGTTGAAAATCAACAATTACTTCGGTGATGCGATGAATGGTGTTTTTGCGTTGTTCAATACTGCGCAGCAATCCTTTGGCGCCGAGGAAGTTTTTACGGATATATTCACGCGTTTCCTGACTGGTTTGCGGATCCTCCAGCAGGTCCAGGTAGGTCTGTGAAATTCTCAGTCGCGGCACATAATTGCTGTTGTCAACAATGGAATAGTTGTCATCACTATCTTTCTCCACCGACAATTCAGGCATAACATATTCTGCATGGTCTTCGCTGACGGCGACGGTACCTGGAAAAGGATTGAGTTTTTTCAGTTCATCGATCATCGTCTGAAGTTCCGGAATCGTGATTTTAAGCTCTTTGGCGATCTGCGGTAAATGGTTTTTGCCAATCTCCTCCAAATAGTTCTCAACCAGATTGAGCAGACTTTTGTTGAGCGGTTTTTGCCGCTTTAGTTGTAGCATAAGACATTCTTTAACATCACGCGCGCCAATTCCGGGGGGGTCGAAAGACTGCACCAGCCGCAATGCTTCTTCAACTATGGGAAGTTCAGATTCTGCCGCCATTGCAATATCGGCCAGACTGCTGCGTAAATAACCGGTTTCATCAATGCTGCCGATTACCAGCTCCGCAACCTGAAAAAGTTGCCCATTAACCACTGACAGCCTTAACTGCATCATCAACTGATCTTGAAGTGATGGCTGTTCAACCAGCGAGTTGAACATAAAATCACGGCGTTCCTGAAGTTCCGATACTGACTGATTATCTGCCCGTTCATTACCCATTCCACTGAAATCTCTGGCCAATTGCGAAAATTCCAGAAAATCATCGGTGTTCGGCGACTCCGCGTCATCATAATCGTCGCCGTCAACGGACGTTGCTGTTGGGCTCTCGCGATAATCGGAACTGCTGAGCGGATCCCCGGCCAGCTCAAGATTGCGATCCGGATCCTGTTCGAGTAACGGATTGACTGCAATTTCCTGAGAAATACGCTGCTGAAGTTCCAACAATGGAACCATCAGTATCTCTAGCGACTGATACTGTTGCGGCGAAAGCTGTTGTTCCTGCCGAAGTGCCTGTACTTGATTATGACTAAATGATTGCTCAACCATGATGAATTGCTTGATATTCTGTTGCTAAAATATATATTGGTTACAGTAAAATTATTCTTAAAATAACGCTTTGCCGATGCTTTTTCCAACGAGTGAAGGCAATTTCGGAGATGATAATGAAAATAGGAGTGACTGCTCTCGGAAGCGGTAGCCGTGGAAATGCTTTTGTAATCCATTCTGAAGCAGAATGTCTGCTGATTGATGCCGGATTCAGCCGTCGTGAATTGTTAAACCGGATGTCCGGCACCGGTGTTGACCCCAATTCTATCAAAACTCTGCTCGTAACCCATGAACATACCGATCATGTCGCCGGCATGCGTCTGTTCTGCAGAGACTACGACATTCCCGTCTGCATGTCAGGTGGAACCGCAGATTATTTGCGCCGTAAGCAAAATATCGCCCATAATGTTTTTGAATTTGCCGGCGGCAATTCTTTTGAATCGGCAGGTTTTCGTATCACCCCGTTCCAGGTGCAGCATGATGCAGTTGATCCAGTCGGCTATATTTTAACTCGTGGCGGAATACAAATCGGTATTGCCACCGACCTGGGGACGCTTGATTTGCTGGCTAAAACCCGACTGGGCGGCAGCGATATACTGATTATCGAAAGCAATTACGACTTGGATATGTTGCGTAACTCCGAACGGCAGTTGCACTTAAAGCGGCGAATTCTTGGGCGAAATGGTCATCTGGACAATCAGGCAACGCTTGATGCCTTCGAAACTTTGATCTCGCCCAGAACCAAATTAATTTATTTAGTTCATGTGAGTACGGAATGCAACAGTTACAGTTTGGTGCGCAAAAATGCGGAAGCCAAACTCCGTCAAATCGGGCGCCCCGACATTGCGCTTGAAGTTATTGAACAAGCTGAACCATTGGAGACTGCATGGCTATGATGACCGACGAACTGGATACCCTTAAAATTTCATGTTTCCAATGTGAGCAACGTCTTGACTTATCCAATATGGAACCCTTTTCAAAAATCGAATGCCCCAATTGCGGTACCATTCTGACGGTACCAATGTGGTTCAATTCATATCTGCTTGAAGATATTTGCAACTCAAATCGGGTGAGCACAACCTATCGGGCAGTCGATATAACTCTTGACCGTGAGGTCGCGATTAAGGTTTTAGCTCCGGAAATAGCCGCAGACAGAGATTTTTGTGCTATTTTTTTGCGCGCAGGTCGCGCCACCGCCCGCATCAACCATCCGGGAATTGTCAGTACTTATATGTGCAAAGAATTCGATCAACAGCCATATTTGGTAATGCAGTATATGGCTCTGGGCAGCATTGAAAAAAAACTGTCAGAACCTTCGCCAGCCCCACAGCAGGATGCCTTAAAATGGATGGAACAAATCACCTGTGCACTTGAATATGCATTCTCAGCCGGAATAACCCACGGCGAAGTTACTCCGCAAAACATCATGCTTGACGCTCAAAATGATGCCAGAATCGGAGCATTCGGCATGAATCGCGCCTTGACCATTGCCGGTTTGGATTGTGGAACTCCGGCCCAATATCTCAGTACTGAATTAAATGAGGAATCGAACAATTGCCGGCCGGACATTTATTCTTTGGGCGCGGTAATGTACGAACTATTTACAGGATGGCGGCTCAGCGTTGGGACTCCGCCCAAAGATGTCCGGGCAATGCGAAAAATAATACCGGAAATACTTGCGGGAATGATTTCCAGAATGCTGAGTGAATCTCCTGATGACCGTCCAACCTACAAAACTATTATCGAAACCTTGAAAAAATGTAGAAATTCTGAATTTCGCGGCGGCGGTCTTTGGAAAAAAATCTTCCCCTTCAAATAAGCCC
>JAAYPP010000068.1 GCA_012519765.1 Lentisphaerota bacterium
CCATCCCGGCCGTCGTCGGTTTCTGCGATATGACCCGGCAAATCAATGTAACTGGAGTTCATGGAACCTTGAGATAATCTGTAGATAACGCCGGTGTAGGAAGTGCGATCACTTTTGAGCGGTAGCAAGGTCTTTGAAACCTCGAAATCCTCTCTTTCGGCGGGATGATGCTGAATCGGACAACTGATGTCAATAATTGCCATAAAATATGCCTCAAAATAAACCTGAATTTTTAGAAAAAAATGCCCCATATAGTAACATTTGAATTTGACATTATCAAGTATATGCCGTCTTAGAAATTTAACGCCACATAAATAGAGGCGGCATGGCTCTGTATCGGTTTCCCGGAGTGCAAAAATTTCAAGAAATTTCCCGTTCTAAACTTTGCGCGCGCATAATGCGCGCGTAAAGTTCAGGAACACCTTTTGAAGCCTTTCTGCCTAATAGATTTCAAAATCAAATACCGGATCCATAACGAATGATCTGCCGGCACCAGTTGAATTGGAATTATGCGAGATTAGTGTATACTGGATTTTTTACAATGGGTAAATTATCTTCAGTTTATCACGGATTCAGGTGTATGCGTTATCCTTACCGGATTTTGATGCCGGCTAAAAATTAAATGGAGTCGATTATAGATAAGCTTCGTATCGGTGTAAGCAGTTGTCTGCTCGGGCACAAGGTGAGATATGACGGTCAGCACAAGCAGGATTCTTATATTACGGATATTCTGGGGCAGTATGCCGAATTTGTTCCGGTCTGCCCGGAAACAGAGTGCGGTCTGCCGGTTCCGCGCGAAGCAATGCATCTGACCGGCGATATTGATCGTCCTCGGCTGGTCACAATCCGCAGCGGCATTGACTTGACGGATAAAATGAAAAAGTGGGCGGCCGTCAAGCTGGATATGCTGGAAAAGGAAAAGCTTTGCGGCTTTATATTCAAAAGCAAATCGCCGAGTTCGGGTCGATACCATGTCAAAGTTTACCCCGCCAATGGAATCCCGGTAAAGCAAGGTACCGGTATTTTTGCCGCGGCATTGGTCGAACGTTTTCCACTGTTGCCGGTGGAAGAAGAAGGCCGACTGAATGACAGGGTGTTGCGTGAAAATTTCATAGACAAAATTATGGTCTTCGGACGTTGGCGCGAATATGAGGAACACGACGGCTCCATGCCAGGTTTGCTGGATTTTCACAGCCGTCACAAATATATGCTGATGGCGCATTCGCCGGAAAGCGTTACCGCGATTGGACAGATCGCCGCTTCCTACAACCGCAGAAACCTGAACGAAATCAGAACACGCTATCTGGAAGGACTGATGAAAACTCTTGACTATAAAGTTACTTCGAAGAAAAATCGGAATGTCATGATGCACCTCATGGGGTACTTTAAGAAAAATCTTTCTTCAGCTGAAAAGCTGGAACTGCTGGAACTTATGGACCATTATGTCGATGGCTTGCTGCCGCTGCTGGCGCCGCTTACTATGCTTCGTCACTACAGCCGCAAATATGATTGCGAATTTCTGCAGAATCAGTATTATCTCAACCCGTCGAGCGCGGAACTTAATCTGAAATATCACCTTTGATTCAAAACCTTTTCCCCGGATAAAAAGATGTGAAAGGGACGTTGTGCCAGTCTTTGCCGTAAGTCATTGATTATCAAAACCTCAATTTTTGCTCTGCGGAAGCTGCGGTTCATTTTGCAATGCCGTCCCGGCAAAAATTTCGGTTTACTTATTTGTGATTATGGGTCAACATCTTAATCCAAACAGCAAACGACAGCAACTGCTGAAATAAAAACGAAGATGAATATATGCATAATGTCATCATCGGATTTATATTGCTTTGCATTCTTTTTATATTGAGAAAATCAGCGTTAACAATACCAACAAGAACAGAAGTTGAATCATGAAAGACGCAGGGTTTCACAGTCTTTGGATTGCCGGAATCATCTTTTCGATTGCCGGATTCGCAAACGGGTATCCGTTAATCGGTGGTGTCGCGCTGGCAATGCTTCTGATTCTTGTATTCGGCTGGCTCGACGCAAGACAAGTATAAAAAGTCTCAAACTGGAATAATACCCGAAATTTTGCGCACGTTTGATGTTTCAGCTGATGATAGATGAACCGTTGTGCCTGCGGAAGCCACTATAAACAGAAAAGTGCCGCTCAAATGAGTTCGAAAAAATCGGCGGTAAACTTCTGCATGCTGGTACGTGTTCCGACTTTTTCAGAAGAAAATACAATAATCGGTTTGGAAAGTTCGTCTTCAGATTTATATTAAAAGTCCTTTCAATACCCCGTGGTGTAATGGTAGCACAAGTGGTTTTGGTCCATTTAGTCTAGGTTCGACTCCTGGCGGGGTAGCCATTTTACCTGAATCCGTGATAAAATGAAGTGTAACTGTTGTTATCGCACTTAATTGATAATAAGTTATAATAACTTCGCCGACTCACCCATACGGATTCAGATTTACTGAATCTTCCGCGTTTTGACTTTTTCATCGCAATATTTGGCGATGGTTCTTCGATCGAGCCCGGCAAATTCTGCGGCAGCCTGATAACTAGCGAAGCGTCGGTATAAACTCCGGCAATAACACTGCATCAATTCCTGCATATTCATGTTACCAAAATTCATTTCCGCTTCGCTGCCTCGTCTGATGTTTGGAACATAGCGTCCCCGTATCAGCAGATTGCGAACACATTGTTCCAGTTCCCTGACGTTACCCGGCCAGTGATAATCCAGACCCGGACTGACCGCAATAATACGCATCGCCTCAGCGGTAAATACTGTAGATTCGGCGGCGCCTAGGATACGTGAAGCCAGAATGTTGACAAAACGTTCCAGTTCCGTCGGATCGCCGCCGGTCAGTTCGCGCAACGGAATGGTAGTAATAGTATCGGCGCACAGCCGGTAATAGAGATCTTCGCGGAAATTACCCGCCGCACATTCATTTACGAGATCGCGATTGGTGGCGGCGATAATTTTGCCGTTAAAAGTCCGTTGTCGATTATCGCCCATCGCCTGAAAATGACGGCTTTGCAGAACCCGGAGCAGTTTTACCTGCGTTTCCGGGTTGATTTCGCCGATTTCATCAAGAAATACACTGCCGCAAGGGGAGCACGATTCAAGATAACCTTTGCGATCTTCAAGCGCGCCGGTATATGCTCCTTTGCGGTGACCGAAAAGTTCGGATTCCAACATTGCTTGAGGCATGGCGGAAAGCTGCAACGGAATGAAACAGGTCGTGTAATCCGCGAGAAATTCCCGGGTTGAAGGGTCAAATGGAATGTACTGCGAATATGCCACCGCCTTGGCTACCAACTCCTTACCGGTTCCCGATTCCCCTTGAATCAATGTCGTAATCTGATTCATACGGTCAAACATCACCCGTTGCCAGCGATGGATGTCGCAGGTAAAAATTGATTGCCAGACCGTTGCGCGCAGTTCTCCTGCCGCAATGCTGCTGCCGATAATAAAGTCGAAAATATAATAAAACGCGCGGTGAATCTGAAAAAAAATGGCGAAAGTTTTTGCCGGTTCATATGCGCATTCCCCGGCGCGCCTGGTAAAGCCGAGAAAACGTCTGAAATCATTTTCAAAATCACGATAGCAATCGAAACGAATTGAATGCGGGGTTGCCATCATCTGTTCCACCATTGGAATGCGGTATTTTTCAAAAAGGTGGTAGATCATCACCGGTTCAATGACCGCGCAATCAGCGCGGCTGACCAAAACACCGTTCAATCGCGCGCTAAGCTGTTCGGCATGATATTCCGCCAGTCCGGCTATTTCGGAAATGTCTTCGCTCGTTGCGTTATGCATATTCCAGACATTGCCGGGACGCTTTTTTTTCAGGATAATTTCCTCAAGTTGCAGACGTTCCGGAGTAAACGGATTGGTGAAAATCAGATCGCCGAGCGCTTTCAATACCGGCAAGTCAGCAGCACCATAAATACTCATCTCTCAACCCTCCATAAAAATAACCGGCAAATCAATGTCTATGAATATATGTGCATAATATGTATAATGCAAGTTCATTAAATGTACCTAACCTGAAAGAACGGTTGTACGTCGTGATTTTATAAGCATCTGCGAATAAACTAGTTAGATAGTTTTATTAGAATTGGCATCATCTCTGCTTTTAAGATAAGCGCACAACAAACCATAGGAGGTGCAGAATGAAGAAACATCGAATTATCAGAATTTTGTCGGGTCTTGCCGCAAGCTTTGCGTTTGTGGGAGCAACTTTTGGAGCGGGAACCTTGACTCCGGTAGTTTCAGGGCAGAAGCCGGCTGAAATCCTCAGTCATCAGGTACAGGTTGTCATCAACAACGGTTTTGCAAAAACCGAAGTGATTCAGCGATTCCGCAATAATAATGCGGAAAAGATGGAAGCGCTGTACAGTTTTCCACTTCCGAAATCGGCAAGTCTGTCGGAGGTGACGGTTCAGCATGGAGAAGAACTGATCAACGGCGAAGTAGTTGAGCGCAAGACGGCAGACCGGATTTACGGCGAAGAGAAAGCCAAGGGCGCCAGCGCTGCCAAGGCCGAAAAAAACGGTTACGAGGATTTCACTTTTTCGATTGCCAATCTGGCGGCAGGCGAAGAGGCACAAATCCGCTTTGTCTATTACCAGCCATTGCCGGTGGATACCGGGGTCGTGAGCTACGTTTATCCGCTGGAAGAGGGTAATACGCGCGACGCAGTGGCGGAGAATTTCTGGCTTCGTAATTCCAAGGTGTCCGGCAAAACCACCGTCCAAATAGAGCTCAGATCGGCGTGGGCGCTGGAAAGCGTGCGCAGTCCCGGACAGAATCCGGTTGCCAGTACCATTGATCTGCCGAATGGCGTCGCCAAACTGGAATACGAACTCAAGGACGGGCTGGCCGGTGATTTTGTTTTTCATTATCAGTTGGTCGAATTGCCCGGACGCCTTGAAGTGATTCCGTATCGTGCGCCGGGAGCGAAAGAAGGCACATTCATGATGGTGTTGACGCCGGGCATTGATTTGAAGCCGATTGAACGCGGTGCGGACTATGTTTTTGTCCTGGACGTGTCAGGCAGCATGAACGGCCAAAAAATCCGGACTTTATGTGACGGAGTCGTGCAGGCCATCGGCAAAATGCAGCCGCATGACCGTTTCCGCATTGTCACATTTTCTTCAGACGCGGCGGAAATCACTCGCGGCTGGGTGCCAGCGGAACCGGAAAGCGTGCAGCATTGGAGTCAGAAAATTCAGCAGTTGCAAGCCGGCGGTGGAACGAATCTGTATGCTGGAATGAGCACCGCATTGAAGCGAGTCGATGCTGACCGGGTTACCAGTATTGTACTGGTTACCGACGCTGTTACTAATGTTGGTCAAATCACGCCGAAATCATTTCATGATCTACTGAAAGAAAAAGATGTCAGGGTTTTCGGATTTCTGATGGGCAACAGTGCCAACTGGCCGCTGATGCAGACGATTTGCGAGACTTCCGGCGGTTTTTATGCCGGAGTATCCAACAGCGACGATATCATCGGCAAAATCCTCCAAGCCAAAAGCAAAATCTGTTATGAAGCGCTTCATGATGCGAAAATTGAAATCAACGGGGTGAAAACTGCGGATTTGACTGGTCAGGCGTTTAAAAAGCTTTATCGTGGTCAACAAATGGTAGCTTTCGGACGCTATCTCGGAACCGGCAAGGCTGAAATAATTTTCAAAGCCAAATTGAGCGGACGTCAGGAAACATACCGTTGCCGGATTAATTTCCCCGAAACCGACACCGACAATCCGGAATTGGAACGTCTCTGGGCAATGGCGCGGATTGAACAGATCGAATATCTGACCGCAATCGGCAATGTGCCGGAAAGCGAAAAAGCACAGATGATCAGCGATTTAGGCGTTCAATACCAACTGGTTACTGATGAAACTTCCATGCTGGTGCTGACTGATGAAGCGTTCCGCACTCACGGTGTCAAACGACTTAACCAGGCGCGGGTGGCAGTGGAACATGCCGCACAGAGCGCGCGAGTCGCCGCGCCAATCAGAAATTATCGTGTTGATGTGCCGTCACCGCAAAATAACCGCCAACCCCACAGTCAGCCCGCGAATAATAATTCAATGTTCAGAAACAACGCTCCCCGATTGGGCGGCGGCGCGGTCAACTGGCCGCTGTTGGGAATTGCCCTGCTTCTGGCGGGCATTGCGGTTACCAGAACTGCGTTCAAAAAAGAAGTCTGACAAAAATAAAAATCCATTCACGTGCGAAACATTCGCGCGTGAATGACTTAAAAAAGAGAGGGCTGGAATCATGAACGATAAAATCAAAAACATCATAAAAGCGGCGGCGGTGCCATCCGGAATAACCGCAATCATGCTGACGTTGATGTTTTTTCCGGCGTTTTCGACCGCTTTGGAATTACGTCTTGATCGGGTATTTTATCTGCCATCATGGCTGACCTGTCATCTGGTCCATTATTCGTGGCGGCATTTCGCTTTTGATGCGGCGGTATTTCAGATCTTGGGAACTGTCGTGGTGTTGCAGGGCGGAATGCGGCGACTGTTGGCGGTCTGTGCTGCGGCATTATTGGCGGTGCCGTTGGCGGTGCCGCTGCTGTCTCCAGAACTGACGGCATATCGCGGAGTTTCTGGAATTGATACCGCGCTGGTGGCTGCGGCAGCCGTTCATCTCCTTAAAGACCGCGTTCTGCCGGTGCGTATGGCAGCTGTTGCCGTACTGGCTGGAATATTATTAAAATCATGTTTTGAATATCAAAGCGGACTGTGTCTTTTTGCCGGAGTCGATATCTTCGAACCGGTTGCATCAGCGCATGTCGCAGGTATGTTATCCGGCGGTGCAGCTACGGCGGCCGCAATCATCAAATTAAAAACAAAGGTGTTGCAATGAGCAGAAAAAACTACAAATTTATGGAATGGCTGCTTAATGAACTTCCGGTATTGCGGGAAAAATCAGTACTGGAACAAGAAGCGTCCGAACGTCTCGACGTATATTATCGTAAACAGTTGGCGGAAGCGCCGTCGCCGCAAAAATATCTCAGCGGAGTGCTTTCCGCTTTCGGTGCTTTGCTGATCGGGCTTGGACTGGTTCTGCTGGTCGCGTTCAACTGGGATATGTTACCGAAAATATGGCGGCTCGGCATTGCCTTTTTGCCGTTACTGGCGGCGGCGGGGTTCGGCATTTTTACTATTGCCAAAGACAAAGACCATCGTTGGCGCGAAGCTTCAGCGGTAATCAGTATGGCCGGTGTCGTCACTTTGACCTCGCTGGTATCGCAGATTTACCATCTTGACGGCACATTGGAAAGCTTTATGCGCCTGATTCTGCTGGTTACGCTGCCACTGCTTTACATTTTCAGGAGTTACGCTTATGCAATTATGTATTGTATCGGAATATTTTTTCTAGCCAGAAGCGATAATCAGTGGCTTAATTTCGCGTATTTTATGGTACCGTTGCCTTTTTTGATTTGGAATCTGCGTCCCGGTACTTCAAACTATCAATCGGCATTTGCACGCTGGCTGATGCTACCGTTGAGTTTATTTCTGATCATTTTGATGAAAAAACAAAGCGACGCGATATTCGGGCTGGCGGCATTTTCCGCGATGTTTTATAGCGGCGGGATGTTTTTCCGTGAACGCGGCGTCAGCGGTTTGCGCAATCCATGGTTGTTTGGCGGCTGGCTTGGTATTACGTTGCTGTTGCTGTTTGGCTGGGGTGCCAGAAGCGGAATCAGCGATTCGTATTTTGTAGCGGTCGCGGTTGGCATTTCACTGTTGATAAGCATTGTATTCGCTTGTATTCCCCGGAACGTAGAGAAAATTTCCGGAGTTATTGCCATGGTTTTATTTATGGTCTGTGCAGCAACAATATCAGAAAAGCAGCTTATCAGTTGGTTTTGCCATGGTATTCTTCTGGCGCTCGGAACAGCGAACATCATTCAGGGAGTCCGGCGGCGGCGGATTATTTCGTTCAATGCCGGTATGTTGCAGGTGGCATTGCTGGCTTACGTACGCTTCTTTTCCGATGACTTCGATTTGTTTTGGCGCGCGATTGGCTTCATGACTATCGGGGTCGCCTTTGTGGTGGCCAACATCATACTCAGCCGCAAAATCAGAAATTATAACGAAGAAGAGGTGTCCAAATGAAAACAATCAGACTTATCGCTTTTATTCTGACTATAATTGCCGGCATGGCATATCCGATTTTTAAAATTATCAGAATTGAATATCCGGCGCATGAACCGGTGGTTTACCGTTTTCGCTCCGGCGCGGTTGATCCTTATGATCCGTTCCGCGGCCGCTATGTCACGCTCCGTCCATTGCCGGACCGGATTCCGGATGACGGAGCAATATACCCTTATAACGCAAGACTTTACGCCTCGATCGGCAACGACTCCGACGGCTTGGCGACGGTGCAAAAACTTTCTACAGTCCAGCCTGAAAACGGCGATTTCATAATTGTTAAGTACCGCAATAAAAGGGTTGACTGGGAAAATCGGGAAAACGCCGATAAAAACAAAAAATACCACTTCTTCAACTTGCCGTTCTCGCGTTATTATCTCAACGAAAAACTCGCGCCCGAAGCGGAAAAAGCTGTTGCTGATGTTACGCGTGCCGATACTTCAGATTGTATTTTGAAGGTAAAAGTCTATGACGACGGTCATGCCATCATTGATGAGTTGGAAATCAAAGGGATACCGCTTCTGGAATACTTGAAAAATCGCAGAAAATGAACTTCTAAACTTCCCGCGCGCATTATGCGCGCGTGAAGTTTAAATACGTCAGTTACGTTTTTTCCCGAAGACATATAGACGATGAAAGGCAGTCGGATCATGGTGCGCCGGCTGTTTTTCTATTTTGATCAAAGCGATGATCTGACCGCAGATATAGTTCGATGTCCGATCCTCAAGTAGCATCGGATGATTGTTGAAAGAATGGAAGTATTTAATAATCAAAAACATACCATAAATTTATAGTTTCAGCTTCTTTTTACAGGGGAAAAAACATTGCAGTAATAACAGCACTCCATAAACTACATTAATTTTATGATTTAGTTTTGTATTTTCTGTTAATGTTCATATATTTATTACCAAGCGTTTATAATCTATACAAGCTGTTTTTTAGATAACCAATTGGAGGATTTCAAAATGAGAGTTGGGACAACTGCTATTCTGGCCGGAAGTACTTTATCATTGTTGTTCGCTGGATGTCAAAATCACAATATGCTCAACACCCGAGGATATATTCCTGCTCCGGAGAGTGAATATACCGCGCCGTCGACTCCGCCGGCACAATCTCCGGGCCTGGTTGTTGAAACCATTCCGGTAAAACCGAAACCAAGTTTTGAGCAGGAGCAAAAACCTGTTCAATACCAGCCGACTGAAATCATAACTAAACAACCCGCGCGTCCGGTAATTTCTTCTCCAGAGAAATATACAGTTAAAAAGAATGATTCGTTGAGCAAAATCGGTCGTCAATATGGTGTTGGCGCAGCAACTTTAGCCGCTTACAATAAAATTGACATCAACAAACCGATTCATATTGGACAGGTTATCTTAATTCCGCCTCCGGGAACGGAAGTTGATATCAGCAATGTAAAATTGAAGCAGATTACCAAGCCGAAAGTCACAAACACAACCCAAGCCACGAGCAGCAAAACTGCCGAACTTTCCAATGGGTATTACATTGTGAAGCGCGGCGATTCAGTTTCGCGTATTGCTGCTCGCTTTAAGATTAAGCGTGCCGATCTTATGGCTGCAAACAACATTAATGAACGCAGTATCCTTAAAATCGGACAGAAAATGGTTATTCCCGGCAAAACTTCTGCCATTGTTGAAAAGTCGGCAGTCACAAAAACACCGGCCGCTACTGCTCCAGTAAGCCCCGCTGCTGAAAGCGTCGTCCCTGCAGCCAATGGTTCTGTTGATGATATCCTCAGCGATGTTAAAGACCCTATATCAAATATACCAAGCGTACCGACACTGCCGAGTGAAAATACTAACACCAATATACCGTCAGAAAAAACACCTACTGCAAACATTACGGCTCCAGCCGATACTTCTGTTCCGGCAGTGCCCCCGGTAGATTCAAACAAGCGTTCTTCAATCGAAGTCACCACCGATACGACGCTGGCGCAAATAGCTGCGCAATACGGGGTTAATCTGGATGCGCTGAAAAAAGCCAACCCTGACATTAAAGACGGACAAATCATCAGAGCCGGAAGAATTGTTTTTCTTCCTGAGCTTTAATCATTTGTAACATTTATTGCGGACTGGAAAGATTAATTTCCAGTCCTTTTTTTTGATATTAATGATATTATGATTGATGATCTTGGTATAATTTTTGCCGCCGGCGGCTCCGGACAACGCTACCAGAAAGGCAATAAGTTGTTTGAGCCGATAGACAGCGAACCGCTGTTTATACGCTCAATACGCAATTTCAGTCCACTGTGTCATCCTGAAAATGCGGTTCTTGTAACTGCTGAAATGTTCGAACCTGAATTTCGTGATTATCTGCAAAAGTTTCTACCGGAGTATCCGTTGAAAATTATCCGGGGCGGAACTGAACGAGCTAACTCCGTGCAGAACGGTCTGGCAGCACTGCACAAAGATGTTAAATTTGTGGCAATTCACGATTCCGCCCGCCCCCTGACAGAACCGTCTTTACTTCTCGAGTGCCTCAAGATTGCACGGCGCTACGGCGGTGCGGTGCCCGGAAAACCCGTTTCGGACACGCTGAAAAAAGTTGACGAGTCCGGAATGATTGTCGCTACGGTTCCCCGAGAACAGTTCTGGCATGTTGAGACTCCACAGGTTTTCAATCGGAAACAGCTGGAAGACGCCTATCAGAAATCTGTGGTTGATGAATTGGTTTTCACTGATGACGCTGCTGTCATGGAATATGCCGGATATCAGGTAAAAATGGTTTTCAACCATGCCTTGAATCATAAAATTACCTGGCAAACCGATCTGACCGGAATTCAAAACATTGTCAGAAGTCAGAAGCACACCGCCAACTGATTCGACAATTAAATTGCATACGGCCCATTTGCAGTTTATATTTTGACTAAATAAACTTCTAAAACAGGAAAAATACAACCAAAGAAAGAGTCAGTCTCTTGACTTTTTCATAATAGGTGAAAATATGGCGCTTAATCAATCTCCTCCGGTAATGATACTTTGCGGCGGCAAAGGAACACGTCTGCGCGATGTTACAGAGTTGCTGCCCAAGCCGATGGTACCGATCGGCAAACAACCGATCATCTGGCATATCATGCGTAGCTATGCGTCTTTCGGAATAACTCGTTTTATTCTTTGTCTGGGCTATAAACGTGAAGAATTCATTGATTATTTTCTGAATTATCATGCAAGATCAACCGATATAACAGTAAAACTCGGGCGTAATCGCAGTATTGTTTATCATGATATATCAGGTGAAGATGATTGGGAAGTAACTCTGGCCGATACCGGACAGGAAACCATGACCGCGGGAAGAATTCGCCTCGCTGCGCGTTATCTAAATGCTGATGATCGATATTTTCACCTTACTTACGGAGATGCCGTAGCCGATATCGATGTCGATAAACTGATGGAAACTCATCTCAAACAGCAAAAATTGCTCACGCTGTCTGCGGTAAATCCGTCAGGACGCTTCGGTGAGATGACTATAGAAAAAGGGATCGTAAAAGGATTTTCAGAGAAACCGGCGATTTGTGAACGCCATATTAACGGTGGTTTTATGGTTATGGAAAAAGCGTTTATCGATAAATATATTCCCAAAGAACGCGATATGTTTCTGGAATCAGAACCCATTGCCAAGGCTACTGCCGATGACGAAGCGGCGGCGTATTTTCACCATGGATTTTGGCAATGCATGGATACTCCGCGTGAGCATCAGCTTCTTAACGAACTCTGGGATTCCGGCAAGGCTCCCTGGACCAAATGGTGGAATCGCAATGTTTAACAATGTTTACGCGGGACGACGGGTGCTTATAACCGGCCATACCGGATTCAAGGGGTCGTGGCTGGCTTGCTGGATGCAAAAACTCGGTGCTGACCTTCTCGGATATGCGCTGAATCCGTCGACCAGCCCGTCACATTTTGATTTGCTGAAACCACCAATAAAATCGGTTTTCGGCGATATTCGCGATACCGAAATGCTGATCCGCACGGTCAAAGAATTTCGGCCGGAGATAGTTTTTCATCTGGCAGCTCAACCGCTGGTACGACAATCGTATCAGATTCCGGCAGAAACCTTTGCCGTCAACGTTATGGGGACAGTAAATGTTTTGGAAGCATGCCGTCAATGCTCAGACATTCGGGCAGCCGTAATGGTGACCAGCGATAAATGTTATGAAAACCGGGAACGACATGACCCCTATCGCGAAACTGATCCGCTTGGCGGCTTTGATCCCTACAGTGCATCCAAAGGTTGCGCCGAGTTAGTGACGGCTTCTTACCGGAATTCCTTTTTCCCTGCTTCAAAATATAATTTTGACCATCAGATGCTGTTGGCATCTGCCCGTGCCGGCAATGTCATCGGCGGCGGCGACTGGGCTACCGACCGTCTGGTCCCGGACCTGATGCGCGCGGCGGCTTCCGGAACAACGGAAAAAATCCGCAACCCGTTAGCGATAAGACCATGGCAACATGTACTTGAACCGCTAAGCGGCTATCTGCTACTAGGGGAAAAACTTTTGGAAGGTTATATTCGTGCCGCTTCCGCATGGAATTTCGGACCACAGAGTGCAGACCACGTTACTGTTGAAGAAACCGCTACGGCCCTGGCACAAAACTGGAACGCGGTAAAGTTTACCGTCGAACCTCCTCCCTCTGCTCTGCATGAAGCTGGGATTCTCAAACTTGACTGTTCTAAAGCTGCCGAGCAACTTAATTGGCATGGAGTATGGAATCATCAAAAAGCCATTGAAAAGACTTCGGCCTGGTACCGCCGTTACTATGAGAATGGATTGCTTAATACTGACGACGACCTTGAAGCCTATCTCCATGACGCTAACCGTTCCAACCTGGACTGGATACGCTGATTTATCGTGTTTAAAGTCTTTTGAAAGCAACCCTTTCTACTTCAATTGATATTTTAACTCTGATCAAGGTTGTTAATCAAGCATAAAGCAGTATTTTAAAGTTTCGATTGAGCAGAAAAAAAAATTGAATTAAGAGTACAAATGGAAGAGCCTGGTTTCGTATCCCAAAAAATGATTTGGGGGATAATCATCGTATTTCTCCTGATCTATATAGCCCCGCTCGGAGTGCGTCCGATGTTAACACCGGACGAGTTCCGTTACGGTGAAATTCCTCGAGAAATGATTGCGTCCGGAGATTGGATTGTCCCCAAGTTAAATGGTTTTCGTTATTTTGAAAAACCGATATTCGGCTATTGGCTTAATGCGGTTTCAATTTTAATTTTTGGCGAAAATGCTTTCGGCGTTCGTCTGCCAGTGGCCATCTGTACCGGATTGACCGCTTGGCTAATCTGGTTCATGGTTAGGCAAATTCGTCATGATGAACAACTTGCGTTGCTTTCAGCTGCGGTTTTTCTTACTTCCGGCTTAGTTTTTGGAGTGGGAACATTTGCTGTACTGGATGCTCAGGTAAATTTATTTATTACCGCGTCAATGGTATTTTTTCTGAAAGCGTCAGAGATCAGGAAATTCAATACTCCCCAAATATTATGGCTGATACTCTTTGGCATCAGTTGCGGATTGGCTTTTTTAACCAAAGGTTTTCTGTCTTTTGTGGTTCCCGGATTGGCTATTTTCAGCTATCTGGCATGGCAAAAGCGCTGGAGGGAAATCTTTATTTTGCCGTGGATTCCATTAGCCGCCGCAATTCTGGTCATATTGCCATGGGCAATTGCTGTTCATCTGAAGGAGCCTGACTACTGGCGATATTTTATTGTGGTTGAACATTGGGAACGGTTTCTCGGCAAGAACGATTCCCAGCATCCCGAACCGTTTTGGTTTTATATTCCGATATTCCTGGCCGGGAGTCTGCCCTGGGCTCTGATGTTGCCTGCGGCTTTTTATTTATGTCGAAAAAAATTGGTGGAGATTTTTCGCGATCGTCTGTTCCTTTTTTCTTTTTGCAGCGTCGTGTTCCCATTCCTATTCTTTTCGGCTTGCAGCGGTAAACTTGGAACTTATGTGCTACCGTGTTTTCCCGGCTGGTCAATACTTACGGCATGGTTATTGCTGGAAATGCTCAAGAATCCCAACGGCGAACGTTATTGCAATATCCACAACCGGATACTGGCGGCATTGCTGATTGTCGGAGCACTGGGATTTGTCACTTTTCAACTGCTGGCAGAGTCCGGCTTTTTTCGCGGAGTTTATGATTATTCGGAAAAAGCGATCTGGCTTACGGCGGTAGCGGGCGGACTGATTTCTGCATTATTCCTGGTATTTTCGGTTAATTCGAAAACTATTTCGCAGCGTCTTTCGTGGATATTCCTGTTTGCGGCATTGCCGCTCGCGATGTCCATGCTGGCGGCGCCAGGTCGTTTTTTTGAGGGAAAAGCGCAGGGTGTTGTGCTTGAAAAATATACCGATGCAATTCCAAAGGACGCAATTGTTGTTTCACATCCGAACATGGTTCATGCGGCATGTTGGGTTTTCAAGCGTAATGATATTATCTTGTATGGTTCATCCAATGAAATGCGTTACGGACTCGAATATCCCGACTCCAGGCATCGTTTAATTAATGACACAGAATTACATAAACTTATTAAAAACACACCGGAAGGCAAGCTGGTTTTCATGATGCGGGGCGATTTCCGTGAAAGAATACCGGCGGCACCTTACGAAATCTACAAACACAATCTTATGATTGCAAGGTATTAAATAAATGAGTAAAATTCGCTTTTTCATGAAGTTTTTATCCAGTCCCAATACCATAGGTGCGATATGGCCAAGTTCTCCTGGATTGTGTCGGGCAATGATTTCCGGCATAAACATTGAACAGCTTGATTCGGTGATCGAACTTGGTGGCGGCACCGGAGTAATCACCAGATGTATCGCCGATTCTGTAATGCCCAATGCCGCAGTAATTTCAATTGAACTGGACGCCCGGCTGGCTGCCGATATTCAACGTAATCTTCCAAGAATCACGGTCGTCAATGACAGTGCAATCAATTTGCGCCAAATTTTGGATAACTACAATCTCAAAAACGCCAGCGCTATTGTTTCCGGATTACCCTGGGCGATTTTTCCGGACAAACTGCAAACCGATATTTTAGACGCTATTATGCAAAATCTGGCACCGGACGGATTTTTCACCACTTTCGCTTATGTACAGGGAACATATCTTCCTGCCGGTCGACGTTTTCGCAAATATTTGCATCAACGCTTCAACTCAGTTGAAACGTCGCCAGTTATCTGGCGGAATTTGCCTCCGGCTTTTGTTTATCGCTGCAGCAAGGTCAAATTATAATTTGACCTGAAGCTGCATCGCTTTCGCTTATGAGTGATCATTACTCTATTTCAATGTATTTTTTTTGACACTGTGACAAAGTGACGAAAAAATCGTCACATTCAGAAAAATGACAAATAAAAATTTCGCATCATTCCACAGTAACACTTTTCGCCAAGTTCCGGGGTTGGTCAATTTCACATCCACGTTCTTTTGCAACATAATACGCAAAAAGCTGAAGAGCCACAGCAGTGACAACCGGAGCAATAAATTGAGAACAAGCCGGAATAGTGATGATATCGCTTACCAGATCCTTGAAAGACTCGTCGCCAGCTGTAACTGTAGCGATAACTGGCGAACAACGCGCGCGGCATTCCTGAATATTGCTGATCATTTTTTCTTTCCCCGGCAAATCATTGGCCAAAGCGACGACCGGGACGTTTTCTTCAAGTAAGGCAATAGGACCGTGTTTCAGCTCTGCGGCATGATAGCCTTCGGCATGAATATAACTGATTTCTTTAAGCTTCAGTGCGCCCTCAAGCGCAACCGGATAAAGATAGCCTCGTCCGATATAGAAAAAATCTTCAGCTTCAGCATATTTTTTGGCAACAGCTTCAATTCCACTTCTTTGATCAAGTACTTTTTTAGTTAATTCAGGAATGGTTTCAATCTCCGCAATCAAGCCTAACGCATTTTGATATGACATCCGCCGGTTTCTTCCGAACAGCATCGCCAACATCAAAAGAACTGTCACTTGGCAAGTAAAAGCTTTTGTTGAAGCGACACCGATTTCGGGTCCTGCATGAAGATATATGCAATGCTCTGATTCTCTAGCAATAGTCGAACCTACAACATTACAGATCGCGGTAACAATAGCGCCTTTATTGGCAGCTTCACGGACTGCAGCTAATGTATCAGCAGTTTCGCCAGACTGACTAACCGGCAAAACCATTGTATCCGGTTGAATAATCGGATTTCGATAACGAAACTCTGCTGCCTGCTCGACATCTACCGGAATTGAAGCCAAATCTTCAAAAAAGTAACGTCCTACCATTCCGGCATGCATGCTGGTACCGCAGGCAGCAATCACAATACGGTTGATTTTCGATAGTTCGTAAGGCGAAAGGTTTAATGCATTAAAATGTGCATTTCCAGATCGTAAATCTAGTCTGCCGCGAATCGAATTGCCGACCGCTTCAGGTTGTTCGCAGATTTCCTTAAGCATAAAATGCTCGAATCCGCTTTTTTCAACGGCTCCCGGCTCCCAGTCAATTTTAGAAATATCACGATTGACCGCGATATTATCGAGGTTACGGATTTCTACTCCACTACTGGTCACCTGAGCGACATCATGATCATTCAAATAGATGACTCGCCTGGTGAAAGCAACCAGCGCAGCGGCATCACTCGCAATAAAAGATTCGCCTTCTCCGAGTCCGATCAGTAAAGGACTGCCGTGACGAGCAGCGATAATGGTGCCTGGAGATTCCAATGAAATTACCGCCAAACCATAAGTTCCATTAACTTTTTTTAAAGCGGTTGCAACAGCTTCAAGCAAATTTCCATTATAACACTCGCTGATAAGATGGACTAAAACCTCACTGTCGGTTTCGGATTTAAAAACAATTCCCTTTTCCTGAAGCTGCGTTTTAAGACTTTGGTAGTTTTCTATTATTCCATTATGAACAATCGCAAACCTATGTTTAGCATCAAGATGCGGATGAGCATTAATTTCCGAAGGAAAACCGTGAGTAGCCCACCTGGTATGAGCGATTCCTGTTCCGTTTTTTAATTCCAGTCCAACCGTATCGCTCGCTTTTTTTTCAAGGTTAATAACTTTGCCAATATTTTTTATTTCAATTATTTTTCCATCATTCAAAAGCGCCATTCCAGATGAATCATACCCCCGATATTCAAGTCTTTTAAGCCCATCTAAAAGCGTTTCCGGCACACTGCGCAACCCAACATAGCCTACAATCCCACACATCCTTTTTACCCCGTAAATAATTATTTATCGTCAATCACAAATCTAGTAAAAATAAAATAGCATTATTTCTGAGTTTATACCAGTTTTTCATTAATCATAAAAAACAGTATAATGTATAAAATTATGGTATCCTCTTTATTATTATGCCGTTTCTGTCCTTTAGCTGAATCGCGGAGTGTAATTTTGCGTTTTTTATAGCAACCTTTCCCAATCTGTTACACGCAATTAGACTATTTGTCCAATTTAATTATATCATTACCGTTTTGTGATCATTCTTAGAGCATTTGGAATAAGTGACGGAATATCGTCACTTATCATTCCACAGCCCTTATCACTTAATTCGCCAACCAAACCATGAATGAAAACAGCAGCAGTTATAGCGTCAAAATAATCGTCTATTTTATTTAAGTATGAAGCAATTATACCAGACAGGCAATCGCCAGAACCAGCCGTGGCAAGATTAGAGTTTCCAGAACAGTTAATCCGATACCTCGCATCCGGTGATGCGACGACTGATCTGAAGCCTTTTAATACAATGAAAGCCCCCGTCACTTCCGCAATTTTTACTGCTTGAATATGACGATCAGATTTCAAGTATTTTGTTAATCCGAAGCCCTTTAGAAGTCTTTCCATTTCACCTTGATGAGGCGTTAAAACGCGGACTCCGTTATTTTTATAAATACGACGACTATTACTGATTATATTCAAAGCTCCAGCATCAATAACTACAGGTTTATCAATACTTAACAGATTTTCTACAAAGTCGTCATTTCTCCAGTGATCACTCATTCCAGGGCCAATAACAATACTGTCACTATCGTCAATAAATCGTCTTACTTGCTTGTCATTAAGATTAAAAAAACCTTCTTTATTATCTGAAAAATAGACTATCAGTGATGCCGGATAATTGGAAAAACGGTGATTAGCGGTTACCACCCGACAAATACCACATCCCGATCGAAGTGCCGACATTGACGACAGTATCGGAGCACCGCCATAAAGCGCTGAACCACCAATTACCAATACGGAACCTCTACTATTTTTATGGCTATTATAAGCAACCTTTTTAAAAAATTTACAAACATCATCAGAAAAGACTGTATCTAATAAAGATTCGTAATTATCGCTGTCGATACCGATATCGACACAACGTAAAATTCCACAATGTGAAGGTCCGTCATTTTTAAAAAAACCGATCTTTGGATACCCTATTGTGACGGTTAAATCAGCAATAACTGACGGTGAGGCCGCCACTCCATTGTCACCATTTAAGCCAGAAGGAATATCAATGGATACAACCGGAACTCCGGATTCGTTAATTTTCATTATGACATCTTGATAAGATTTTTTAATCTTACCCTTAAAACCTGTCCCTAACAGACAATCGATAACCATATCTCCGCGATTTATTATCAATTCCGATATCGGCAAATTATTAATTGATTCCGCAATTTTTTTGCCATAAAAAACCGCTTCGTCAGATTTCATTTCACTGAAACTGCATGACGTAAATACAATTATTTCTTTATGGGTATATTTTGCAAGATAGTCTGCAATGACGAACCCATCACCTCCGTTATTCCCTGATCCTGTGATAATTACAAAACGACGAATATGTGACGAATGATAAATTTTTACATATTCTATTATTTCTTCAGCCGCACCATTTCCTGCTCTATTCATTAATATTTCTGCCGGAATCTTTTTTTCGTTAATGGTCAACCTATCCAGATGACGCATCGTTGCCGTATCAAAAGTTTTCATATTTACGCTCTTTTTTAAATTTTAGAATATTTTGCCGTTTCGTATATTATAAATATTACCGTTTTTAAAATATTTTTCATCTGGTTTCTCGGTAAAGGTAAAAAAGACCTGTCCGGCATAATCCATAATACTAAAAAAAGTTTCTTTAATTGACTTATCTAAATCTCCAGTAACATCATCGACAAGGACTATAATATCATCTTTATCATTCTGTGTTGCCAGTAGCTCAACAGAAGACATTTTGAGACATAATGCAATTAACCGACATTGTCCGTTGGAAGCAAAACTCCGCATTAACTTATTATCTAACAAAAAATCAAACTCATCTGTTTGCGGTCCAAATGATGAAAATCCTCTTTTAAAGTCTCGTTCCCGTTCCAATTCAAAACGTTCTAATAAAGTTTCTTTACTAAAACACTTATATAACGGCTTATATTTTATAGTAAATTCTTTTTGCTGGTAAAATTGATTTAATATTCTATTTATTGATTTACTTAAGATTGAACAATATTTTTCCCTGTAGTTATTGATAACTGCCCCTGATTCTGCCAATAATGGTTCGTATGCTTTTATCATTTCAATATTAAGCTCATTATTTTTGAGAATAATATTTCTGGATTTCAGCGCAAAGGAATAGTGTTGAAGCATGACTATATATTCTGGCTCTAACAGTGAAATTAAAAAATCTATAAATCTACGACGATTTATGGAATTTCCCTTAATAATAACTTGATCATCGGGTGAAAAAACAACAGGCTTGACTCTTTTTATAAATTCACTGCTTTTATAAACAGATTTTTCATCTATTTTTAAATTGCGTTTATTATTTATGTAATTAATTTCAAGGTTTTCAATCCAGTCTTGATGGTTTATTTGTGTTTTAATTAAAAAACCTTGATGCTCGAGACTTTTTAATTCACGTAGCTGAATTGTTCGGAAAGAACGCAACATACCAGTAAAAAACAAAGCTTCAAGAAGATTTGTTTTTCCCTGCCCGTTATTACCTATTAGAAGATTAACTTTATTATTAAAACTTATTTCAACTTTATTATAATTTCTAAAACCTTCTAGATATATTTTTTTAATCATAAGCCGATTAAAAAATTCATTTATAAGATAGTTTTCAACGATTACGCATCGGCATAATTACATACAAGAAACCGTCTTTTCCTTCAATTCCCACAGGACTGAAACCATCATTGAATTTTATCATAATTTTATCTGAATCTGAATGTTTTAATGGGTCCGCCAAAAATACCGGATTAAAGGACACATCCATTTTTTCTCCATCATAATCAGTAGCCATATAATCTTTAACTTCACCTATGCCACTACTTGATCCTTCAAAATTCATTATTTTTTTATCAAAAGATATTACAACAAAAGAACTACTATCAGATAATGCAGCAGAAACAAGATCAAGTTTATTTAACATTTCAGCAGTTGAAACTTCAATAACATTATTAAAAGATGCTGGAATAACTTGACGATAATTAGGATAATTACCCTCAATCAATTTAGAAAATATAGTAACATTATTATTACTTAACATCAGCTGTTTTTCACCAAATTTTATTTCAATATCCCCATCACCATTAAACAATCTTTTCACTTCATTGGCTGTTTTTAAAGGAATAATATTATCGCCATCTTCACCTTCACTATTTTGTGGAATTTTTTCAACCATAGCTAATCTTTTTCCATCGGTGGCAACCATCGTGACAGAATTATCTTTTTTTGAACAATATACTCCATGTAAAACTTTTCTAGTATCATCAAGACTTACCGCATATGAAATCTGAGAAATCATTCTTGAAAAATCAGCTTCCTTAAATTTTAATGTTTTTGTTACAGGAAATTCACTTGGTACAGGAAAATCTTCTGTTCCTAAACCAAGTAATTTAACATTACTGGTACCACAAATAATTTCAGCATGATTATTTTCATTACATTTAAAATAAACTTTTTCTCCATTAAATTTATTAGATAAAAGAAAAAGTTTTTTAGCCGGCATAGTAGTTTTACCTTCACTAATAACTTCAGCATCACATAGTGCAGTAATACTGATTTCTAGATCAGTGGTTGTAAAATAAAGTGTTCCATCTTTAGCTTCAATAAGAACATTAGCCAAGACCGGTAGAGTTGAACGGGAACCAATTATATTTGTAACTTTTTGCAAGGCTTTAATCAGTTTGTCTTTTTCAATATTGAATTCCATAATTCTATCTCCTTGATGTTAATTCAATTTATTAACAGTGTATATCTATTTTAATTAATTTAAAGCTTAATTGGTTAATTATTTATATATATTATGGGTTGTTAATTATGTTAATATGTCATAATTAAGCACAAATTTACAATTACTTATTAACAACTTATCGTTTATAAAATTGTTACCAATTTGATAATAGAATGGTCCATAACAAACATCAACATTAAATATATGATATAATTAACAACGTTATTAATAGAAAATTAATTTATATTATAAACTGATTGTAAAAATCCATGTAAAACCTAAATTTATACAATATACTTTTATTAGGAAATCTCCAATAAAAAAGGAACAATTCATGAATAAAATTTTAAATGAACTTTTTGAGCGATATCCTCGGCTTTCGATAATTGAAACACCGATTTTAAAAGCCTTTGATTGGATGAAACAAAGTTTTAAAAATGAAGGAACATTATTTTGTTGTGGTAATGGTGGAAGTGCATCTGATTGTGAACATATTGTTGGTGAATTGCTTAAAGGATTTGTAAAAAAAAGACCGCTTAATAGCATTCTTAAAAATAAGTTTATAAATGAGTTTGGTGATGCCGGTAAAGAAATAAGCGAAAAGCTTCAAGGAGGATTAAAAGCTATTTCATTAACTTCACATCCGGCTTTTTTATCAGCATTTTTGAATGACGTTGATGGAAATTTTATATATGCACAACAACTTAATATTTTGGCTTCAAAAGGTGATGTCTTACTAGGTATATCTTGCAGTGGTAATTCAAAAAATGTTTATAATGCAATGATGGTAGCCAAGATAAAAGAAATAAAAACAATTTTACTGACCGGAAATAAACCTGGAAAATGTTGTTCTATTGCAGACTGTATTATAAATGTTCCAGCTGAAGAAACATTTATAATACAAGAATATCATCTTCCAATTTACCATACTTTATGTTTAATGCTTGAGGATTATTTTTATGAAAAATAAAAAAATAAATCATATTGCAATAATAATGGATGGCAATGGTCGTTGGGCTGAAGAAAGAAAGTTACCACACTTAGAAGGACATCGAAAAGGTGCGGAAGCGGTAAAAAAAGTTATTGAAGCCTCAAATGAACTAGGATTAAAATATTTAACCTTGTATGCTTTCAGCACTGAAAATTGGAATCGTCCAAAGGAAGAAGTTGATGGCTTAATGGATATTTTGGTAGAATTTCTGGATGATAATCTTCAAATTCTAAATGATAATAAAATAAAATTAGTAGTTATTGGACGATTATGGCAACTTACGGAAAAAGTAAAAAATAAATTATCTGAAGCGGTTGAATCAACAGCCGGAAACGATTCAGGAACGCTTGTTCTTGCTATAAATTATGGTGGAAGAGCAGAAATAGTTGATGCAACCAAAGCAATTGTAAAAAAGGTTATTGCCGGCGAATTTGACGTAGAATCTATTGATGAAGAAATTTTTTCCATGAATTTATATGCTCCCAATATTCCTGATCCTGATCTCTTAATCAGAACTAGTGGCGAATTTAGAATTAGTAATTTTTTACTTTGGGAGCTTTCTTATTCGGAATTTTATATTAGCGATGTTTATTGGCCTGATTTTAATAGTGAAGAATTGAATAAGGCGCTGGAAAATTTTTATGCGCGTGATCGCAGATTCGGGGGACGAAAATAATGTTTTGGCCGCGTTTTTTAAGTTTTTTTATTTTGATAGGATTATTTAGCATCTCAATTTTGCTGAAAAATATTTATGGAAGAATAATTTTTGCTGTAATTTTCAGTATAGGTGCGTTTGGTTTAGTCTATGAAGTTCTTTCAATGTTTGAGAAGATAGACAAAAAGTCTTATAAACTTGCAACATCTATTACCGGCGCCATAATAATTTTATGCATAGTTTTTGAACTTGGGTTTAAATTTACGATTATAATTCCAGCATTGTTAGTTGTTGTGATGTTTATAACGTTACTTGATCACAGAAAATATGATGATTCTTTAGATAGAATGATTAATTCGGCTTCCGCAATAATGATGACCATTTTACCTTTGCTTTTTTTGCCGATAATATACATGGTTGGAGAAGGAACGACTTATCAAGGGAGAGAATGGCTTATTGCATTGATATTGATAACAAAATCAGGAGATACCGGCGCATATTGTATCGGAATGATTTATAATAAGATAAGCGGTGGTAAAAATCATAAAATTGTACCGAATATCAGTCCCAAAAAATCTTGGGAAGGAACCATAGGAGGATGTTTAAGTTCAGTAGCGGTGAGTATTTGTTTTTTTGATTTAAATACGAGCGCAATTTTAATCGGAATATTGCTGTTTTTTGGAGGATTTTATGGAGACCTTGCTGAATCTGCTTTAAAAAGGACTTGTGGAGTTAAAGATTCTGGGACAATAATTCCAGGAATGGGAGGAATATACGATGTATTGGATAGCCTTTTATTGAATGCTCCAATGTTTTATTTCTTTATGATACTGAAAAATGTATTGTAAAAATTAATTGT
Source organism: Lentisphaerota bacterium (assembly GCA_012519765.1). Taxonomy (GTDB): domain Bacteria; phylum Verrucomicrobiota; class Lentisphaeria; order Victivallales; family Victivallaceae; genus UBA7640. The sequence continues at coordinate 23,918 of JAAYPP010000068.1, forward strand.
AAAAATGTTTAATTTCTTTTTCATATTTGTCTAAAATCTTTTCTACTTCAGGAAACAGCGGAGAAAAACCATTAATTTCTTCAATTTCATGTCGGAACAAATCTGCCGGTGTGAGCATTTTTGTTTCTATTTCGGTTAATTTTATTTCTATTTTTTTATAAAATGAAAATAAATTTCTGATTTCTGAAGTGATTATATTAATTTTTGCAGAATGAGTACGGGGACTGGCTTGGCCTCCGATGATAATTTCATGATTTATCTTAATCAGTTCCGCAATTTTAACCTTAATTTCAGCATTTGATTGATTAGCCAGCTTAACAAGGCGGTTATTAAGGTTTACAACCGTGGGTTTCCCATTTTTCATACTCTTGAAAAGTATCGGCAACTGTTCTAGGATAGCATTTCTGATTTCAGGTTTAGAATATGAATTAGTTTCGAATTGAAAAACAATCTTTTCATTGAATCGTTTTTCTAGTTCAGTTATGGGAAGCGGGTTTAAAGAAGTTAAAAAGCGCTTTTCGGCATGAGATTTAAAAAATTCTTTGACATATTCTGCAGAATTATGCGCGTCATTAATCTTGTGTTGTTTAATAATTTCTGAGAAAACGGTCTTATTTAGAAGTTCAAGCTCAGATATTTTAAAAGAGCGACAGATTTGAGCTATTTCTATAAAAACTTTTTCTCCTTTTAACGGAAGTTGTTCTAGACAATCAAGAGCAAAAACACAGTATTCTTCATATAACCGGATTGCCGCGGTACCATCTCTTGCTTCAATAATCGGCGTGGTTAACGTTTTTTCCGGATTTGGTAGTTCGCCCGCAGCGGTTAATGCGGTCAAGCCTGGAAACCTTGTAGCAGGCAAGAGATGATTTTTATGGCGCGGATTAATTTTTCCGAAAATGCCTAAAATAATCCAATCAGGGAAAGGAGTTTTTAGTTCATTAGGATATATTCCTGAGCGAGCCATCAGAACGGTTAAGATAAGCTTGCGATTCAACTCCGGATCGTATTGAAGCCGCAGTTCATTGGCGCTTAATTCAGCGATAATCAAGGTACTGTTTTGGTGAACTATTTTAATTCCTTCAGGGAAGTCATTAATGACAACGAATTGAATTGGAATTTGAGTATCTTTGCTGTGGCGCATGATTTTTCCGCATATCCGGTTAAGATTTTCCAGATAATGAGAAAAAGTGAACTGATGTGCAGAACTAACGGTATATTTTATTTCAAACTGGCCGAATATAAAATTGGTTTGAAAAAATGAAAAAAAAAGCGAAAATAAAAAAATCAAACGCGATAGGCGATGCATATTACTTCCGGATTTGGTTAAATTTGTTTTTATAAATATCCGATGTAACTTACAACTTTTAAATTGCTAAATCAAGACATTAAAATGAACCACTCGAGAAAAGAAAAAATTCCATCAGTATTAACTATTGCCGGAAGCGACAGCGGCGGTGGTGCGGGTATTCAGGCAGACTTACGAACATTTTATGCCCACAGGGTTTTCGGACATTCAGCAATTTGTGCTGTTACAGCTCAAAATCCATATCAAGTTAAAAAAATTGATTTAATGAGCCCTGAAATGGTTGAGGCGCAAATTGCTGCTGTACTAGAAGTTTTCTCTCCGGGAGCGGTAAAAACCGGAATGATTGGCTCAGCGGAGCTGATTGAGATAGTGTCTGAAGCGCTTGCTGAAATAAAGGTGCCACTAATTGTCGATCCGGTAATGATTGCCGGAAGCGGAGCTGTTTTGTTGCCTCCAGAGGCGATTCATATGCTTAAAACCAAATTGTTACCGATAGCTTCCTGGATTACCCCTAATATTCCGGAAGTAGAAGCTCTTTCTGGCTTGAAAATTCATAAAAACAGCGATATGGAGCCAGCGGCAAGGTCATTAAGTGAAATTTGGAATTGCGGCTGTCTTGTGAAAGGAGGGCACCTGTCAGACGGCAATATTGCTTCAGATATTGTCAGTTATAAAGGAGATTCCTATGAATTATCATCTCCGATTGTCGATATAGATGGCCAATCAACACATGGCACAGGTTGTACTCTAAGTGCGGCATTTGCGGCGGGTTTGGCACGAGGCCTGACCTGGCAGGAGGCAATTTGTAATGCCAAAGCTTTTGTTTATGGTTCACTGGTTGAATGTGTAGAGCTTAACCCCAATATTTTTGCGATGTATCCGCCAGAAAAAAACTGTATTTCGAAGATTTCTATTACGCGAATTGGGGGTACCTCTTGAGTAGAGTGCTAAGATATCTTTTTGCGTTAATATTTTTTGTTCCGCTTTATTTTTGGGAGATTAAGGTTTACGGAGAGGCAGGTCCATCGATACGCTATACAGTCTTCAATAAAAAACGTTTTGTCTATCTTCGTGACATTGCTTCATATTACGGATTCAGTTGTTGGGTTGAGAAAAATAGAACGCTTTTTTCTGTTAAAAATAAAAAATGGCAGGTTGTTTTTTATCACGACAAAAAAGAGGTCGATTTCAACGGAATTAAGTTATATTTGTTGAAACCGGCATTTAATCGCTCTAGCCAGTCTTACATAAGCGAAAAAGACTTTTGGCTGACGATTGACCCTTTGCTGAGGGCAAATGCACGTAAACAACATCCAGTTAAAACGATTGTTATTGATCCAGGTCATGGAGGCAAAGATCTCGGGGGTAATAATAATTTGGGAAACGAAAAAGATATTGTTCTGCAAACCGCGAGACGTACTGTTGAACAATTGCGCCGTCGCGGTTATAATGCCGTTATGACACGCACGGAGGATATTAATTTGGGTTTAAAAGAAAGAGTAAATATTGCTTCTCGGCTTGGCGCATCGCTGTTTATATCGATTCATAATAATATGGCCCCCTCATCAAGGGTATCCGGGTCAATTCAGGGAGTTGAGACATTTTGCTTAACGCCAGCAGGCGAGTCATCCACTCATGGTGGAGCGTCGCAATCATATATGACCGGGAACCGAAATGATAGAAATAATATTTTGCTAGCATATGAGATCCATCGCGCAATTATTTCGCAGACTCAAAGTAATGACCGTGGCATTAAGCGTGCTAGGTTTTTAGTGTTAAAGGAGATTTCATGTCCTGCTATTTTAGTTGAAACCGGATTTCTTTCGCACCCCAGGGAGGGCTCGAGGTTGCTCACGAGAGCACATCAAAATGCTGTGGCTACAGGGATTGCGGATGGGGTTAGTAATTATCATCGCGCTATTCTACAGGGGAAATA
>JAAYPP010000069.1 GCA_012519765.1 Lentisphaerota bacterium
GATGTGGACGTTTTTTCAATGTTTCACACACACGATTAACCCATTTGGTTAAGGGGGCATAGTGTGGAACAACCTGCAATTCAAAGACTTAGCCATTGAGCCACACGCCAACTGAGTTTTATAGGTTTAATCGTCATCAGAATTGGCGCTTTTGCGATGCACCATCGCAGGATTGCCGGAAATAATTCCCCGTTTACTGCCCTTGATGAATTCCACGAAGGTTTCCACTTCTTTAGTCATACCGTTGCCGGCTATTTCAGCCAGCGCAGTTGGAGTACTGTAACCGTAACAGAAAAAATTTTTGATGGCACGCCGGATCGCGCTACGCTGTGCGGGATCAAGTCCGGCTCGACGCAGACCGATGGTGTTTGGTCCTGAAACACAGCCGTTTTCGTCCATCAGGCAGTACGGAGGAACATCTTGAACCACATTGACCCGGGGTGCCAGCATGGTCAAAGCCCCGATACGGCTGAACTGATGTATTAGCAGATACCCGCTGAGGACCGCGTAGCTTCCAATAACAACATGCCCGGATACCGCAGTCTGGTTGGCAATGGTCACATGGTCGGCGATTTGAACATCATGCCCGATATGGACAAAAGCCATAAGGAGACAATTTTTGCCGATTACGGTTTTCAGTCCTTCAGTAGGCGAACGGTGAATCGTCACATATTCACGGATAATTGTACCGTCACCGATTTCAGTATATGAAACGATGCCCGGCTTGAACCGATGATCCTGAGGATCGCCGCCAACAAAAGCTCCGTAATAAACCCGGCATCCGGCACCTAAAGTTGTATAATCACAGATTTTAACATGAGCATCAATAAAGCAATGATCGCCGATCACCACATTCGGGGCAATTACCGCAAAAGGGCCGATCTCAACATCGCTGCCGATTTGCGCTTCCGGCGAAACCATTGCGGTTGGATGGATTTTCATTTTTTTCACTTCTTTTTTATTGGTTTATTTTTAATGTGACGATTCCCGGCATACTATAGTGCCGATAGTAGTGTCACCCGAAAGCACGCGGTTCAGACTTTCCGGTTCAGAGAAATTGAAAACGATGATCGGCAAGTCGTGATCGCTGCACATCGAGAACGCTGTTGAATCCATTACTTTCAAGCGCCGACTGAGCGCTTCTTCATAAGTAATGGTACTGAATCGTACAGCATTTGGATCCTTGAACGGGTCCGCGGTGTAAATTCCGTCAACCTTAGTCGCCTTAAGCACCGCCTGACAATGCGTTTCCAGCGCGCGCAACGCCGCAGTGGTATCGGTGGTAAAAAATGGACTTCCGGTACCACCGGCAAATATTACCACCGTTCCCGATTCCAGTGCTTTTTCCGCTTCGAAACGGTTGTAACGGGCGGCAACCGGTTCCATCGGAATTGAAGTTTGCACCAACGCCGAGATTCCTGAATTTTCCAACGCATCCCGAACACATAAAGCGTTCATCACAGTCGCCAGCATTCCCATATAATCAGCCGAAACCCGATCCATTCCGTTTGAAGCGCCGGTAATGCCACGCCAGATATTACCGGCACCGAAAACCAATACCAGCTCAATTCCATTGTCGACCACAGTTCGGATTTTTTCAACCAGCAACCGAATCGAATCGGCATCATATCCGGAACTGGAACTTCCTTTCAGGGCTTCACCGCTGACTTTGATTAAAACACGTTTGTATTTGTACATTATGCAGAGCCTTTTCTGAAGATATTATGTATCCTTATAAAATACACCGGCATGATGTTATTACCAGATATGTTTTCATTAATTTGTCCAGACTGACCGGTGTTTTTTCCGTCATAAGATGTATAGTAGCACTCGTTTTCATACAATAAAAACGGAGTTTGACATGTCTTCTGAAAATCATAAAATCAAAGTCGGAGTTATCGGTGTTGGTGTACTGGGACGGCATCATGCCAGATTATATAAAGCCAGCGAAAATGCCGAAGTAGTCGGCATTTATGATGTCGTGCCGGAAAATGCGCAACGGGTTGCCGATGAATTCGGATTTAAAGTTTTCTCGTCACCGGAGGCACTTGCCGAACAGTGCGACGCAGTAAGCATTGCAGTTCCCGCTACCATGCATCATGCGATCGGCATGCAGATTCTAAAGATGAACAAACACGTTCTCATGGAAAAACCGCTCTGCTCAACTGTTGCCGAGGCAGAAGAAGTTGTTAAGGAAGCTGATAAACGCGGTCTGGTTCTCGCAGTCGGTCATGTCGAACGCTTCAATCCGGCAATGGACTTTCTGGAAAAACAGCGCTCCAAAACCCGTTTTGTCGAAGCTCACCGGCTCTGCTCCTACCCGCCTGCCCGTCCAGGACAGCATCCGCGCGGTACCGAAGTCAGTGTCGTGCTCGATATGATGATTCATGATCTCGATCTGATTTTGACCATGATGGGCAGTGAAATCGAACGCATTGATGCCATCGGAATTCCTATTCTCAGTAAAACAGAAGACATTGTCAGCGTCCGCATTAAATTTGCTCACGGCGGCGCCGCTAACATTACTGCCAGTCGCGTCAGTAGCGAGCAGATGCGTCGTTTCAGAGTTTTCCAGGACGATGCCTATATCTCCATGGATTATGGAAAACACACCGGTATGGTCATCAAAAAAAATCGCATTGGATTAGCTAATAAAGAGATTAGTTTAAACGAAAAAAATGCTCTTGCCGATGAAATTGAGGATTTTCTCCGCGCCGTACGTGAAACAACCGAAACCGGGGTGCTTTCCCTTCCCAAGGTTCCCGGCGAACAGGGTTTGAGGGCACTCAAACTGGCGGTCGATATTATTGATAACATTCGGGAATATAACGATCGTTATGGTTTCAAATTTACATGAAGACGCACCGGCTAAAATCAATCTTCATCTGAAAGTCACAGCATGCCGTTCCGATGGCTATCATGAACTTGATATCAGCTTTTGGCCGCTTTATGCTTTGTCCGATCAGATCGAACTAGAATTCCGTCCGCGTTGCCTGCGACTGGCCTGTAACGACAAAAACCTTCCAGAACATGGCAACATTTGCTTAACTGCCGCTGAAAAATATGCCACAGCGACAGGAATTGAGCCTGAATGGTTTTTCAATCTGCACAAAAATATACCACTCGCAGCTGGTCTTGGCGGCGGTAGCAGCGACGCCGCCGCAGTATTGCGAATGCTCAACCGACACTATAAAGTATTGTCTGCTGAACAACTTGCAGAGCTTGCCGTTTCCATCGGCGCTGATGTTCCGTATTTTCTCGATCCCCGCCCTGCATTTGCGACCGGAATCGGCGAAAAACTGTTTTATCCTGAATTCAAGCTCCCAGAACTCCATGTGCTACTGGTAAATCCGGGTTTTCCAGTCAGTGCTTCCTGGGCATACCGCCATCTGAATCCATCCCGCATCGGTCCCGGCAATAATGCTATGCTTGATTCTCTTAAACAGGGGCACCTTGATAAAATTGCTGCTGTTGTTGCTAATGATCTTGAAGAGCCAGTTCTCCGCAAGTTTCCGCTACTGACCATTATTAAACAAACCCTGCTCGAACACGGCGCGACCGCCGCCTGTATGAGCGGCAGTGGCCCCACTCTCTTCGCGCTCACACACTCTCGAGTGCAACAGGAAAAAATACGCGATACCATCGGACGTATTTTTCCATTTTGCCGTATTTTTGTATGTTGAGTTGCAAAAATCGTTTTTAGCGATATTTTATAAACAGTTTTCGTCTTCTTACTATATGCTGAATTTGGGGATGTTCCGGATTCGACTGAGTACGTTAGGTGTTAGCTGCATGCCGAGGATGATCGTGGGCCTCGTAAATCATCGATTAAAACAACAACTGCGAACGAAGAGTACGCACTGGCCGCTTAATTGACGGTCACGTCTTTACCCTGATGGGTGCTAAGGGATAAAGGCGTCAAACAGCGCCCTGGTTTGGAAATTTAACTTTTCGGTTTTCAAACAAGATTAAAGAGAAGCCAGTCTGGAAGCAGGCCTGTTCACTGGCTAAGCCTACGGACGATAAACAATAAAAGGTGAAATAAGCATGTAGACGTTACCGCTATACTACTTCAACACGGGGGTTCAACTCCCCCCATCTCCACCACTCCGTAGGGAAAGATTACGGTTTGGTTGGTCTCGAGGTACTCGCGTACTTCCTTGACCGTCATTTTGCCCATGTCGTGTTCCATGACTAGTCTCCTGATTGATAATCTGTTAGAATTTCGGATTTCTAGTTTCGTGCTTCGGACTTTTTGTTACCTGATCACTCCGTAGCCGCCCGGCATGATACTGCCGACGGCGGCCGGTTGTCCTTTTTCATCAAACGTCTCGCAGCCTGGCACGGACAGTTCCGCGCCGCCCAGGTTGAGGATGCAGACCTTCCCGGAACAGGCTTCCAGCGCCTCCGGCAGCAGTGCCGCCTCGTTGAGAATGACGATCGACTCCTCCGGCGACGACACGGCCGCGAACCCGACGTTGGACAGTTGATAGCGTATCCGCCAGGCGCCATGATTGAGCGTCGGCTTGTGATCGTGATAGAAGTTCAGCCAGTGCCGCACGATTTCACGGGTTTCGGCGCTCATCTTCCGCAAGTCCATCGACAGCATCGGCACGCCTGTCAGCGACGCGATAAGATGCCGGGAGATGTTCTTCGGCAGCTCGTCGTCCCGCCAGAAGAGCGGATCGGCGTGAACCGGAATCCCGTCGCCCAGGATGACCCGGATCTGGCAGAGCCGGTTGAAGTTGTCCAGAAAGTCGAAAGGCACGTCGCCGGCGCGGAACTGGGTGGCGTAAGGCACCATGCCGGGCGTGGCGTAGTGCTGCCTGAACTCGATCAGCGCGTCCGGCTTGCGCCGGCGGAGCGCGGCGGCGAGTTCCGCCACCAGCGCGTGAGCGCCTTGTCCCTCGGGATTCTCGACATCCGGCCTGAAGTAGTCGATAAAGTCGATCTTCAAACCGTCGAGGTCGTGACGATTGAACAGATCGACGATCTTTCCGGTCACCGCGGCAGCCGCTTCCCGGCGGTTGGGATTCAGAACATGCGCCCCCTCGATCACCTTCTCGGAGACGCCGTCCCTTATCCGCCGCAGAATCCGGCTGTTGACGCCGATCAGCGAAGGCGCCACCCAGAGCAGATAGTTCATTCCCAGCTTGTGGATTGCATCCACATGTTGATCGAACCCAGGGAATTTGGACGCGGACAACTCCCAGTCGCCGATGGTGTCGTACCAGTCGCCGATAGTCGACGGCGTGACCCGTTTCATAATGTCGAAGCACCAGCCGTCGTCGATGATCAGCGTGCCGCAGCCAAGTCCGGCGGCGATCGCGGCGTTGTCCTCAACCCACTGCCGGGTGACCGCCGCGTGCGCCGCGTACCAGGTGCAGAACACCGGCTCCCAGGCTCCGGATGGAAATCGCGGCGCTTCGATCTTCAGCGTCGCCCGCCACTCGTTCAGGCATTGCTGCCAGGACAGCGGACGCTTGTCGATGCTCAAGGTGAAGCCGCGCGTGGTCGGTGCTATCCTTATGGTTATGTCGTAATCGCCGGTCTCCTGGTTCATCCGCGCAGTGATATCGATGTCGTCGATCAGGTTGTCCAGTCCCAGCGCGAAGCGGTTGTGCTGCTCCAGATTGAAAAACGTCAGAAACGGAAAATTCCTGGCGATCGAGCTTTTGACATTGACCGTCCAGTGCAGTTTCTGCGACGGCAGACGCAAGTCCGGCAGCCAGTAGCACTGGATGTCCAGGATGGGCATGGACAGCTTGACTACGGTTGTTTCCGGCGCGGTCACGCCGGCTATCGGGATTCTTGTCCAGTCGGCATCGGCATTCAGTGTTTCCTGCCTGATGTCGTTTCGGTAGAGTTCAATCTGCATGGTGATAATCCTTTGTTCGAGACTTCTTGATGTTGAAAGGCGGAGCGCCCAGTGTTTCCGCAGAGCCGCCGCAAATCTTCAGGAACACTATCAAGGCGTAGCAGGAGGATCTGGCGCAGACGAAACTTTTGCCTTCCTCCTCGATGATGCCGCCGGTCATGCGCCGGTTGGTTCTGCCGTCGCATTGCGCGCTCAGCAGCTTGCTAAACGTCAAGCCTATCTTTTCGGGCGTGACTGACGGATATTCGAGCAGTCCTTCGGTTTCATACAGAATATTCAGCACGATCGGGATCGAGGCCCTTGACGCATCGAAGCCGCCGTCGTCCTTGAGGGTCTCGAAAGCCGCGTTGACGTACTTTGCGACGGCATCGAGATATTTTTGATTTCCCGTAATCCGATATGCCGAAAGCAGCCCTAGTGAATTCAAGTCGTCGTTGATCTTGTGCAAACCGTTTTGCGGGTCTTCCTCGGGCGGTTTCTTCGAGCTTCGCTCCACGGTCTTGAACAGCCCGCTATCCTGCTGAATGTAGGTTACGAGGTGATCTGCTATATTGAGATATTCGTTGCCGACCCAGCGCGAATCGCCGGAAATTCTGGCCATCTGAAAAAGGAAGTTCAAGCTGCCGCCCTGAAAGCAACCCTGTAGTTCCGGACTCATTTGAATATAATCGTCGGGACGCGGCTCCTCGAAAAAGACGCCCCAGTGCGGCCATCCTTCATCATCAAGCCCATATTTCAGAAACCACTCGCCCCAGAGGCGGGCTCGTTCAAACCATTCCTTGTCCCCGGTCGACTCGTAAAGCCGCAGGAAGCTCCAGGCGGCGGACAAGGCGTCGCGGGTGTAGCACCACACGGTTTGCGGCGTCATTTCACGAATAGCGCCATAATGGCGCGGGAGGAACGGGTTGAATATCTGTAGAGTTTTCAA
>JAAYPP010000070.1 GCA_012519765.1 Lentisphaerota bacterium
GCTTTCAGTTATGATCTGAACTGGCAAGGGGTTGCCGGAGCTGACCCGGTGGCATTTTTTCTATGCGAAGTCAGACGCGGACATTGCGAACTTTATGCCTCCGCCATGACCCTGCTGCTGCGCCGCCTGAAAATTCCGGCGCGTTATGTGACCGGCTTTATTTGTGCGGAGCCGCACCCTCTCGGAAAATATTTTGTCGCCCGCCTCGGCAATGCTCATGCCTGGCTCGAAGCATATGACCGCCAACAAAAAAAATGGCTTCATCTGGAACCGACACCCGCATCCGAAATCGATGTTGTTCGCGGTGACTGGAATGCGTTCAGCAGCGGCAATGACGCTTTCAAGCGTTGGCGTCAACAGTTGCTCGCGGATTTGCGCCGCGGACTGTTTGCCAAAGTAATCACTGATGTCACGCTCTCTTTGTTGCGCTTTATATGGCAAAACATCGTGATTTTTACGATTGTCATCGCCGGTACGCTGTGGTGGCTCCGTTCAAAACGCAAAAAAATCCCGCAACGCCGCCTGAATATTTCCGCAGCCAAATTAAAACTCGGCCGCAGTTATAACCGACAGGTAAAAGCTTGGGAAAAACGTGCCGGAATCTCCGCATCGGCAAGCCGCACATCAACTGAAACCCTGATATTACTCAAAAATTCCGGCGTCTTTTTCGAAACCGAAATCAAAGCCATAGAGCAATTCATTAAACGCTGGCAGCGTCTTCGTTTCGGAACCCGGGATATTTCGCAGGAAGAATTGAAAAGCCTTGAAACTGAATTACATAAATGCCGCGATAAACGACGGCAGCAATAAATACGGACAGCCGATAGCGGGCATTTTTTTTGACATTTTTTCGTTTAGAAATTGGAAAAAGCAGAAATTTTGGATATATTAAGGGTTTAGTTTTATCAAAAACCAACAGTGAGGTATAATTATGGCACATAAGAAAGGGCAATCAAGCTCAAGAAACGGACGTGACAGCAAGCCCAAAATGCTTGGCGTCAAAGCTCACGGTGGTGAATACGTTACAGCCGGCAGCATCATTGTGCGTCAGCGCGGAACCAAATTTCATCCCGGTAAAAATGTCGGCTGCGGCAGAGACTTCACCTTATTTGCTCTATGCGAAGGGACTGTAAACTTTTCCAACGCCAGTAAAAAAGTGAATATTGTTCCGGCAACAGTCTGAATTGAATTCACGATTATTTCATGAAAGCCCGGGTTTTCCGGGCTTTTTTTTTAGGTATTGACCATGTTTGTCGACAAAGTAAAAATCAAAGTTAAAGGCGGCGACGGCGGTAACGGTTGTTGCAGCTTCCGGCGCGAAAAATTCATTCCCAAAGGCGGACCTGACGGCGGCGACGGCGGTAACGGCGGCAACGTCATTCTTGAAGCCTCTGAAAATGAACAAAGCCTGATTGACCTGTCATTTGTGCGGCACCATGAGGCCGGACGCGGCGGCAACGGCAAAGGGAAAGACCTTATCGGCAAGAAAGGTCATGATGTTATTTTGAAAATCCCAATAGGCACGGTGATCACCAACGCTGAAACCGGCGAGTTTATTGTCGATATGGATTACAGCGGCAAAAAATTTACTATCGCCCATGGCGGCAGTGGCGGCTGGGGAAATCCACATTTTGCGACCAGCACCAACCGCGCCCCGAGACGTTCTAATCCCGGTACTCCCGGCGAAGAACTTTTGATTGAACTTGAACTCAAAACCATTGCCGATGCCGGCTTGGTCGGATATCCTAATGCCGGTAAATCAACCTTGCTGAGTGCGGTCTCAGCGGCACGCCCGAAAGTCGCGCCATATCCGTTCACAACTCTTAATCCCGTAGTTGGAGTGGTTGAATTCCCGGACTTTTTCCGGATGACCATTGCGGATATTCCCGGGCTGGTTGACGGTGCAAGTGAAAATATCGGACTCGGTCACGAATTTCTTCGTCACATTGAGCGTACCGGCGTTTTAATTTATGTGCTGGACATGAGCGGAATTGACGGACGCAAGCCCTGGCATGATTTTATTTCACTGAAGAAAGAATTGAATTTGTATCAGAAAGGACTGTCGCGCCGCGGACAGATTATCGCCGCCAATAAAATGGATATGCCGGAAAGTCGCAAGAACCTTGAGCAATTCAAAAAAGAACTGCCTACAATGCGATTACCGATTATTGAAATAGCCGCCGGACTGAATGAAAATATTGAACCGCTGATTACATTAATTCGTAAAAAAGTTGAAAACGCCAGACGTAAAGCAACCTCTGCCAATGCAATTTAGTATTTTAAAATTAGCGCGCGCATTATGCGCGCGTGAATTTCAGACCATACAATTACGCATCTTCATCATACGCATGCTTTGATTTTCAACCGCTCTGATGTACATTAAGCGCTTCACAAATTTATAATACAATTAAGTACAGAACTTATATGGTAGAAAAACCTGCAAAAGTAAAAAAAACAAAATCGGCAGCAGCCAAAACAGCACAAAGATCTCAGTCATCAAAAACTGTTATTGTGCCGGCAGGCAAAGTGCTTAAAAAAACATCGGGACAAGTTGCTGACGTAACCGCCCTCGCTCCAGAAGGCAACGTTATCAAAAGAAAAGAATCGGCAAAAAAAACTGCGACCCCAGTTAAAAATAAAAACGCTGATCTAAATTCCGTAAAACTCAAACCTGCTGTAAAATCTGAAAAAAAATCAGCGGCAAAACCGGAATCGCGCTCCAGCTTGGCGGACAATTCTGAAGCTGTCGATACTGCACCGGCCAATAAAGATGGCGACAAGCTTAAAATCGCGCGTAAAACTTTGTCCGTTATCGCCGACGATGCCGACAAAACCGAAATAAAATCCAGTACCGTTGCGAGAAAAACGCCGCGCAAAACCGCCGTAGCAACGACAGAAGATGAAATTGACGATGATGATTTCAGCCCGGATGACTATGAAGCCAGTGAAGAGCTGAATTTCGAAACCGCCAAAAAGTCAGTCATTAAAAGTGAACGTCGCCCCAAAGTGCGCAAAAAAACAACGGGTACCAGCGAAAAAAATCAGCAAGCACAGGATGAAGCCAAAGAATCTGCCGCCAACAAAAACGATACGATGAAAACCTATATGCATGATATCGGTCAGATTTCGCTGGTTTCAATCAAGGAAGAAGTTGAACTCGCCAAAAGAATCCACAGCGACGATCGCTTGGCCTATGAAGAAGCCCGCTCAACTCTGATCATGGCTAATTTGCGCCTGGTTGTCAAAATCGCCCATGACTTCAAAGGCATCGGATTACCGCTCCTTGACCTGATTTCAGAAGGAAATATCGGACTGATGCGCGCAGTGGAAAAATTCGACCCTTCCAAAGGCGCCAAATTCAGCTCCTATGCCGCATGGTGGATTAAACAGTCAATGCGTCGCGCACTGGCCAACCAGAGCCGCACTATTCGCATTCCGGTTCAGTCGGCCAGCAAGATAAACCGCATTAAATCGGTACGCATGAAGCTCGCCGAGGAAATGGGACGCGAACCCACTGATGCCGAAATCGCCGGTCATCTGGACTACAGTGAAAGAACCGTTGCCGGATTACGCCTGGCCGAATTGCGAACCTTTTCGCTTCATGACCCGATTCAGCAAGGCGAAGACGGCGAATTTCAGGATATTATTCCTGACCGGGGCGCCACCACACCTGACCAGATAATGGCCGACGTCGAGTCATTGAAACGCCTGAAAGTTTTAATTGAAGAACTAGATGAACGAGAGAAAGTCATCCTGAAAATGCGTTTCGGACTGGGCTCAGCCCGCCCCAAAACGCTGGAAGAAGTCAGCAAGGAAATCGGACGGACCCGCGAAAGAGTTCGTCAGATCCAAAACCAAGCGCTTACTAAACTTAAAATGATGCTGGCTGATGAAGCCGGATTCGCCACTGATTGATAAATTTTTAACATCCGAGAAGGAGGTGAAATAGTATGGATACCGAAGTTCGCGTAAAAAAAGGTGAAGCCATCGACCGCGCTTTGCGCCGGTTGAAGAAAAAACTCGACAAAGAAGGAACTCTGAAAGAACTTCGCAATCGTAAACATTACGAGAAACCAAGCGAAGTCAAACGGAAAGCGGCTCAACACCGCCATTGATTCCTACTCCAGTACTCTGTAAAACTGAAAAATCGGGTTGGACAAGTTGAATTATGGTTTGGATATTTTTGTTCAGGCCAATGGCGATATGAATATCGTCCGAGACATGAACAGAAAAATACATCGATAAGAAATTTGCCGCAAAACGGTTGCGATCCAAGCTAAATTTCAAGCTTTACAGAACACTAGCGCCCCCTTAATCCGGGGCGCTTTTGTTTTTTACCCCATGCTACAGTCCAATGAGCCGACTGCTTTTATCAGGTTAATCATACAGCCTCGTAGATTACCCCTGCCCCTGCTGTTATCTTGCAATTATTATTCACGATGCTATTTTAGCAATCCCAGTGAGAATGGCAATTTGCCATTGAGTTAAAAACGTTGATAACCAAGGAAATGTAAAAATGCTGAAAAAAATCGCGCTGTTCATGTTGGTTGCCGGAATCTGCACTCAGATTTTCCCGCATTGTGAAGTTCCCTGTGGAATTTACGGTGATTCGCTGCGTTTCAGTCTAATGAATGAACATATCGAAACCATTGCCAAATCCATAGATCAAATCAATATTATTGCGAAAGAAAAACAGCCGAATTACAATCAGTTGGTGCGCTGGATCAACACCAAAGAAAATCACGCCAACGATTTTCAGCACATTGTGACTCAATATTTCATGACACAACGGATAATAGCAGTAGAGCCGGCTGATGACAAATATCCTAAATATGTCAAACAGATCACCCTGCTTCACCAACTGCTGGTGGAAGCCATGAAAAGCAAGCAGTCGTCAAATGCTGAAATTCCTGAAAAGATGAAAAA